>CALAGR010000481.1 GCA_937891735.1 uncultured Pseudomonadota bacterium | reverse complement strand
CGGTCTTCGGTCGCCGTCGCCCCGGCCGATCCGTTGCGCGCCGCCGCCCGGGCGCGCGCCGAGGCGGTGGTGGTGCGGGCCGCCAAGGAGGTGGACGAGGTCCGGCTGCGCGCCGTGCAGCAGCTCGAGGCCGCCAGCGCCGAAGCCACGGCGCTGCTCCGCGCGGCCGAGGGCCAGCGGAGGGATCTCGTCGCCGAGCGCTCCCGCCTGACCGTCGATCTGGACGCCGCGACCCACCGGGCCGTGGACGCGGAGCAGCTCCTGCGGATCCGTCAGCAGGACCTGAAGCAGCTCGAAGCACGACAGACCGCTGATCTGGCGCGGCTGAGGGCCGACGCCGACAAGAAGGACCGAGAGGCCGCCGCCGCCCGGGACCACGCCGAGGCCGCGGTGGTCCGCGCCGCCCGCGAGGTCGAGCAGGTGCGCCTGCGCGCCACCCAGCAGCTCGAGACGGCGAGCAACGAAGCGACCGACCTGCTGCGGCAGGCCGAAGAGCGTCTGGCCGGCCTCGCCACCGAGCGCGCGGCCCTTCGCCGGGACCTGGATCGAGCCACCCAGCAGGCGGCCGACGCGGGACAGCAGCTGCGCGCCCGCAGCGCCGAGCTCAAGCAGCTGGAGGCGGCGGCGAGATCCACCGAGGAGGCCCTACGCGCCGGACAGGCCGAGGCCCAGGCCCTCGCCGAGGAGCGGATCCGGGCGCTGCGGGCCGACCTCGAAGCCGCCACCGGCAGGGGAGCCACCGCCACCGTCGAGGCGGAGCGCCTCGAGGCCGAGCTGGCCAGCGCCCGCGCCGATGGCCGGAAGAAGCAGGACGAGCTCGGGGCCGCACAGGCCCGCGCGTTCGAGGACCGGCGGCTCGCCAGCGCCCGTCTGGACGCGGCCCGGGTGGCTGCGGAGGAGCAGCGGGCGCGGATCGAGGCCATCGAGACCGAGCGACTGGCCCTCGCCGGCCGCGCCGCGGATCTGGAAGGGGACGTCGCCAAGAAGACCCGCGCCCTGCACGAGTCCCAGCGCCTCCGGACCGAGCTCGAAGACCACTTCCTGTCCCTGTTCGCCACCGCCGAGGAGGAGGTCCGCCTGGCCCTGGAGGCCTCCGAAGCGAGCGCCCGGCGCGCCTCCCTGGAGGCCATGGCCCGGCTCCAGACCGCCACCGAGGAGCGGGACGCGGCCCGGGCCGCCGCCGACGAGGCCGCCTACGAGCGGCGGGTGCAGGGCCAGGAGCTCGCCAAGAGCGGGCGGCGCCTGGCGAAGGCCGCGGAGCAGATCGCGACCCTGCGCAAGGAGAGCGACGCGCTGCAGCTCCAGATCGTGACCTTGAGCACCCAGGTGGAGCAGAAGGACTACGCGGTGCGCTCCCTGTCCGCGGACACGGACCAGAAGTCGGTGCTCCTGGGGGCCGCCGAAGCCCAGCGGGAGACGCGGCAGGCCGAGCTGGACAGCGCCCGCGCGCAGCTGCAGGAGGTGCAGGCGCATCGGGACACGCTGCAGGTGGAGCTCGAGAAGGCCGGCCGGGTCCTGCGCCAGGTCGAGGCCCAGCGCGACGCCATGGAGGTGGACGTCAAGCGGCTGTTCGACCTGCTCGAGGAGTCCCAGCAGGCCCTGGAGGGGGCCACCCTGAGCCCCGGCGAGATCGACGCCCTCACCCAGGACGAAGACGCCGCGGACGAGCCGCCCCCGCCGCCCACCGCCGAGGCTTAGGGCCCTTCGGACGGCAGGCCCATCCGGCGGCGGTAGATCGCGTACAGATCGGCGCGCCCGACCTCATCGAGGTACTCGCGGACCTCGCCCGGCTCCATCTTGTAGAAGTTGATGCCGCCGCAGGACCAGCACTTGGGGATGGCGTCGAAGCGCCCCTCGATGTGCAGCAGCCGCAGCTCCGTCATGCGCTCGCCGAACCACAGCGCGTCGAAGGTGTGGTCCCGCAGGCTGCCGATGGAGATCTCGTTGTCCACGTCGGCGCAGCAGGCCATCAGCTCGCCGTCCCAGCGGATCACGGGGGTCTTCCACAGACCCGGGCAGGGCATGCGGTCGCTCGGGGGCAGCTCCGAGGTGGCCACCTCGCGGGGCGTCAGCACCCGCAGCAACGTGCTGCCCTTCGCTCCCTTGGGCTTGCCCTGGCGCCCCATCAGAGCAGCGCGCCGGTCCGCAGATCGGGGTTGGCGAGCCCGCTCTGGTCGATGTCCAGATCCGTGCCGCTGGCCCCCGGATCGTCGTGCTCCTGCCAGGCGCGCTCCATCCACAGCTTCAGGTGGATGTGCTCCTCACTGAAGGGAACCAGCCCCTGCTCGGCGATGGTCGCCGCGTACAGGCGGTCCGCCTCCTGCTGCTTCGCCCCGCCGGTGCCGACGCTGATCCGCTTCACCATGATGTCGTTGTAACCGACGCCGTTGCGGCCCTGGGCGCAGGCCGCGTCCCAGTGGTCCACGAACTGGCGCGCCTCGTGGGCGTTCCCCTTCTGCAGCACGAACTGGAACTCGGCGTTGAGGTTGATGCAGTCCAGGTCCAGCTCGCCGCGGCGCCGCAGGAAGTGCATCACGTTGTCCATGACGACGTCGAAGTAGTCGCGCCCCTTGACCACGCGGTAGGTCTCCGGGGTGATCGCGTCCAGGCTGAACACCATGAGCACGGGCACCAGGGGATGGCGCGCGTAGGCCTGCACGAGCTGCTCGATGCGGTCGGGCGTGAGCAGGATCGCGTTGGTGTCGATCCGGAAGTAGCCGAAGCGATCCCCCACGTGGTCCAACGCGTAGGCGAGCATCTCGAAGAGCTCGGGGTGCAGGGAGGGGTCGCCCAGCCACTGGAAGATCAGGTGGTCGAAGCACACGTCGCTCGCCGCGATGCCGTCGATGATGCTGCGGAACAGCCCCGTGTCCATGTAGCCCTTGAGCAGATCGCCGTGCAGCGTCGGCCGGAACCCCTGCTGGGGGTGGCACATGGGGCACGTCAGGTTGCAGAAGTCGGTGGGCTCGATCTGCAACACCCCGCAGTTGCGGAGCTTCCTGGGAGGGGCGGTCACACCTGGAAGGTAGACCGGGCGGACCGCCCACCGCCACCGCGATGGGGCCGGAACGGGTACCATCCCGCGGATGCGGCGACGGGCGGCAACCCTTCTGATGACCGTCGCAGCCGCCGCCAGCCTCGTGCTCGGAAGCGGCTGCAGCTCTGAGTGCCAGCGACTCTGCACCGCCTGGTTCGATTACCAGCGCGACACCTGCAAGGCCGTGAACACCGACGATGAGCGCGTCACCTGCATCTCCGACTACCGGCAGAGCCGGACATCGGATGAAGAGAACGCGGACTGCACGGCGCGCGTCACCCAAGTGCGTGCGATGCACTCGGCACAGGATGGGAGCTGCTGCTCCTGGGATCTGGCGGCCTGCCCTCCGGGGGAGGATGATGACGACTCGGCCCCGGCCGAGTAGGAGGACGACGAAGTGACCTCGCGACTCATCGTGTTTGCCCTGCTGGGCTCGTTGCTCCTCCTCGTGGGCGGCTGCACCAACGACTGCCAGAAGCTCTGCAAGGAGATGGCCGACTACTGGGAAGACTGCGGCCTCGCGCCCCAGGACAACCAGGTCGCCGACTGCCGCAAGAACTTCGCGGGCAAGAGCGACGACCTCGAGACCTACGAGGTGTCGTGCGGGCAGCTGGTGCGTACCGCCGAGAACGACGCCGGCGAGCGGGTGATCGGGCTGCGCGCCCGGTTCACCTGCGAGGACATGGAGAACGGCCCCGGCGGAGCGTTCGCGGGCGAGTGACCAGGAGCTGAGCGCGGCCCACGGGTCGGCTCAGGGACGGACGATCAGGACGTCTGTCGTGTACTCGCCGCCTGCATCGAGGCCGCCGAACACCGCCGCTTCGCCCCCCGGCAGGAGCGCCACCGCCGCGCCCGCCCTCGGAGTCCAGGACCCGGCCGGATCCGGCATCGCGCTCCACACCCCTACGGCCCCACTCGCGCCTCGGGTCCACAGCTCGCAGCCGGACACCGCGGCTCGGTCCTCGTCCTCCCCGCCGCACACCAGCACCCGCCCGTCGGCCAGCACCGAAGCGGTGGCCCGGGCCCTCGGGGTCACCATCTCACCGGCGTCCGCGAACGAGTCCGTGGACGGGTTGAAGAGCCAGCTGTCCCCCAGGGTGACCGTGTCGATCCCGGTGAGGCCGCCGGCGATCAACACCCGGCCATCGGGCAACGACGCGGCGATGTGATCGGCGCGACCGGGCTCCAGGCTGCCCAGGCTCGACCAGGTGTTGGTCGCGAGATCGAAGGCCTCCACGGAGGTCAGCTCGGGATAGGTCTGCTGGGTGGTGGGCACGTTCGCGCCACCCACCGCCAGCAGCCGCCCGTCGGGCAGCAGCGTGGTGGTGTGGCTCCAGCGGATGTCGTTCATGGCCCCCAGCTCGGTGACATCCCCGCTGTCCAGGTCGATCTCGAAGGTCTCGCTGGCCACCTGGAGGGCCAGCCCGCCGCCGTCCTGCAGGTACACCACGCCGCCCACCACGAGGATCCGCCCCTCGACCTGGGTCGCGGTGAAGTACGCCCGCGCGGACTCCTGCTCCCAGGCCGCGTCGATCTCGGGATCGCTCCAGGAGCCGTCGGTGGGGTCGAACAGCTCGGGTCGGGCGATGTCCTGGGCCTCGGCCAGCTCGGTCTCGGTGCTGTCCACGGTCACGCCGGTGCCGCGGCGGGCGAGCAGCGGCAGGGTGCCGAAGACCAGGACCTTGCCGTCGTAGTCGGTGCCCGAGTCCGAGATCGCCAGCGCCACGCCGTTGACGCGGCGGCCCCGCATGGGGTCCACCGGCTCGAAGGTCCAGGATCCCGCGGCCCCGTTCACGCCCATGATCGCTGCGGAGTCGATGGCCTCCGGATCGCCGTCGTCGTCCGTCCCCCGGGACCCGCCTGCCACCAGCACGCGGCCGTCGGGCAGCACCGCGCTCATGGGGTCGATGCGGCCCTCGTCGAGCGCCCCCACCAGGCGCCCCACCCGCCCCCGGCGGCTGAACAGGACCGACACCCCGTCGTGCTCGGGTCCGATCGGCAGGGGCCCGGCGGCTCCGCTCGCGGCCACGATCTGGCCCGATCCGCCGAGGCCATCGCTGACCAGTCCGTCAAAGGACAGCACGACCGTGTCCCCCACGGGGATCGACGGGATCGACCAGGTCGACCCCGACGCCGGCGCCTCGAGCCAGAAGTCGTAGAAGCGGCCCGCGCCGTAGTCCGCGTTGAGGGCCAGGTAGTCCAGACCCTCAAAGGAGTCGTGCCCCTCGGGGACCACGAACTCGATGGGCACGTCGAACTCCGGGGCCACGCAGCCCGTGGCCGCGCAGGCCATCCAGGCGGTCAGGAATGCGAGATGGGGACGGCGGGCTTGCACGAACTGTGAGCCTATCGGATGCGACGCCTGTACGCTCACGCGCGCGAACGGGCCCGCGGTGCGGCTTGAGCGGGTACCGCCCCCGTCCGTATAGTGGTTTGTTGCTGGGGATCGATCCGGTCCCCCAGTGCGTCGAAAGGGTGCGCAGCGTGGAGTCCCAGGGCGAGTCCCTGCAGGGAGCAACGGCGAGCAACGGCCCCCCGCCGTTCGAGCCGGAGCCATTCGGCAAGTACTACCTGCTCGACCGGATCGCGGTCGGCGGGATGGCCGAGGTGTTCCTGGCGAAGACGTTCGGCCACGCGGGCTTCCAGAAGCTCCTGGTGGTCAAGCGCATCCTCAGCCGCTTCGCCGACGATCCCGCCTTCGTCGAGATGTTCGTCGATGAAGCCAAGCTCACGGTGCAGCTGGTGCATCCGAACATCGTGCACATCCACGACTTCGGAAAGCTGGGCCCCCACTGGTTCCTGGCCATGGAGGCGGTGCACGGCAAGGACCTCAAGTCGATCATGCGGCGCCTGGCGGAGCGTGGACAGCGCATGCCGCTGGACCTCGCCGCCGCGATCACCCACGAGGCCGTGCGGGGACTGGGGTATGCCCACGCGCACAACGACGGCGACGGCCGGCCCCTGAACATCGTTCACCGGGACGTCTCTCCGTCCAACATCCTCATCTCGTACGAGGGCCAGGCGAAGATCGTCGACTTCGGCATCGCGAAGGCGGAGACCACCCGGGACGAGTCCGAAGAGCGCCACCTGCTCAAGGGCAAGTTCCAGTACATGTCGCCCGAGCAGACCCGAGGCGGCGACCTGGACCATCGCTCGGACCTGTTCGCGGCGGGCATCTGCCTGTGGGAGATGCTGACGGGAAATCGCCTCTTCAAGCGCGACAACGACTACGAGATCGTCGAGGCGATCCGCTCCGGGCAGGTGCCTGCGCCGTCGAGCTACAACCCGCAGGTGCCGCCAGAGCTGGACCGGATCTGCCTGCGCGCGCTCACCGTGGACCGCGACGCGCGCTACCAGGACTCGGTGTCGATGCAGCGGGATCTGCAGGACTACCTGCTCCCGGAGACCCCCGAGCGCCTGCAGCCGCGCATGCGGGCGTTCATGGAGGATCTGTTCGCCGAAGAGATCGGCGGCGAGCGCAACACCATCCAGGTCGCGACGAAGCTCGCCCAGGAGCTGCACTACGGCGTCGAGGACGACCTGGAGCTGGAGGACGAAGACGCACCACTGAGCGCCATCGTGCCCGCCCCCGGCCAGGCGCCCGGCTCCGGCTCGGGCACGTTGACCCCGCCGGAGCCGTCCCGGGACCGCCGGGGCTTGAGCGGGATCATGTTTGCCCTCGCGGCGCTCCTGGTGGTGGTGGCCGGGGTGACGTGGTTCATCAACCCGGCCCCCGTGGACGACGCCACCGCCACGCTGTCGGTGGTCATCGAGCCCGCGGACGCCCCGAACCTGCTCATCACCCTCGATGGAACCCCCATCACGGCGACCTACGGGCTCGTGGTGCCGGACGTGCAGCACACCCTGCGCATCAGCGCCGACGGGTTCGAGCCGCGGGAGAAGCTGCTCGAGCTCGTCGCGGGCCAGGTCTACGACACGGAGATCATGCTCACCGCCATCCCCCAGGAGCAGCCGGACGCGCCGACCCCCGCGCCGGTGGTGGTGGCCCCGATCCGCCCGCCGAAGGAGGCGGCGACCCCCCGGGCGGTCGTGCCCGAGGAGCCCACCGCCCAGGACGAGCCATCCGTGTCGATCATCTCCTTCCGCTCCACCCCCGAGGGCGCCAAGGTCTTCGTGGACGGCACGCCGATCGGCTCGACTCCGCTGAACTGGAAGGAGGGCCGCGAGGGCGAGTCCTACAACGTCGAGTTCCGGATCAGCGGATACCAGTCGGTGCAGGCCGTGGTGGACGCGCCGCCCCCGGGGGAGCGACGCCGGCTCAGCCGCACCCTGGAGCCGAAGGCGGAGAGCGCCGTGTCCGACGCCCCCGGCAAGCTCAGCGTCCAGGTGAGCTCCGGCTGGGCCAAGGTGTACGTGGACGGCGCGTACGTGGACACGACGCCGCTGTTCGAGCACAAGATCGCGGCAGGCAGCTACTCGATCCGCGTCGTCAACGAGCGCACCGGCCTGGACCGGACCGAGAAGGTGTCGGTCAAGGGCGGTGAAGTCGCCCGCAAGACCTTCCGCGTCGAGGAGTGATGCCCCACCCCAGCGCTCTCGCTCCCCCCGCTCCTCGGGAGGTGGCCGCCGCGGACTGTCGTTGGAGCTGTCCGCGCGTGTGGATCCGGCGCGCCGCCTGGACCTCGCCCGAGCCCTTGGGCCTGTGGGGCCAGGAGCGCGCAGTGGAGGCGCTGGACCGGCTCGTCGGGGCCATCCAACGGGGCGGTCACCCAAGGCACCTGGACATGGTCAGGAACAACGGCATCGCCACCTCGGCCGTGGAGGTCGCGGGCGCCCTCGCCCGACGGATGGACGACGCACACGTGCAGGTCGCGCCCCACCCCACCGAGGCGGCGCTGCGCGGCGTGGGAGTGCGGGGGCTCCTGGCCCGGGCCGACCGCAGCGCGCTCGTGCTCGACGCCCACGACCTCGTCGCGGATCGAGCTCGCCTCGGCGCGGTCATCGAGGCCATCGTGCACGGCGCGACGACGGAGCTTCCCGCCACCCCGGGCGCCGCCACCGTCACCCACGCGTGCGCCGCGTCCATCGTGCTGATCGGATCGGACGGGGCCCGCAAGGCCCTGCGCGATCAGGACGCGCGGTTCGACCAGCTGTGGGACGAGCGGGTGACCCTGCGCAGCGACCTGCCCCGCGCCCCAACCGAGGCCGCGCCGGTGGTCGCGCTGCTGCAGCGGATCGCCCAGGACGGACACCTCGGTGACGTGTCGCTCGGGGCGTACGCGTTCGTGATGGAGCAGCTCGCGGGCCGGCCGGCCCGACGGGACCGCGTGGCGCTGGACCCCAACCTCGCCCGACGCATCCTGACGGAGG
Organism: uncultured Pseudomonadota bacterium; assembly: GCA_937891735.1. Classification (GTDB taxonomy): domain Bacteria; phylum Myxococcota_A; class UBA796; order UBA9615; family UBA9615; genus JAGSHC01. The sequence goes on along the minus strand of CALAGR010000481.1, from coordinate 31,603 downwards.
CGCGGCTCTCGCGGGGTGACGAGGAGCGCCTGCGCAGCTCCGATGTGGAGGCTGCCTGGGCGCGCCTGCAGTGGCGGGGCGGTACCCAGGAGGCAGCCCACCGCGCGCGCCTGCGCCGCGACCAGCTCCAGATGGCCACGACGGGCGAGGCCGTGGGCGTGGTCAACGGGCTGATGGTGTACGGCTCGGGCGCTTCGTCCTACAGCATTCCGGGGCGGATCACGGCCCGCGTGTCCGTCGGGCGACACGGCATCGTCAACATCGAGCGGGAGGCCAGGTACTCGGGGCGTTCGTTCGACAAGGGCGTCTTCCAGCTGGGCTCGTGGCTCAGCGCGACCTTCGCGCCGGAGTCTCATCCCCTCGCCGTGTCCGCGTCCCTGGTGTTCGAGCAGAACTACGGAAAGGTTGACGGCGACTCCGCGACCCTCGCCGAGGCGGTGGCGCTGCTGAGCGCGCTGTCCGGTTTGCCGGCGCGTCAGGACGTCGCCATGACGGGCGCGATGAACCAGCGCGGCGAGCTGATCGCGGTGGGCTCCCTGAACCTGAAGATCGCCGGCTGGTGGCGCACCTGCCGGGATCGGGGGGATCTGACCGGACAGCAGGGCGTGCTGATCCCCGAAGCCAGCGTCGGGGACCTGCAGGTGGACCGGGAGGTCGTGGCGGACATCGCCGCGGGACGCTTCCACGTCTGGGTCGCGAGCAGCATCGGGGAGGCCGTCGAGCTGGGCCTCGGTCGCCCCGCCGGTGTCGCCGAGGAGCCCGACGCGGACACGGTGTTCGGACGGGCCTCGCGCCGGCTGCGAAGCATGTCGGACCGCCTGTACCCGCCGCGCAAGCCGCCGGCGCCCCCCGCCCCCCGATCGGGGAGTTCAGGGAATGGCGATGGAAAAGGTGCCTGACGCTTCGGGCTGGGGCCGCACGGCGAAGTAGATGCCGGTGGCCGCTCCGCCAGCCCCGAGGATGCCCAGGATCACCCCGACCACCGCGCCCGGCTTGACCGGCTTGCGGGTGCGGGTAGTCGCAGGCTCCTGGGTCTGGGCCACGGCCACGGCTGCGGGCGCCGCGCCGAACAGCAGGCTGTTGAGCAGGGGGTTTGCCCCGAGCTTCATCGGGGGCGTGTCGGCGGTGACGCGCTCGCTCTTGATGGCGCCGGTCGTGTCCGCGTAGATGGCGAGGCGCTCCACCAGCTGCTTGATGAACGCGTCGCGCGCGCCGGGGGAGGCCCGCAGGCTGGCCGAGAGCCCCTCGGAGAAGGTGTCGGACCGGGCGGAGTACAGCGCCAGCACGAAGTTGCCGTCCGCATCGAACGACGCGATGGCCACCAGATCCGTGCCCGTGACCCGAGCCACCTCGCGGTACAGGCGGCGCACCAGGCGGGAACGCGCCCCCTCGACCGGATCGTCGCCGCGTCCGAGCCCCTTGAGGGACAGCTCGGGCTCCAGCGTCTGCTCCGAGCCGGGCTCCAGGGTCAGCTCGCGGAACCAGCGGCCTTCGCCGTCCTTCTCCACCAGGACGGTGTGAAAGCCCGGCGGCAGGTTGGCCAGCGTGCTCGGCCCGGCGCCGACCCGACGGCCGTCGAGGAAGACCTGGGCCCCCTTGGGCGCGCGCACCACCATCGTGGCCGGATCGCGCGACAGGACCTGCTCCCGAACGTCATCGAACAGGGACACGATCTTGGGCGAGTACTCCAGGGTGTCGAGCACGCGGTCGGGCGCCATGCGGAGCACCTCGCCGTAGGCCTCCCGGGCGTCGTCCTTCTGGCCCATCGACGCGTAGGCGAGCCCGATGTACAGCTGCACGTCCACGATCAGACGCTGGTCGTGCAGGAACTCGGTGCTCCCCGCGACCTCGGACTCGGCCCGGCGGAAGGCCTTGATCGCCTGCTCGAAGCGCGCCGCTTCGTAGTGGATCCGGCCTTCCTGGAAGGCGTCTCGGGCGCCGCCCAGGAACACGCTCTCGAGCAGCTGGCCCCGCGCCGGCAGGAACCGCTCGCGCAGGTCCTCGGTGGGCAGGACGTTGTAGCGCGCGGCGATCTTGAAGCCCTCGAAGACCGACTTGTCGATGGCGGCCAGGGTCTCGTCGTCCTGCTCCCCGGAGCCGTGCACCCCCAGGACGGCCACCGACGGCCGCTCTTGAGCGATCACCGTGCGCACGCCGAACGCCCCGTCGATCTGCAAGGGGGATCCGAGCCACGCGAGCAGCGCCACGACGGTGCCCAGGGCGGCGACGCGCCGGCCTCTGGAGCTGCGGGATTGGGAAGCGGGATCCATCACGATACGACCTGGAGAACTCTACCCCACGGTCCAATGTCTTGACGGCGTGGGGCGGTCAGGCACTCTTCGCGCGCCCTCGAACGCGGATCCGGGTGATCCGAGCCCGTCGGCGGAGACCTCATGAGAATCGTGCTCTTCCTCGTAGCCCTCGCGCTGTCGCTCCTGCCGTCCATCGCAGGCGCGGAGCGCAGCGCAGAAGCGACCAGGGCGTGGCGCACCGCGCAGTCCCTGCTGGATCAGGGGTTGCCCGATCCGGCGCTCGAGAAGATGCGGGAGGCCGCTCGGCTCGCCCCCGGCGACATCGACCTGCACCGCGAGTACATCGACCTGATGGTGTCCGAGGGCTTCGCGGGGGAGATGCTCGGGGAGTACGCGAACAAGGGCACGGGCGCCGCCGCCGTGTATCTGCATGGGCGGGCCCTGGCCGCCGTGGGCGATCTGGCGGGGGCGCGAGACAAGTTCCGCGCCGCGCTGGCCCTGAACAGCAACCACCACTGGGCCCTGCAAGGGCTGGGCAGCCTCGCGCTGCTCGAGGGCCGCGTGGACGACGCCATCGGCCTGCTCAAGGGCGCCGCCGCCGCCGCCCCGACCCGCAGCGACGTGCACAACCGGCTCGCCGCCGCGTACGTGCGCAAGGGGGACCACGAGGCCGCGTTCGCCGCCTGGAAGACCGCCACGGACGTCGATCCGACCGACCACCACGCGTGGCTGAACTGGGGAGCCGTGCTCAGCCGCGATGGCCGGAACGAGGAGGCCGCGGAGAAGCTCGCCATGGCGACCCAGAAGGCGCCCGGGTACCCCCTCGCCCACGTCAACCTGGCCTACGTGTACGTGCGCCTGCACAGGTACGAGGACGCCATCGCCCACTTCGAGGTGGCCCTCGCCATCAACCCGCGCAACGGCACGGTGGCAGGCTCCCGAGAGCTCGTGCAGCGGATCGCGAGCGGCAAGACGCCGGCCAGCGCGTTCGAGCCCCTCGCCGCGGCGCTGGAGGCGGAGACCACCGATCCGGCCACCGCCGAGCAGAAGTACAAGGAGCTGATCGCGCTGGTCCCGGACTTCGCGCCGGGCTGGATGCGACTGGGGCTCGTGCAGGCCTCCCTGAACAAGGCCGAGGAGTCGCTGGCGTCGCTGTCCAAGGCGGTGGAGCTCGCGCCCGACGACGGGGCCGCCCGATACAACCTGGGCTACCTGCTGCTCGGCCTGGATCGCGCCGGGGACGCCCGGGGCCACCTGCAGGCGGCGCACCGTCTGGATCCCCGGGACCCGGACGCGATCACCGCGCTCGCGCTGACCTGGCTCGCCGAGGGAGACGCGGACACGGCGCTGGCCTGGTACGACAAGGCGATCGCGATGAACCCTGCCGACCCCACGCTGTGGGTGCAGTACGGCACGACCCAGGCCGCGATGGGCGACTTCGCCTCGGGGGCGGCCTCGATCCGAAAGGCCCTGGTCATCGCGCCGGGCTTCCTGGCCGCGCAGGCCCAGCTGGTCACGATCCTGCGGGAGGCCCGCCAGTACGACGAGGCCCTCGCGGAGCTCACCAAGATCGAGGCGGTGGCCCCCAACAACCCCTCCATCCAGGCCGAGCGCGCGTCCATCGAGGCCGCACGGCGGGCGCACAACGCGGGCAAGGCGGGCGGCGTTCGGATCAGCCGGATCCTGCTGCTCGACCAGGCAAAGGCGAACGAAGCCGCGGGCGCGCTGGCCAGCGGCACCCCGTTCGTGCAGGTGGCGCGCAGCTTCGGACAGGGACCCGAGGCGGCCCGTGGCGGCGACGTGGGCTACATCAACAAGACCGAGATGCGCGCCGAGATCGCCAGCGTCGTCAACGCCCTGGCCCCGGGCCAGACCAGCGACGTGATCAGCCTGGGCAGCGCCTGGGTGATCATCCTGCGGACGGAGTAGCCCCGCAGCGGGGCGCTAATCCGGGGTCTGGGAGTAGACCGTCGCCAACAGGTCGGTGCGGTTCTCGGTGCCGGTCTTCTCCATGATCCGCTTGAGCCGGTACTTCACGCTGGCCTCCACGATCATCACGGCCTCGGCGATCTTGCCGTTGGTGAGCCCCTCGGCGAGCAGGTCGAGGATGTCGGCCTCCTTCTGGGTCAGGCCGAACCGCTCGACGGTCGTGGCGACGCGCTCCTCGAGGGTCGGTCCGCCGTGCTCGATGGACAGCAGCCACCGATCCACCTCCGCCGCGCGCCCCTTGGCGTCGTCGGGCGCGACCGGCGCGAGGCCAAGACGGACCATCCGGCGCGTTCCCGCAGAACGCACGAACTGGTAGTCGCCCGACGCATCGTCCGGCAGCCCGTTGGCGTGCAGGTCGGCCAGGCGGGACTTGACGATCTCCGCCAGCCAGCTCGGCAGCGTAGGCGGGTCCCCCCGGACGTCCACCTTCCGGCGCGCGGCCCGGTTCGCGGACAGGACCAGCGCGGTCTCGTCGAGCAGCACCAGGGGCACGGGGCACATGGCCCAGGCCCGCAGGGCGTCGGTGTCGATCCTGGGCGAAAACGAGTCCGGGATCGGGACGACCACCGCATCCAGGGCTGCGGGCTCCCGACCTGGAGCCCGCAGAGCATCCGCCAACGGCGCCTGGAGCAGGCCGAGCACCCGGGTCACCTCGTCCGAGAAGTCGTCCCGGCCGGCAAACCGGCAGACGAGGCACACCGCCCCCGGCACGCCGAGACGCAGCAGCCGCTCGACGCCGAGCTTGTTTAGCAGTTCCTCCTCGAGCGCGTCCTGCACGGGATCGCAGGGGTGCTCGACCTCGGTCATGCGCCAGGGGAACTGCCCCGACGCGAGGGCCGCCAGCCCCACCGGCTCCAACCCCTCGCCGAGCAGGCCCCGCGCCCGCAGGTCCTCGAGGCCGGTGGTCCACGCCGCCACCGAACCGTCCTCCAGGCGCACCGCGAGCAGCGCGCCGTCCGCCTCGAGCAGCGCGCAGAGCCCGCGCAGGAGCGTGTCTGCCGAGGCATCGAGCGCGGTCACCCGAGAGCAGAGGGCGCCGAGCTCTGCGGCGAGCCAGATCTGAGACTTGGAAGCAGGCACGGCACTCCAACAGCGCGATGCGGTTGGGCCCCCCAATCCGACGGTCTGACCTCCCCTTATAACAACCCTGTCGTGCACCTGCACTGACGGGTCGTCCCGGCGAGGCCGCTGCCCATGGGCGCCAAGGAGGGGTACACTCGCGCGCCGGTTGACTGAATAGTCATTCAGTCCGAACCCACCGCCCCTGGAACACACAATGAGCACCACCGAGTACAAGGCAGCCGTCCGAGACATCGAGTTCGTCCTGTTCGAGCAGCTCGGGATCCAGGACCTGGCCCACGCGAACTTCGCCGACTACGACGAAGACACGTACCGGATGGTGCTCGAGCAGGCGAAGAAGCTCGCGGAGGAGACGATCGCGCCGCTCAATGGCCCCGGCGACCGCCAGGGGTGCCGGTTCGATGGTGGTGAGGTCCGCACGCCGGACGGCTACAAGGCCGCCTACGACACCTTCAGTGAGAGCATGTGGAGCTCGATGGCGGTGTCGCCGGAGATCGGCGGCATGGGATTGCCGATTCCGATGGCGCTGGCCTGCACCGAGGTGTTCATCGGCGCGTCGGCGGCCTTCTACATGTATCCCGGTCTGTCCATCGCGGCCGGCAACCTGCTCGCCGAGCGGGGCTCGGACTTCATGAAGGCCCACATCCTGCCGAAGCTCATCAGCGGGGAGTGGACGGGCACGATGTGCCTCACGGAGCCCCAAGCCGGGTCCGCCGTGGGCGACGCCAGCACCATCGCCGAGCGCAACGGGGACCACTACCTGCTCAAGGGCTCCAAGATCTTCGTCAGCGGCGGCGAGCACGACCTCACCGACAACATCATCCACCTCATGTTGGCCCGCACCCCGGACGCCCCGACCGGCATCAAGGGGTTGTCCCTGTTCATGGTGCCCAAGCTCGTGGTGCACCCCGACGGGTCGGTCGGCGGCGAAAACGACGTCAAGTGCGTCGGCATCGAACACAAGATGGGCATCAACGGGTCATCGACCTGCACCCTGGCGGTGGGCGATGAGCGGGGTGCGATGGGTTGGATCATCGGCTCCGAGGGTCAGGGCATCAAGCACATGTTCCTGATGATGAACGAGGCCCGGATCGGCGTCGGCGTGCAGGGGTACTCGGTGGCGTCGGCGGCCTTCCAGAACGCGCTGGCGTACGCGCACGACCGGGTGCAGGGCACCAGGCTCGCGGACATGGCGGACGCGGACGCGGGGCGGGTGCCGATCATCGCCCACGCCGACGTGCACCGGATGCTGCTGCGCATGCGCACCATCGTGCACGGCAGTCGGGCCCTGGGGCTCACGCTGGGAGACTTCGCCCAGCGCCTGCACCTCGATCCGAAGAGCTCCGAAGGCGAGATGTACAAGGACATCCTCGAAGTGCTGACGCCCATCTGCAAGGCGTGGTGCACGGACATGGGCTTCGAGGTCACGCGCGAGGCCATCCAGGTCTACGGAGGCTACGGCTACATCGGGGAGTACCCGGTCGAGCAGCTGATGCGGGACAGCAAGGTGTTCTCGATCTACGAAGGCACCAACGGGATCCAGGCGATGGACCTGGTGGGCCGCAAGATGGCCCGCAAGGGCGGCATGTCCTTCATGCAGACGCTCAACTGGCTCAACGGCAAGATCAACGCGGTGACCGAGAGCGCGAGCTTCGCGGCCGAGGGCGCGCTGCTGGGCAAGGCCCGGGATCGGCTCGGCGCCTGCGCCATGCACCTGAGCACGCTGGGCATGAAGGGCGATCAGGAGGGCGCGGTCAGCCACGCCTACGACATGCTGATGCTGTTCGGGGACGTGGTCATCGGCGCGCTGCTGGGAGATCAGGCCCTGCTGGCAGAGCAGAAGCTCACCGGGCTGGCCGAAGCCAACGACGTGGATCTCGGCGACGCCGAGGCCCGAGCGGGCTTCTACGAGCAGAACGCCGACGCGCTGTACTACGCGGGCAAGCTGGACAACCTGCGCTTCTACGCGCACCAGCACCTGCCGCGGACGGCGGGCTTCAAGCACATGATCTGCGACACCGACCGCACGGTCATGGACGCCGCGTTCTGAGGATTCAGGGGCGGGCGAGCACGACCCACAGGCGGCCGGGAGCGCCGTCGCCTCGGTTCAGCAGGTCGGCGGCTCCATCGAGGTCGAGGTCACCGGCGGAGAGGTGGAAGCCCGCGCCGAACGCGATGTCTGGCACACCGTCGAGATCGAGGTCGAAATCCCCGACGACCGACCAGCCGAAGCCCATTTCCTGTCGCCAACCAGGAACGCGCGCGCGCGAACGCTGGGAGTTCGGCGAAGTCCGGTCCTTGGCGCAACACCAATGGGGCGCGAACGCCGGGGGCGATCCGCGGTGTCTGAGAGACGGGGTGTCCGACGGCGCGGGACACCACCCAGGTGGGTCAGCCCTGGTTGCTCAGTTCCAGATCCAGACCCTCCCCGGCCAGACCAACGGCGGCTTGCGTCGGGCCGGACCCACCCAACGCCCCAACGAGCACACCACAGGTTCATCATCCGACGATTCACCCGGTGCTGCGGAGCTCCGATGGCCAGGCGTGGTCAGCGTCCGGCTCGCAACTCGCTATCGTGATCGAAGTCGGTCCTGGGGGGCGCGTGGCACGCAGATCCATCGAGTTGCTGGTCTTGATCCTCGTCGGGCTGCTCGCCGGCTGTTCCGATGGCGCCGACATCTACGACTTCGACGGGGACGGCGCCCCTGACGATCAGGACTGCGCGCCCGAGGACCCGTCGATCCATCTCGGCGCACCGGACGACGCGAGCAACGGGGTCGACAACAACTGCGACGGCGTGCCCGGCGTGGACGGTGACGTGGACGGCTTTGCCTCGGTCACCTCCGGCGGCTCGGACTGCCGGGATGACGATCCGTCCGTGAACCCCGAGGCGACGGAGATCCCCGACAACGACACCGACGAGGACTGTGACGGCGAGGTCGTCTTCTGCGACGCCGACGGCGACCTCGTCTTCTCGGACCACCCGCTCTGCGGAGGCACGGACTGCGACCCGACGAACGGGCTGTGCGCCACCGCCGCCGACTGCCTGGACGCGGACGGGGACGGCTACCGCGCCTGCGACGCCGACTGCCTGGACTCGGATCCGGCCCGCTTCCCGGGCAACCCCGAGGTGTGCGATGGGCTCGACAACGACTGCGACGCCGCCCTGCCCCTGGACGAGCAGGACGTCGACGCGGACGGGGTCGCCGCCTGCGAGGGGGACTGCGACGACGGCGATGCGGCGCGCTTCCCAGGCGCCGAGGAGGCCTGCACGGGGTTGGACGAGGACTGCGACGGTTCGCTCGGGGCCGACGAGGTCGACGGTGACACGGACGGGTTCCTGGCATGTGCCGAGTGCGACGACGCCGACCCGCTGAGCTTCCCGGGGGCGACCGAGATCCCCTACGACGCCATCGACCAGGACTGCCTGAACGGGGATCTGACGGACGTGGATGAAGACGGCGACGACGCGCTGGCCGCCGGAGGCACCGACTGCGACGACGGGAACGACGCCATCCTGCCAGGCGCCCCGGACCCGCCCTTCGACGGGGTCGACAGCAACTGCGACGGCGCCGACGGGGTCGACGGCGACGGAGACGGCTGGCCCTGGCTCGATGCGCCTGGGGAGGCGTGGCAGACGCTCCTGCTGGACTGCGACGACACCGACCCCACGTTGAACCTCGACGATCTGGACGGCGACGGCTGGTCGACCTGCGCCGACGACTGCGACGACACCGACGCGGTGGCGAACATCGACGACGCGGACGGCGACGGCGTCACGTCCTGCGACGGCGACTGCGACGACGCGGAGCCGGCCCGCTCCCCGCTCCTCAGCGAGACCTGCGACGGCCTGGACAACGACTGCGACGGCGTCGTGCCGGCCGACGAGGTGGACGGCGATGCGGACGGCTGGTTTACCTGCAGCGGGGACTGCGACGACAACGTCGGCACGACCTGGCCCGGTGCGCCTGAGCTGTGCAACGGGGTGGACGACGACTGCGACGCCGTGGTGCCAGCGGACGAGATCGACACCGATGGCGACTTCTGGGTGGCCTGCTTGGCGTGGTCGGGAGGCAGCGCGACGGTCCTGGGCGGCGGGGACTGCGGCGAGGGCGACGCTGGCGTGAACCCGGGGGTGATGGTCGATGGTTGCGACGACGTGGACAGCGACTGCAACGGGACCATCGACGACACCTTCGACAGCGACGGAGACGGGTACTGCCTGGCCGACTGCGACGACACGGATCCGCTGGTGTTCTCTGGCAACTGGGGCGACATGATCGGCGACGGCATCGACGGCAGCTGCGACGACGGCGAGGACTGGTACAGCCTCTCGGCGGCGCAGACCAGCTTCACGGTGCCGACGGACGCCAGTGGTCAAGTGGTGTCGCCCGGGGATGTCACCGGGGACGGGGTGCCGGAGGTGGTGGTCGCCGCGCCCGGTGTCTCGGGAGGACGCGTGTACGTGTACGGAGGCGCCCAGGTCGCAGCCGGAGGCGCCCTCGTGGTGGCCGACAGGCTCACGACGCTCCTGGCCGTGGGAAACGACCGCGCGGGATCGGCAGTCGCCGGCGGGGCCGACTTCGATGGCGATGGGATCCCAGACCTCGTCGTGGGGGCCGAGAACAACGCAGAAGGCGGGGCGTACGCAGGCAAGACGTACATCGTCTCGGGCGCCGCGATCGCGTTGGGCGGTGACGTGCCGTTGGCCTCGTCTTGGGCGTCCCTGGTGGGGGAAGAGGCCTATAACTTCAGCGGCGGGTCGGTCGCGGCCGGAGGGGACGTCGACGGTGATGGGCTGCCGGATCTTGTCGTGGGCGCGAACTGGAAGAACATCACCTCTGTGGAGGAGGGCCGCACCTACGTCGTGTTCGGGGCCAGCCTCGCTGGTGGCGGACCCATGGCGCTGGCCGCCGCAGACGTGATGCTCGACGGCACAGACTACGGCGACCGTAGCGGCACCGCAGTGGCGTTCGCTGGGGACGTCGATGGCGACGGCTACGACGACGTCCTCGTAGGAGCGCCCAAGGCGATGGCCTCCGCAGCAAATGACGGAGAGGTGTACCTGCACCGCGGGATCGATCTGGCCGCCGGCGGCAACTTCGCCAACGCCGCAGCTTGGATCACCTTCGTCGGAGAGGCGTCCGACGACTGGCTGGGCGACGACGTCTCCTCCGCCGGGGATATCGATGGCGACGGCCTCGACGACATCCTTCTCGGAGCGCGGAACAACGACCAGGGTGCCAGCAACGGAGGCAAGGCCTATCTGTTCTTCGGAGCGTCGCTCACCGCGGGCGGTGTCCTCTCAGCATCCCTGGCCGACGCGACCGTGGTTGGCGAGACCGACTGGGCCCGCTGCGGATACTCCGTCGCGGCCGCCGGCGACGTCGACGGAGACGGACTGGGCGACGTCCTGATCGCCTGTCCGGAAGACGATCTTGGAGGCGGCATCGCCTCTGGGCCGAGCGACGGCGCCGGGCGGGTCCTCGTATTCCTCGGCTCCACGCTCGCCGCCGGCGGGAGCTTCACGGCCAGCGACGCCGACGGGCACCTCGTCGGCGCCCAGGTCGACGACGGGGTCGGGTACTCCGTCGCAACCGCCGGCGACGTCGACGGCGACGGCAGGGACGACGTGCTGATCTCGGCTAACCGGCAGAACGGTGTCCAGGCCTACCTGGTGCTCAGCCCGTACCCCTGACCGGCACCTCTCAAGGTCCGAACGGGCCCCGCACGATGACCAGCTCCCCCGGCGCGGCGGTGTTGCTGGCGGAGAACCGGTCGAGCAGGCCGATCACGATGTCGCCGTCCCCGTCGCCATCGACGTCACCCGGCGCGGCGGTGCAGTACGCATCCGGCGCGCCCACCCCGGGGACGACGCTGTAATCCGCGCTGGTCTTCGTGAGCACGGGGTTCGCGCCGGCAAAGTCGAGCGTCGAGCCCAGGAACACATGCCCAGCGCCCCAGGCTGAGGCGCCGCTAGCCGAAACGAGGTCCAGAAGGCCGTCGCCATCGAGGTCCGCGCGATGCAACCGGTCCGTCCAGGCGACGCCTCCGGCGAAGGGCACCATTGCGATCTCGTTGATCGTGAGCGCTCCGACCGACACCGCGGCGGCGCCACGCATGACCATGGGGCTGCTCTGGTATGGGGAGAACAACAGCTCGGCCTGGCCGTCGCCGTCGAGGTCCCCGGGGCTGTCGGCGAAGTAGTAGTCGATGGTGTTGGATGACCCGATGTCCATCGAGATCGGCAGCGAGGCTTCGAGCACCGAGCCCCCGACAGCCGCGAGGGACCCCGGCGCTACCACGAGACGCCCTGGTCCCGGAGACCCACCATTCATCAACACCGCTGTGACGATGTCGTCGAGCCCGTCTCCGTCTACGTCCTCGCCGGCCTGAAGGGAAAAGCCGACCCGGCGCGGCGCGGACGACACCAGCTCGAAGTGTGCGTCTCCTTCGTCCTGCACGAGCCCCGCGCGAAGGTCGGACCCGGGGAACAGCCAGACCGCGCCCGTCGGGGCATAGGACTCCCAGGCCGCGACCAGGTCCGGCGCGCCGTCACCGTCCACATCCCCGGTTGAGAGGGCGGCGCGCGCGCTCGCACCCCCGGCCGTGATCCCGGCCACGGGAATCGCCACCCACGCGTCCGCGGCGCTGGTGACGGTGCCCCCGAGGATCCCCGCTCTGGACAGGATCACGACACCCGTAGTGGTCCAGCTCGCGATGTCCGGCACCGAGTCGCCGTCGAAGTCCGCGACCGCCGTCATCTGACCCCCCGACTGGTGCCCCATGCCCGCGGAGGGAGGCACCTGGGAAAAGGTCAGCGTCGCGATGCTCTCGGACAGCGTTCCCCCCGCGAACGGCAACGCGCTGGACAGGAACAGGCGCCAATCCGAGTCGGACTCCGCGATGAAGTCCCCCCGGCCGTCCCCGTCCAGATCGAAGCCGGCGAGCAGGCGTCGCCCAATCCGGCGCCCCCCCACGATGCGGATCCACGCTCCGTCGGTGGTGTACGCGTCCTCGCCGTCGCAGTTGCTGTCGATCCCGTCGACGCGGCCATTCTGGGTCCCGTCCTCGAGGTTCTCGGGGAACCGCGTGGGGTCGTTGTCATCGCAGTCACCGAGGCAGTAGCCGTCGCCGTCGACATCGAAGGTGTCGTCGACCACACCGTTGCAGTCGTTGTCGATGTTGTCGCACCCGTCCGGAGCCGTCGGGAACACGGACGAGAACACGTCGTTGCAGTCCCCACCCCCCAGGATCGAGGCGTTGGTTCCGCTCCAGGTGACGCATTCCACGTAGCCGTCCCCGTCCCCGTCCAGCTCGTCGGCAGGCACGATGGAGTCGCAGTCGTCATCGAGCCCGTCGCACCGCTCCGAGGCTCCGGGATAGCGGAGCGGGTCCGCTGCCCCACAGTCGTAGCCCCCCATGATCGACGCGCCTCCTACCCAGGGCCCGCACGCGACGAACCCGTCGCCATCCACGTCGACCTCCTCGGACCAGAGCCCCCCATCGCAGTCTCCATCAACCCCGTCGCACAGCTCGAGGGCGGTGGGACCGATGCTCGGGTTGAAGTCGGAGCAGTCGCCATCGCAGGAGCTGACCGCGTCCCCGTCCTGGTCGGCGGTGTTCATGAAGGCATCGGCGTCGTCGCAGTCTGTGCCGCAGGACGTCTCGCCGTCGCCGTCGCCATCGAGCGTGTTCAAGAGGGGGTCCGCGTCGTCGCAGTCGGCACAGAAGAGGCCGGTCGCGCAGCCCGTGCAGCCCAGATCCCCGTCGCCGTCGCCGTCTTCGTCTCCTCCGAGCTGCGCGCCGTCGCAGTCCGTGTCGAGCCCGTCGCACAGCTCCGGGAGGCCCGGTGCCACGAGCGGATCGGCGTCGTCGCACTCCGCGCACGCGAGCACTCCGTCTCCGTCCGCGTCGGTCTCGGTCCCCAGGTTCAGGGCTGACGGCACGCCGTCGCAGTCCTGGTCGACGCCGTCGCACAGCTCGGTGGCGGCCGGGTTCACGGTCGCGTCCCCGTCGTCGCAGTCCGTAACGAACAGCGCCCACCCGTCGCCGTCCGCGTCGACCCCCGGTATCCCGTCGCAGTTGTTGTCCTTGCCGTTGTCGGGGGCGTCGCTCGCGCCCGGGTAGCTCAGGGGATCGGCGTCGTCGCAGTCGTCGCCGAAGGGGATGGCGGCCCACCCGTCCGCGTCCACGTCAATGAGATCCGCGCCATCGCAGTCCTGATCCACGCCGTCGTACGGGATCTCCGTGCCGCCAGGGAACGCGAGGGGGTCAGCATCGTCGCAGTCAAGGCAGGCGAGCACGCCGTCCAGGTCGGCGTCCGCCTCTCCGGCATCGAGGGAGCCGTCGCAGTCGTTGTCGACCCCGTCACAGACCTCGTCCGCCCCCGGACGCGTCGCTGGATCGCCGTCTTCGCAGTCGCCGTCGCAGATCCGCACGCCGTCCGCGTCCGCGTCGGCCTCGTCGCCGGGGATCTCCGTGTTGCAGTCGTTGTCGCGCCCGTCGCAGGTCTCGGGGTTGCCCGGAAACCTCGCGCCATCGAAGTCGTCGCAGTCTCCATCGCAGCGCCGGAACCCATCCTCGTCTTCGTCGAGGCAGTCCCCAGGTACAGAGCACGCGCGCTCAGGTCGTCGCAGTCGGGTCCCTCGCAGAGCTGCGCGATGCTCCCGTCGCCGTCCGCGTCACAGCGAAGATCCCCTCCACTGCAGTCATCGTCGATTCCGTTGTCCGGGATCTCGACCTGGCCAGGGAAGACCGCGGGGTTGTCTGGCGCGCAGTCGTCCCGGTCCACCACACCATCGAAGTCGAAGTCCACGGCGTCAGTCCCCGTGCAAGCGACGCAGGTGAACAGGAACGCGACCAGGAGGCAGGAGCGAGACACGCACGCCAAGCTACCAGGGCTCGACGGCCCTCCTGACAGGGTTCAGTCCTGCGGCACCCGGGTCATGCCGATGACCGCGAACGGCCGCTCGGACAGGCCCACCCGCAGGCGGTCCAGGCTCCAGACCTCTTCGCCCTGGTGGCTGACGACCAGCCGCTGGGCTCCGGGCCACTCGGGCTCGTCGGCCCAGGCCGTGTAGATGAAGCTGCGGCTGGCCGCGTCGAGCAGCGGCCCCAGGACCGCGCACTGGTCTTCGATGGGCAGCGTCATCTGGGCGATCACGCCCTCCTCCCACAGCATGACCGTGTCTTCGCAGTACCCCGGCATCCACAGCACCGTTGCAGGGCGCTCCGGCGAGGGCGGCGCCACCAGCGGCGTGTACGACAGGTTCATGCCCGCCGAGGGCAGGACCCAGCGCTCGTCCGGCGCGTCGAGATCCACGCTCATCAGGATCTCCTTGGGGAGCAGGTGCACGATCTTCGAGTCCGGCTCGGAGATGGTCTCGAAGCCCGTCAGGCCCAGGATGAGGCGGCCGCTGTCGTCGTCGGCGAGGCGGGCGAGCCAGGGCGACGGGATGCTGTCCCAGCTGGCCGGCAGGAGCTCGGCGGGCACCAGCTCGGGCAGGGTCCAGGTGCGCACGAGCGCGTCCGGATCCGTCACGGACAGCGACCAGATCGCCCGGAAGTCGCTGGGCAGGTAGGGCGAGCTGCTCGTGGGCACGATGAGGAGGCGGGCCGGATCGGTGGGATCGGGCAGCACCCGGTCGTCCTGGGCCCAGGAGTCGATGGGCAGCGGGACCGTGATCCCCGCCAGGGGCAGCTCCACCTCACCGGTCCGCACCCGGGCGATCACGGTGGCGGTGTCGGCGAAGGCGTCGGCCTCCCACACCACCTGCTCCACCCCGGACTCGACGTAGACCAGGTTGGACACGATGAATCGGCCCGGGCCCGACGCGGCGAGATTCAGGAGCTCGGGCTTGTACCAGGAGTCCTCCCACTCGAACGGCAAGGCGAAGGACGACACGACCCGGCCCAGGGCGTCGATCAGGTCGTACCGGCTGGGGGCGGTGGGGCCGTAGGTGCAGTTCCAGCAGTCGGTGGTGACGTCCACCCACGCCACCGCGAACAGGTCATCCGGGATGTCCCCCGGATCGAGGTTCGCCCAGGGGGAGTCGCCACCAGAGCCGCTTCCGAACCCCGAGTCCCCGGCCGGATCGGTCGCGGCGGGATCCCCCGCCCCCAGCAGGTCCTCGTCCGGCGGCGGCGCGAGGCGCAGGCTCGTGTCCGAGGAGCAGGCCCCGAGGGGCAAGGCGAGGGCGGAGAGGAGGGCGAGTCGCTTCATGCCGACAGAGTGGCGTCAGGACAGTGCGAAGGGAATCGATGTTTGGTTGGCGTGATTGTATGTCAGGGCAATTCAGTCAGGACGGAGCAGTCTGCGCTCGACCTCCTCGAGGAGCGCCACCGCGTCCCGGGCGTTGGCGGCGCCGGCCACCTCCACAGCGTCCTGCAGGAACACGCGCGCCCCCTCGAGATCGCCCTCGTTCATGGCCATCGTACCGAGCGCCGTCGCGGCGGACACGAAGTGGGCCGCGTCCCGCGCCCGTTGGGAGAGCGCCGCGGCCTGCATGTAGGAGTAGCGTCCGCCGACGAGGTCACCGCCCTCGATCTGCGCGCGGCCCAGGTTGAGCCAGGGCACGGGCGAGTCCGGGTTCTGCCGGGCCGACGCCTGCCAAAGCACCTCCTCGGAGCCCCACCTCGACACGCTCCACCCCTGAAGCCCCGCGAAGAGAAGGCCCACGACGCCCGCGACCGCCAGCGCGCCCCGAGACCCCCGCTCCCAGACCGGGAGCCGGGCGATCCCCAGGGCGAGCCCGATGATCGGCACGTACAGCAGCGCGCGGGAGGACCGGATGCCGAGGCCGGTCCAGTCGGCCATCGGCGCCCAGGCGATCACGACCCAGGCCACCGCGAACCACGCGCCCCAGCGCCGCCCCGCGACGCCGAGCACGATCGCGCCGACGAGCACGAGGAGGCCCCCAGCGGCCGCGTGCGGGGGCGGCCAGGGCGCCGTGGGAATGGCCACCAGGGAGTCGGCGAACGCCCAGCCCGTCGAGGCGAGCCCCCCGATCACGTCGAGGCGCCCGCCGGGATCGTGCTCACCGAACGCCGAGCCCAGCGCCGCGACCCGGATCGCCGCCGCCACCGCGGCTCCGACCACCGGCGCGATCCAGCGACGCGGATCCCGCCCGCCCCGCAGGACATCGACGAGGATCCACAGGCCCGGGGCCACGAAGCCGATCTCCTTCGCGAGGCAGGCGAGGGCGACACAGGCCCCCGCCGCCGTCCCCCGGAGCAGCCTCCGCCCGCCCGGTTCGTCGCCGGCCACCGAAGCGGGACCGAGCAGCAGCGCGCCCAGGATGAACACGGCGGCGAGGGCGTCGGTCCGGCCCGCCACCATGCCCAGCAGCTCGTTGGCGTGGGGGTGCAGCAGCACGAAGCCGGCGGCGACCCACGCGGCGCCCCCGAGGCGCCTGGCCAGGAGCCCGGTCAGCAGGGCCGTGGCGGCGTGGATCAGGAGGTTGACGACGTGGGCGAGGCCGGGGCTCTCGCCGAAGATCGCGCGCTCGACGGCGTGGGTGGTGGACGTCACCGGCCGGAACATGCCCGACGCGTGGCGCGCGTCTTCGGACGCCAGGGCCCAGAAGTCGCTCGTCCAGGCCAGCCGGAGCCACTCACCGAGGGGCGGGCGGGGGCCAGCCAGGAAGGCGCGGTCGTCCCAGACCCAGCCGAAGGTCGACACCGTCGCGCCGATCACCAGCAGGTACCCGCCCAGGGCCAGGAACAGCATCCGTCGGCTCACTGGGGGAGAGGCGGAGGGGGCCGGCACGCCGCTACCCGAAGCGTGGCTTGATCAGGGCGATCGCCGCCGGGAGCACCACCAGGTCCGCCACCAGCGCCAGGCCGATGGTGTAGGCGCTCAGCAGGCCGAAGTTGTTGTTCGGCGTGAAGCTGGCCACCAGCATCGACGCGAACGCGGCCACGAGGATCACCGTCGTCATCACCAACGCCCGGCCCGTGACCCGCATGGTGCGCTCGGTGGCCTCCTGGATGGACACGCCCTTCACCGCCCACTCGCGGAACTGGTGCAGGAAGTGCAGCGTGTCGTCCACCACGAGGCCCAGGGCCAGCGCCCCCGTCGTCGCCGTCGCCGGGTCCAGGCGCATGCCCACCCAGGCCATCGTGCCCAGCGCCACCGCGATGGGCGCCACGTTGGGGATCATCGAGAACGCACCGAGCTTCACCGACCGGAGCGCGAAGGCCATCAGCACGCCCACCAGCACGAACGCCAACCCCAACGACTTGACCATCGTCGCCAGCAGGTACTGCTCCATGTTGTGGATGAGCCGGCTCTGGCCCGTGGCCGTGGCCTTCACCCCCAGCGGCCCGAACCCCGCCGCGAGCCGCTCCTCCAGCTCGGGGATGTGCTGCGTCAGGCTCGTCACCTTGCTCATCTGCACCGTCGCGGTGATCCGTCCGCGGGCGAAGTCGAAGTCCGCCATGCGCTCCAGCTCCTTCGGATCGTCGAGCATGAGCAGGAGCTGGGACACCTCAGCCCGCGTGTCCGGCACCCGGCGCTCCTCCTTCGCGCCGCCCCGCTGCACGCGCCGCAGCTCGCGCACGAAGTCGGACAGGGAGATCGTCGCGCCCACCCCCTCGATGCCGTTCATGTACTCGCCGATCGCCTCCATCTCCCGCAGGACGGCGGGCTCCTTGAGCCCATCGGGCTTGCCGGTGTCGATGAAGATCTCCAGCGTCGTGGTGCCGCCCATGTGCGCGTCCACGAACTCGGCATCGACCCGAACCGGGTCGTCGGCGTGGAAGTACTCCAGGACGTTGGCCCCCGTCTTCAGCCGCGGCAGCCCCGCCAGGGCGACGACCACCACCAGGGCGCTCCCCAGGATCACGCGCCGGGCGTGCCGCTCGCTCAACAGCGTCAGCCGGAGCAGGAAGCGGTCGAGCAGGCCGTTGTTGGCCAGCTCCGGCAGCTTCTCCTTCGGCCTGGGCAGCAGGGGCAGGAGCAGCGGGCCGAGCAGGTAGGTCAGGATCAGCGCGAACGCCGCCCCGCACGCGGACAGCGCACCGAACTCCCGCACCGGCTTCAGGTCCCCCACCCACAGCGACAGCAGCCCGCCCACCGTGGTCAGCGTCGTATAGAAGCAGGGCGCGAACAGATCCTTGAGCGCCCGCATCGCCGCCTCGTCTGGACCCTTGCCCAGCCCGCGGTGGATCAGCGTGCGCGACATCACGTGGATCGACGAGGCGATCGACAGCCCCAGGATCAGCGGATAGATGATGTTGTGCACCACGGTGATGTGGATCCCGAAGGCCCCCATGATCCCCGTCGTCCACAGCGCGCTGACCGCCACCACCACCATGGGGAGCAGCAGCGCCTGCCACGTCCTGAACAGCACCAGGATCACCAGGACGATGGCCACCAGCATCATCGGGAAGATCTTCATCAGATCCGCGGAGGTGTAGCGGAAGAAGGCGTCGTCCAGGATGGGCGGCCCCGCGAGGTGCACGACGTGGCCTCGCTCTGCCTCGATCCGCTCCCCCAGGGCCCTGAACTTCTCCGCCAGGAGGATCTTGTAGTGGCTGTCCTCCAGGTGGTGCTCGACGGTCACCATCACCGCCGCGTTGCGCCCCCCCGCGTCGATCAGCTTGCCGACGAACATCTCGTCGTCGAGGATCCGCGCCTTCAGCGCCGCCATGTCCTGGGGCTCGTCCGCGTCCGGGTCCCACAGCGGCCGGACCGACAGCAGCCCCGGCTCCGCGACGACCTCGCTCGAGCTGGCGAGGGACCGCGCGTCCTGGACAAACTCCATGGCCGCGATCTCGCGGGTGTAGCGGTCCAGCGCCGCCATGCCCTCCGCCGTCCACAGCTCCGGGTCCTCCCAGGTCACGATGAGGATCTGGTCGCTCTCGAAGATGTCGAGGAACTCGTGATACGCCTGCAGATCGGGGTCGTCCTCGACGAACCACACGTCCAGGCTCGTGTCGAACCGGAGCCCTCTGAGCTGCCACGCGGCGAGCGCTGAGATCAGCAGCACGGCGAGGACGATCAGTCCGCGACTCCATCGGCTGGACGGGTACACGATGGCGCTAGCGCTCCGTGAATTCGGGTGCGGTCTTGTTCATCCACCCCATCACTCCGGCGAGGGGATCCGAGCCCGACAGGCACTGCACCTGGGACGCGAACTCCCGGTCCAGCGCCTCGTCCATGGCCGTCCCCATCGACGCCCGCATCGCCTGCTTGGACAGACGCAGCGCCTTTTGCGGGCCCCTGGCGAGGCGCCCCGCCCACGCCGCGGTGGCCGCGCCCAGCTCGGGCTCCGGCACGACGCGGTTGACCAGGCCCATGTCCAGCGCCTGCTGGGCCTCGACCTTGTCGCTGAAGTACATGATCTCGAACGCCCGCGCCGTGCCGACGAGCCGCTGCAGGGTCATCGTGCTGCCCCCGTCCGGGACCAGCGCGATGTTGGAGAAGCCATGGCGGAAGCGGGCCGTGTGGGCGGCGATGCGCAGGTCGAAGGCCAGGCTCAGATCCATGCCGAAGCCCACCGCGTCGCCCGAGACGGCCGCGATGGTGGGGCGCGGGAAGTTCCACACCGCGCGCAGCAGCCGGTGGAACGTCGCGACGCTGCCCTCGATCCCCAGCGCGCCCTGGATCTGCTCGATGTTGGCCATCAGGTCCGCGCCGACGCAGAAGTGGCCGCCCTCGCCCGTCAGGACGAGCACGTTGACGTCGTCCCGGTCGTACAGATCCGTGATGGCCGTCGCCAGGGCGTCCACCATGGGCAGGGTCAGGGCGTTCCTGACCGCTGGCCTGCACAGGGTCAAGGTGGCGACGTGGGAGGACACATCGAGGAGAAAGTCGGCCATCGGGCAGGAGCCTACCAGCCCCACTGAACCGCGGTTCAGTCGAGCAGTTCCTCGAGCTGATCCATGTACCCCGAGAGCACGTCGAGTCCGCGCTGCCAGAACTGCGGGTCCGCCAGATCCAGCCCCAGCGCGGCGACCAGCTCGGCCGGCGGGCGGCTGCCCCCGGAGCTGAGCAGCTCCTGGTACTGGGCCACGAACGCATCGCCGCGCTCCCGCCACAGCCCGAACAGGGCCAGCGTCAGGAGCTTCCCGAAGGCGTACGCGTAGCAGTAGAACCGGGCGAAGATGAAGTGCGGGACCATGATCCACCACCAGCCGTCGCGGTCCGGGTCCAGGCGCACGTCCGGCCCCAGGGTCAGGGCCAGCTCCTCGAGCCAGATGGCGGAGTACTCCTCGGCCGTGGCCACACCCTCGGCGCGGCGGGCGTGAGCCTTCAGCTCGAAGTTGACGTAGGTGATCTGGCGGATCGCGCTGCCCATGGCGTCGTCGATCTGCCGGGCCAGCAGCTGCTTCTTGAGCGTCGCGTCGCCGCTCGCCATGAGGTGCTCGTGCAGCCACAGCTCAGCGAAGATGGACGCGGTCTCGGCCAGCGGCGTGCCGCAGTGGAAGTTGAGCGGGTGCTGCTTCTGGGCGAGGGTGAAGTGGTACGCGTGGCCGAACTCGTGGGCGAGGGTGAAGGCGTCGTCCAGCTTGTCGGCGTGGTTGAGCATGACGAACGAGTGATCGGGCGCCACCGCCGAGCTGCAGAAGGCCCCCGCGCGCTTCCCGGGCCGGGGAAACACGTCCACCCAACGGTCGTCGAGGGCCTTGCGGGCCCACTCCCCGGCGGACGCATCGAACGCCGCGAACGCCTCGGGGACCATCTTGCGGGCCTCGGGCCAGGAGCACGCGCGCTCCTCTCCGAAGATGGAGTGGTACGTGTCCTCGAAGCCGTAGTCCTCGATGCCCAGGACCCGCTTGCGGATCGCGTGCCAGCGGTGGCTGATGGCCGGGAACTGGGCGGTCGTGGTGTCGATCAGGGCGCGCACGATCTCGGGGGTGAGCCCGTCCCGGAGCACCGTGTAGTGCAGCACGTCCGGGTAGCCCCGCTCCGCCATCTCCGAGCGGTGATCCTCGAACAGCGTGTTGAACGAGAACGCCAGGACCTGCGACGAGCCGGCGAACGTGTCGACGAGGGAGGCCATCGCGCGCCGCCGCACGTCCCGGTCCGGCGACAGGCGCAGGGACGCCACCTCGGACCGCGTGAGCTCGGTGACCTCGCCGTCCACCTCGAACGGGAAGGTCAGCGAGGACGAGATCTGCATGTACAGGTCCACCCACGCCTGCTTCGCGGTGGTGTCCTTGCGGGCGATCGTGCGCTCCGCGTCTTCGCTCAGGGTGAACGGCGCGAACATCAGCTCCTGGTCGATCCACCACTGCAGATCGGTCAGCGCGTCGCCTCCATCCAGCCCCGCGAAGTGCTCAGCGCTCAGCGCCGACAGCTCCACCCCCAGGAACGCCAGGCCCTGGTTCATCGTGGAGACCAGGGCCTGCGCGGCGGCGTGCTCGGCGCGCAGCGTGCCGTCCGCGGAGTCCACCGAGTACCGCAGGCTGGCGTACCGCACGAGCCGCACCACCAGGGCGCGAATGGCCGCCAGCTCGTCCAGCGCCTCCCGCAGCCCGGTCCCGTCGAGCCCCGCGACCTCACCCCGATACCGGCTGGCGAAGGCCTCGGTCCGGGTCAGCGCCTCGTCGCGATCCGCGGCCCGCTTCGGGTCGTCGGGGGTCGGATAGAGGCTGGTGAGGTCCCAGCGGGTGGACGGATCGTCGGACGGATTGGGAGCGGGGGAGTTCACGGCCGCGGAGTGTAGATGAGCCCTACCCCCAACAGCGCCAGGATCGCGAGCCATGTCGGCGACGCGCCGCTCTGGGAGCACCCGGTGTCCTCCTCGATCACCGGCTCGGGGGCCGGGTCCAGCCCGTCGCAGTCCGAGTCGATCCCGTCGCCGATCCGCTCGTCGGCGCCCGGGAAGACGTCGGGGTTGAAGTCGTCGCAGTCGGGTCCCCCGTCGTCCACCCCCACCAGCCCGTCGCCGTCGATGTCGTACAGGGTGGACGCGTCCGAGCCCACCGCGGTGTAGACCTGCCGGTTGCTGTCCGAGGCGCCGTAGCCCAGCCACAGGTAGCCGTCGTTGCCCCAGCCGCTGCCCCAGGAGTTGCGGACGAGCCAGGCCTGCGCGGCGTCGTCCCAACCCACCAGCAGGAGGGCGTGGTAGCCCACGATCTCGTCCTCGTCGTCGCTGGCGTTGACGTACACCCCTCCGCCGTAGCTGAACAGGTCCGACCACACCGCGATCCGCACCAGCAGCGGCGACTCCAGCAGCGCCTTCTTCATCAGCGCGATCTGGTCGGTGAGCTCGGGCAGCTCGGAGAAGTCGAGCAGCCGCACGCCCCGCAGGTACGCCCGCCCCCGGTCGCCGCCGGTGCACACGTCGTCGCAGGCCGTCAGGATCACCTCGTTGCCCTCTTCGGCGTAGGGGCCGCACTCCTCGGTCACCAGCCCCTCGATCTCCATCACGCTGATCCCCTGGGGCAGCGTGATCCCGTCCACACAGTCGCCGCCCGCGCAGGTCAGGCACTGCGAGTCGGACAGGTCGATGCGCAGGTTCGGCTCGTTCAGGTCCTGCCTGACCCGCATCTCGAGCATCGCCGTGATGCCGAACGCCGCGCAGGAGCCGCACTGCCGCTGGTTGCGCACCGGCATCAGCCAATCCGCACCTTCATGGTCGCGCCAAGAGAACGCCGCGATGCCCACCGCGTCGTCGTCCTGGGGCTCGTAGGGCGGCACGTCGGGCAGGTCCGGTCCGCTGATCGAGCCCTCCGGGGCCGGGATGTTGACCAGCTGGGCCTGCTCGGCAGGGGTCAGGCGGCTCACCCAGTTGTCGGCCCGCACGAACGAGGCGGGCGCCGGCAGCTCGGCGGCGGCGGCTCCCGGCAGGATCAGCAGGACCAGGGTCAGGGAGGCGGACAGGGCGCGGATCGACATGGCGGCATGCTAACCGCCCCGGATGTCAGCGCACGCGGGCGATGGCCTCGATCTCGACCCGCACACCCTTGGGGAGCGCCGCGGCCTGCACCGCGCTGCGCCCGGGGTAGGGCGCCGAGAAGAACTGCGCGTACACCGCGTTCATGGCCGCGAAGTCCGCCATGTCCTGGAGGAACACCGTGGTCTTGACGACCGTGTCGAGCCCCGCGCCCGCGGCCTGCAGCACCGCCGTCAGGTTGGTCAGCACCTGCGTCGTCTCGGCCGTGATGTCGCCGTCGCCCACCAGCTCTCCGGCCGGGTTCAGCGCGATCTGCCCCGCCGTGAACACGAACCCGCCCGCCACGACGGCCTGGGAGTAGGGCCCGATGGCGGCGGGGGCATCGGGGGTCTGGACTGCGGTGCGGTCAGGCTGGGACATTGGACGCCTCGGGCGTCGCCGACTCGTCCGAGGGCGGATCGTAGACACCGACGTAGGGCAGGTTGCGGAAGTAGCCGGCGAGGTCGAGGCCGAACCCGACCACGAACTCGTTGGGGATCGAGAAGCCCAGGTAGTCGATGCGCACATCGGCGCCCTCGACCCGCCCCCCGGGCTTGTCCAGGAGCGCCGCGATCCCCAGGCTCGCCGGCTCCCGCGAGGCGAACATCTCGAGCAGGTAGCGCAGCGTCAGGCCGGTGTCGACGATGTCCTCGACGATCAGCACGTCCTTGCCCGAGATGGGGTGGGACAGGTCCTTGACCAGCCGGACCATGCCGGTGCTGCTCATGCCGCCGCCGTAGCTGGAGATCTCGAGGAAGTCGATCTGCGTCGGGACAGTCAGGTGCTTCATCAGGTCGGCGAGGAAGGGGACCGAGCCCTTCAAGATCCCCACCAGGGTCAGGTCCTTGCCTGCGTAGTCGCGGGAGATCTGGGCGCCCAGCGCCGCGATGCGCTCCTGAAGCTGGGTGGCCGTGAACATCGTGGTCACGCGGTCGATGGACGGGATCATTGGCGCTCCTCTCGGGGCGTCGGAGGGTAGCAGTCAGCGCGGGCCTTGTTGCTCGCCCTCCCGTAGACAATGATTCGCCCGCACGCCAGGGGAACCAATGACCGAGACGCACCGGAACGACCTGGCCCCCGAGGCTCTCGATGAGCTGCTGAGCGGGCTCACCGGCGAGAACCGCGGCTACATCGAGGACCTGTACGCGGACTGGATCGAATCCCCGCGGACGGTCCCCCAGAGCTGGCGCACGATCTTCGACCGGCTCGGGAGCCCCGCCACGGTGAGCGCGCGCAGCGACGTCGTCGGACCCGCCCCGAACCGTCGTTCCATCTTCGGAGGCCCCCTCGCCGCCGCCACCGCGGCCCAGTCCGAGCACACCCGCAAGAACGCCGCGGTCTTGCAGCTCATCAGCAACTACCGCCGGATCGGCCACCTCGCAGCCGACCTCGACCCCCTGGGCCTGCGCCCCCGCCAGAAGCTCCCGCAGCTCGCCCTGGCCTACCACGGGTTGGACGAGGAGGACCTGGCCACCAGCTTCCACGTCGGGCGCCTCGCCGGGCCGACCTACCAAACGCTGCAGGAGGTCATCGACCGGTGCGAGCGCACCTATTGCCGCACCGTCGCCATCGAGTACACCTACATCCGCGATCCCCAGCGGCGCCGCTGGCTCGAGCGCCGCGTGGAGGAGGCCGAGAGCTCGGTCAACCTGGACCGCTCCACCGCCTTGCGGGTGCTCGAGAAGATGGGGGGCGCGGACCACCTCGAGACCTTCATCCACACCAAGTACCTGGGGGTGAAGCGCTTCTCGGTGGAGGGGGGCGAAGCCGTCATCCCGCTGCTGGATCTGCTGATCGACACCGCGGCGGAGCTCGGCTGCAAGGAGGCCGTCATCGGCATGGCCCATCGCGGCCGGCTGAACATCCTCGCCAACATCCTGGGCAAGAGCACCAAGGACATCTTCGAGGAGTTCGAGGACAAGGGATCCGCCGAGGAGTACATCAGCGGCGACGTGAAGTACCACATGGGCTTCAGCTCGGACGTGCTGACCGCCAGCGGCCGACGCATGCACCTGGCCCTGGCTTTCAACCCGAGCCACCTGGAGTTCGTGGCCCCCGTCGTCGAGGGCCAGATCCGAGCGAAGCAGGATCACCACGGCGACCTCGCACGGACCAGCTGCCTGCCGATCATCATCCACGGCGACGCGGCCATCGCCGGCCAGGGCGTCGCCATCGAGACGATCAACCTCGGCCGGTTGGACGGCTACTGCACCGGCGGCAGCGTGCACATCGTCATCAACAACCAGATCGGCTTCACGACCCCCCCGGGCGCGTCCCGATCCGGCGAACACTGCACCGACGTCGCCAAGGTCGTGCTGCCCCCCGTCCTGCACGTGAACAGCGACGACCTGGGCGCCGTCGCGTTCGCCGCGCGGCTCGCTGGGGAGTACCGCCAGACGTTCCAGGAGGACGTCTTCATCGACCTGTGGTGCTACCGCAAGTACGGCCACAACGAGGGCGACGAGCCGGCGTTCACGAACCCGCTGATGGTGCAGGCCATCAAGAAGCGGCGCACGCCCCTGCAGACCTTCACCGCCGCCGCCATCGCCCAGGGAGTCCTGACCAACGACGACCTCGCTGCCTTCGACGAGCGCACCCGGGCCGCCCTCGAGGAGGCCCTGGAGGAGGCGCGCTCAGACAACGAAGAGGCGGAGGACCGGCTTGCCGGCCTCTGGCAGGGCCTCACCCAGAGCTTCAACCCCGCCGCCTTGGACCGCCCCACCCGCATCACGATGGAACAGGCGCACACGCTGGGGGCGGCGCTGGCGCACATCCCCAAGTCGGCGAACGCGCACCGCAAGATCCGGCGGATCTTCGATCAGCGCGCGGCCATGGCCGCCGGGGACCGGCCGTTGGACTGGGGCATGGGCGAGAGCCTGGCCTACGCCTCGCTCCTGCGGGAGGGGTATCCCGTCCGCCTGTCGGGCCAGGACGCGGGACGCGGCACCTTCGCCCACCGACACGCCGTCGTGCACAACCAGCTCGATGGCAGCGAGTACGTGCCTCTTCAGCACCTCAACGCCAAGCAGGCGACCTTCGAGGTCATCGACAGCCCCCTGAGCGAGGCCGCGTGCCTCGGCTTCGACTACGGCTACTCCATCGTGCGTCCGGACGCCCTGGTCATCTGGGAGGCCCAGTTCGGCGACTTCGCCAACGGCGCGCAGGTGCTGATCGACCAGTTCGTGTGCAGCTCCGAGGCGAAGTGGAACCGCTGCTCGGGCCTGGTGATGCTGCTGCCCCACGGCTACGAGGGACAGGGTCCGGAGCACAGCTCGGCGCGGCTCGAGCGGTTCCTGCAGCTGTCGGGCGACGACAACTGGCGGGTGATGAACCTGACCACGCCAGCCCAGATCTTTCACGCCCTGCGCGGCCAGCTCATGCGCAACTACCGCAAGCCGATGGTGGTGATGACGCCGAAGTCGCTGCTGCGCCACCCCCGCGCGACCAGCACGTTGAAGGACTTGACCGAGGGCTGGTTCCACCCGGTGATCGACGACGACCGGGACCTGCACCGGGCCGGCGTCCTGCGGGTCGTCCTGTGCAGCGGCAAGGTCTACTACGACCTGCTGGAGGCCGTCGAAGCTGTCGGTGAGCGGCAGGTGGCGCTGGTGCGCGTGGAGCTGCTCTATCCGACCCCGGTGGAGGCGATCACCGAGGTGCTGGCGCTCTATCCGAGCGCCACCGAGGTCATCTGGTGCCAGGAGGAGCCGCGCAACGCCGGCGCCTGGACGCACATGTTTGAAGAGCTGCTGGAGCTGACCTCCCTGCCGGTCCGCTACGTCGGCCGGAAGCGCGCCGCCAGCCCCGCCACGGGCAGCAAGAAGGTGCACAAGAGCGAGCAGCACGCCCTGGTGGAGCAGGCCATCACCCTGGAGTAGGTTCCCCCCATGCCATTCGACATCGTCATTCCCGAGATCGGTGAGTCCATCACGGAGGGCACGATCAGCACCTGGTACGTCCAGGTAGGCGACTCCATCGCCGTTGATCAGCCCCTCTTCGAGTTGGAGACCGACAAGATCACCACCGACGTCCCCTCCCCCACCGCCGGTGTGATCACGGAGATCCTCACCGGCGATGGCGCGGACGTGGCGGTGGGCGCCGTCGTGGCCCGCATCGACGACTCCGCCAGCCCCGCCGCGACCGCCCCCGTGGCGACAGAACCTGCGCCGCCGCCGCTGCCGCCGGCCACCCGCCGGGTGCTGGCCGAAGAGGGCGTGGACCCCGCCGCCGTCACCGGCACCGGCCGTCGGGGCCAGATCCTCAAGGGCGACGTGATCGACCACCTGGCGTCGCCGACGTCCGGCGGCACCATCTCGATGATCCCCACGGTCGAGCCGACCTCCCAGGTGGCGACGGGATCGGGCCGCAGCGTCCGGCGCGTGCCGATGACGCGACTGCGGCGCCGCATCGCCGAGCGCCTCAAGGAGGTCCAGAACACCGCCGCGATCCTGACGACCTTCAACGAGGTCGACATGGCGCCGCTGCTCGCCCTGCGCGCGAAGTACAAGGAGACGTTCGCCGACAAGCACGGGGTCAAGCTCGGCTTCATGGGCTTCTTCATCAAGGCGTGCGTCGAAGCGCTCAAGGACTTCCCCGCCGTCAACGGGTTCATCGACGGCACGGACATCGTCTACAACGACTACTACGACATCGGCGTGGCGGTGAGCTCCGAGCGCGGCCTCGTCGTCCCGGTGGTTCGCGACGCGGACCGGCTCGGCTTCGCAGACATCGAGAAGCGCATCGGCGAGCTCGCCAAGGCCGCCCGCGACGGGGCCCTGACCCTCGAGCAGCTCTCCGGTGGCACCTTCACCGTGACCAACGGCGGCACCTTCGGCTCCATGCTGAGCACGCCGATCATCAACGCCCCCCAGAGCGCGATCCTCGGGATGCACAACATCGTCAAGCGTCCGTGGGTCGTGGAAGACGCCATCGAGGTGCGCCCGATCATGTACCTGGCGCTCAGCTACGACCACCGCATCATCGACGGCGCCCAGGCGGTCCGCTTCCTGGTCCGCATCAAGCAGCTCATCGAGGACCCGGCCCGGCTCCTCCTGGAGGTCTGACGTGTCGGAAAGCACCTACGACGTCGTCATCATCGGCAGCGGCCCCGGTGGCTACGTCTGCGCCATCCGCTGTGCCCAGCTCGGCCTCAAGACCGCCGTGGTGGAACGCTGGCCTTCCTACGGAGGCACCTGCCTGAACGTCGGCTGCATCCCCTCCAAGGCCCTGCTCGAGAGCAGCGAGCTCTTCCACCAGGCGAAGACCGAGTTCAAGAAGCACGGCATCGACGTCGATCCCACCTTCGACCTCGGCCGGATGATGAAGCGCAAGGACAAGATCGTCACCGCCCTCACCCGCGGGGTCGGCGGCTTGTTCGACAAGAACGGCGTCGACGGCATCCAGGGCCTGGGCAGCATCGAGGGTCCCGGACGCGTCAAGGTCACCGCGAGCGACGGCACCACCAGGATCCTGCAGGGGACCAGCATCGTCATCGCCACCGGCTCCGAGGTGTCCAGCATCCCCGGCGTCGAGCTGGACGGCGTGCACGTGTTCGGCTCCACCGAGGCCCTGTCCCTGGACTCGGTGCCCGGACACCTCGGGGTCATCGGGGCGGGCGTGATCGGCCTGGAGATGGGCTCCGTGTGGCGCCGGCTGGGGAGCAAGGTCACCGTCTTCGAGTACATGGACAGGCCCCTCGCGTTCGCCGACGAGGACGTGATCGCCGAAGCGCAGCGCGCGTTCCGCAAGCTCAAGCTGGAGCTCCGGCTTGGCGTGGCCGTGCAGGGCACCGAGGTCATCGACGAGGGCGTGCGCGTCACCTTCAAGGCCCGCAACGGCGACGCCGTGGAGTCCATGGTGGTGGACAAGGTCCTCGTGTCCGTCGGACGCCGCCCCAACACCGACGGCCTCAACGCCGAGGCCGCGGGAGTGAAGCTCGACTCGCGGGGGCGCGTGATCATCGACGATCACTTCCAGACCACGGTGCCCGACATCTTCGCCATCGGCGACGTGGTGCGCGGACCCATGCTCGCCCACAAGGCCGAAGACGAGGGCGTCGCCGTCGCCGAGCTCATCGCGGGCAAGTCGGGGCACGTCAACTACGACGTCATCCCCAGCGTGGTCTACACCGCCCCCGAGATCGCCTGGATCGGCAAGACCGAGGCGGAGCTGAAGGAGGCCGGCGTCGCCTACACCGTCGGCCGCTTCCCCTTCCAGGCCAACGGCCGCGCCAAGGCCCTGGAGTCCACCCAGGGGTTCGTGAAGATCCTGGCCGACGCCCGCACCGACCGCGTGCTCGGAGTGCACATGATCGGCCCCTACGTCGGTGAGCTGATGGGCGAGGTCGCGCTGGCCATGGAGTTCGGCGCCACCGCCGAGGACATCGCGCGCACCTGCCACCCGCACCCGTCGCTCAGCGAGGTGCTGCGCGAGGCCGCCCTGGACGCTGGCGGCCGGGTGATCCACTTCTGAACAGGCTTCAGGGCAGCGTGAGCGTCACCGTCGCGGTGACCCCGAGGGCCTCCAGGATCCTGTTCGCCTTCTTGAACGTGAGCCCTTCGTACAGGCTCTGCTCGTCGCGGCTGACCGTGCTGTCCGCCACCCCGAGGGCCCGGGCCAGCTGGCGCTGGGTGAGCCCGCGCGCGATCCGCAGGCGCACCAGCCCCGCGCGCAGCTCCGACAGCGGCAGCTGCTGGGCGAACTCGCCCTTCTTCAGCTGATCCCACGCTGCCAGCTGGGCCTGCACCTCGGCCAGCCGCTCCAGGTACATCGCCTCGATCCGGGTGAGCATCTCCTCAGGGACGCCGTTGTCCTCCATCTCCCGCAGATCCCGAACGAGGTGCCGGTTCAGCTGTGTGATGGCCTCCTCGGCGGAGCGACGGTCCTCGGCGGTGCGGATGAAGGCGCGGGCGGGCACCGCGTTCCGAAGACCGCCTCGGATCGCTCCATCGGGCCCCTGCTGCCAGAACGGGTTCGTGGGGCGGGGGATGATCTGGGGCTGGGACATGGGTCTTCCGTGGGCCTGGGCCGGAGAGCCGCACATGCGGCTGAGTACAACGCGCACTCTCAGATTTGTCAAAGATGGCAAATCTATCGAGATTTCTTCTATTCCACAAATCTGAGAGTCGAAGGATGGCCCCAGGTCCACACCGCCCCCGGCCTGTAACACCGGGCCTCCCCGAGCGGAACAGGGCGTTTCGGCCCCGACGAGACATCCATGATTTCGGGCACTTGCCCGGTTGGCACGCCGGTTGCTCTCTCTGGAGGCGTCACACCCCCAACCGGAGACCCGACATGCCCACCGACTCAATTCGACTCCTGGCCCTTGCGTGCCCCCTTCTCCTCCTTGGAAACACCGACTGCGCGCCCACCGAGGTGCCGCCCGGAACCATCCCCCTGGCGGAGTTCGGGGACGCACCGGACGGCTTCCCGACCCGCTACACCCCGACGGCGGAGGACGTGGCCCTGGTCGGCGCGTTCCCGTCCGCCTTCACCACGGCCAACTCGCCGCGCCCCGGCGCCCACGCCTTGGACTCCACGGGCGAGTGGCTCGGTAGCGCTGCGTCCGCCGAGCGCGGGGTGCTGGATCCGGCCGATCCCGACGGGACCGCCAACATGACGGACGACGATCTGGGCGATGACGGGCTCGCTCTGGTGGTGCTCGACGGCGGCCGCGTAGGCCTCGACGTGCTCGTCTCCGTGGCCGCCGACGCGCCCGCGGGCCCCCGCTTCCTCAACGTCCTGCTGGACCTGAACGGGGACGGCCGCTGGGCCGACGAGGCCGACAAGGCGCGGGAGTGGCAGGTCATCAACCGGCAGGTCGACGCGCCGGCGGGCACGACCACCCCGGTCCGGCTCGACGACGTCTGGCCGAGCCCGCGCACCGAGGCCTGGGGGCGCTTCCTGCTGACCCGCGAGCCCCTCGACGAGGCCACGTACGGCGACAGCGGATGGGATGGGGGCGGAGCCTTCGCCTTCGGGGAGGTCGAAGACCACCTCCTGCGCCGCCCGGCCTTTGACCTCGACCACGCGACGATGACGCTGTGGCGGCACGACGTGGACCGCGATCAGGAGCAGGCGTTCCGCTTCCGCACCGCGGCCGAGGAGGCCCGGATCCGGACCGAGGAGCGCGTCACGGCCCTGGCTGCGGCGCAGGCCAGCATCGACGCCGCGGTCACGGAGGCCGTGTCCGCCGAGGCGTCGGCGTCGGCATCGGCATCGGCGGCGACGGCGGCCGAGTCCACCGCGAGCTCCGAGGCGTCGGCCGCCGCAGCGGCCGCCTCCAGCGCCTCCGCGTCCGCCAGCTCGGTGAGCACGTCTTCGGCCAGCAGCGGGTGCGCGGTCGCAGACGCCGCGGCAGCGGCGCTTGCCGCCGAGCCGGCACTGGAATTCGGC
>CALAGR010000480.1 GCA_937891735.1 uncultured Pseudomonadota bacterium | reverse complement strand
CCAGGGCGACAACAAGCCGCTGCTCGCCCCGGTGCTGGACCTGGAAGAGAACATGCTCCTGCTGATGGATCAGGAGTGCGCCGCCCACGGCCGGTCGGTGGCCTACGTGGACTTCGAGGGGGGCAGCAACGGGGCCGTGGTGGGCGGAACTGCGTATCCGGGCTTCGAGCTGCGCGGCGGGGCCGACGGCGCCATCGACTACGAGTACCGCCTGAACGCGCCCGAGACGGGCCCCTACGAGGGCGACCTGTTCGCGCGCTCCACCACCGAGGTGGACGGGGTGAGCCTGCGCTTCGACAGCCCCCAGACGATGGTGTACTGGGCCATCGTGGGCCCCTCGCCGAACCTGGGATCGCAGTACAGCGCGGACATCTTCTGGGACGGCATCAACCTGGGAGGCATCGCGAGCGTGTTCGGCACCGACAGCCCGGATTTCACGTGGAACTTCCGGGGGCTGTGGTCGTTCGAGAACGTCGCCTTCGAGGAACTCGTGATCTATTCGCCGGTGGTGGGCGGCGAGTTCATCAGCTTCGACACCCTGTACTTCTGCGACTGATCCTCCCCCTCCTCACGCGCCGCGCGGCCAGTCCCCCCGGTCCAGCCGGCGCCTGACGATCCGGATCGTGATCACCGCCACGGCGAACCACAGCCCCGCGGACACGCAGCGCGCCAGCATCGGCGCGTCCGCCCGGAACGGCAGGAGCAGCTCGCCCAGGTCGAAGAATCGCCGCACCTCCCGCGAGTACGAGCGCCGGCGCCCTTGCTGGATCAGCCAGGGCAGCAGCACCGTCACCGTGGTCACCCCAGCCACCCGCATCCACGCCGCGGTCACCGTGCGGGCGCCCAGGCTCAGGGCCCGCATGAGGCCACCAAGTCCGATGAGCAGGGCCGGCACCCACAGCAGGTAGGTCACCGGGAGCCAGAGCAGGTCGATGCCGTCCCAGTTCCTCAGGGCGCGCTGGCCCGCCCCACCCAGATAGGCGGGAAGGCCCAGGATCGCCAGGCAGGCCCCGGGTCCCGCCAGGACCAGCGCCGCCCGCAGCTTGCCCCGCAGCACCCCCGCCGGTCCCATTCCGCTGAGCAGCAGCAGCTCCAACGCGTCCGAGCGCCGCTCCTCCAGGATCGACGCGGTGGACGCGAGCATCGTCACCACCACCGCCGTGCCCAGGCCCAGGACACCCATGGCGTAGTAGATGCGGCTCAGGTCCGAGCCCCTCGCGAGGGCGAGGACCAGCGTCAACAGCGCGATGACGCCGGCGCCGATGTACGCCCGGCCGATGATCCGGTTCACCACGCCGTAGGCGTTGGTGGCCGTCTCCCTCCAGGCCACCGGATCGTCCCAGATGTGGTCCGTCCAGCGGTGCGCGGCCCCCGGCGCGATCCGCGCGCTCGCCTTGGCCGCTCCCCGGCTCGACCACCAGCGCAGGATCAGGACCGACGGCGCGAAGAACAGGGCCGACCCCGCGGCCGCCCACGCGCCCAGCGCCCAGATCGCCGGTGCGCCCACGGGAACGAAGTAGATCGCCCAGATCAGGCCGTACAGCAGCGCTGGGAACAGCATGCGCAGCGGCCCGTGGCGCAGGCCGAGGGCGATCACCCCGATGATCGGGCCGTGCACGACCAGGATCGGGAGCCCCCACCCCGCCCCCGGCCCCAGGTTTGCCCAGTGTGCGCTGTACAGGGTCAGCACCCAGGCGGGCCCGTTGAGCAGGGCGCATACGTTGGAGGGAAGCCTGGTCCCGTCCAGCAGGAGCGGCGCCGCCACGGACACGCCCCAGAGCCAGAGCCAGACCAGGACCGCCACGGGCATCGGCCCCTTCGCCTCGCTCGCCAGCCACGCGGACAGCAGCGCCACCTCGACGGTCAAGCAGACCAGGAGCAGCCCGATGGTGAGGCCGTCGTTGAACGGATCCACCCCGCCGAAGCTGGCCGCGAGCGCCACCGCCGGCAGCAGCGCCAGCAACACCAGCACGGAGGTCATGGACCGCGCGGACGCGGCGCCGATCCGCACGGCGGAGGGCGGCACCCCGGCCAGGGTCAGCAGATCGCCGCGCCCCCGCTCGGACTCCTCCTGTACGGCGGAGGCGATGGACAGCGGCAGGGCCAGGGCGAGGAAGAGCCAGGCCAGGGTCCCGGACCAGGCAGCGATGCCCTGCCCGAGGATCTGCTGCCCCTCCGGCGACACCTGACCGCGGAAGCTGACCTGGGCGAACCAGAAGGCCAGCAGCCCCAGGAGCCCCGCGGTGACCGCCATGCGCGCGAGCCAGGTGCCCCGCCGACGGGCCGCCCGGGTGAGCTCGCGGACGAGGAACAGGGCCGAGGGCGAGGGCCGAGCCACGCGCTACATGGCCGCGGCGTGGCGGCGCATCAGCAGCGCGGCCCGTTGGAACACGACCGCCGAGACCAGCAGCCAGAATCCCGTGGACACCAGGGTGTAGATGCCGATGTGCCTGTCGGAGACCGCGTCCAGCGCGAACGGCACCACCACACCCCACGCCCACGCCAGCGCCTCGGCCTCCTGGTCCACGAACATCGACACCGCGCTCACCAGCCACAAGAGCAGGACGGGGGTGATGATGTTGACGACCCAGGCCTGGGCCGGCTGCTTGACCGCCAGCGCCCGCCACATCGCACCGATGGCCGCGGCCAGGAGCACCGCGAAGTACCACGCCAGCCC
Source organism: uncultured Pseudomonadota bacterium (assembly GCA_937891735.1). Lineage (GTDB taxonomy): Bacteria > Myxococcota_A > UBA796 > UBA9615 > UBA9615 > JAGSHC01. Next base: position 30,229 of record CALAGR010000480.1, on the reverse strand, counting down.
GCCCAGCAGCAGCAGGGGCCCCTCGCGGATCACGAGCTCGGTCGAGCCCGCGAGCACCAGCAACGCGCCCAGGGCCAGCGCCGGCCCCATGTAGTAACCCACGGCCAGGAGCTTGCCCCGCAGGATCTTGCCGGCCCCCAGCGGCGTCGCGCACAGCAGCTCCAGGGATCCGGCCCGGCGCTCGCCGACGATGGAGGACGTGGCCAGCAGGAGCACCAGCGGGGGCGCGAAGGTGAGCATGGCGCCGCCGAAGGCCAGCGCCACCTCGTCGTCTCCGAACACCCCGGTCAGCAGGAGCAGGACGAAGACGACCGCCGTCAGGATGTAGAAGGCGGCGAGCGAGCGCCGCAGCTGCCCGTGGGCGTTGGTCACGGACTCGCGCCAGGCCACGGGATCGTCCCAGACCCGCCGGTTGAACGGCGACAGGCGGCTCCGGCGGCGGCGCGTCCCGGCGAGGGCGGCGGCGACGTGGTGTTCGCGCTGCTCGCCCGCCCCTTGCACCGCCTGCCACGCACCCGATTCGTCCGCGGGCAGGTGGTCGTAGTGGTCAGCGAGCTCCTTCCAACCCACCTGCCGGCCGCCGGCCTTCTCCTTCTTCTTCCGGTTCTGCTTGAGCGTCTGCCGCCGCAGGAGCAGCAGGTAGCCCACGCCGCCCACGGAGTAGGTCGCGGCGAGCCAGGCGTACGCGAAGATATCCGGCAGGACGGGGATGATCATCGCCAGCAGCCCACGGGCGAAGACCAGCGGCGTCAGCAGGAAGCACAGGCCGCCGAGGGGCCACATGCGCTTGACGAGCTTGTCCAGGCTCCAAAAGCCCGCGGACAGGTCGGCGTCGGCGGAGTCGGGGTCGGCGTTGCCCAGGGCGAGGGTGGTGAAGCAGACCGCGGCCACCTTCATCACGGCGAACGCCACCACCGTCCAGACCAGCATGGGCGCGACGAGCCGGAGGAAGCCCATCTGCTGGCCCGCGACCAGGGCCACCATGGCGGCCAGGGGGTTGATGCTGAGCCACCCCATGCTCGCTCCCGCGAAGATCCCTGCGGTCACGGTCCCCACCACGATCCAGCCCACGAAGAGCCACCCCCAGGTCTGCAGGGCGACGATCACCGGGCTCCGGGCGTACAGCCCGCAGAACGTGGCCACCGCGCCGCACACCAGCATCGCCACGTTGGCCTGGGCGAAGGCTCCGAACATCTCCAGGGGGGAGACGCCGCCAAAACCCAGCACGAGGGCGAGCACGGGCAGCCCCGCGAGCATGATCGCCTCCACGCCGATCAGCCGGCTGACCAGCTTGCCCCACAGGATCTGGGTGGGGTTCAAGCGGGTGATGGCCAGCAGCTCCAGGGTCTGTTCGTCCTTCTCGTCGATGATCGCCTGGCCCACCAGCAGGGGCGTCATCGCCAGGACCACCAGGAACTGCGTCCAGGCCCAGACCATGAACAGGGCCCTGCCGACCTCCTGCAGGGAGGTGACGTCGAACGTGTCCTTCGATGCCATCTGCGCGGCGTACACCCCGGCCACCAGGAGGAAGAGCAGGAACCCGAACGCCGTGCGGGCGGCCATGGTCTGCCACCGCCGACCCAGCCGGAGCAGCTCCCGCTCCGCCACCGCCATGTGCGACGGCTTCATCGGGCCGCCACGCGACGCAGGGTGGTCGCGGTGTGGGTGAGCACGGCCACGGCGATGCCCCCCCAGGCCAGCGCGGACACCAACGCCCGGTTGGGGATCAGGTCCTGGTTCCAGAACGCCTCGTCCAGGACCGGGTTGATCCAGGCCACCACCGCTTCGGCGAGGTCGTTGCCCTCCCCGAGGATCAGCACCAGGAGCGGCGCCACCGCGATCACCGCGACCCAGAGCAGGTTGACCATCCACGCCTTGCTCGCCGTGCGCGCCCGCACCGCCACCCACATGCAGCCCGCCGCGATGACCAGCACCGCCGCCCCGGCGATGAACGTGACGCCCATCCAGCGCAGGACGAGCACGTCGGTGGAGGGCAGGTCGCTGTAGTCGCTCCACCAGCTGCGCCGGGCAGCCCTGCCGAACCAGGGTGTGGCCAGCAGCAGCAGGATCGAGCTGACGGCGAACGGGGGGCCCACGAACGCGAGCACGCCCAGGAGCTTGCCCCGCAGGATCCGCGCCCCGGACATGGGGGTCGCGCACAGCAGGGCCAGCGTGCCGCGACGCTGCTCCCCGACCATCGAGGAGGTAGCCGTCATCAGCGTGAGCAGGCAACAGAGCAGGAATCCGCCAGCGGTCAGCGCCATCAGCGCCTCGGAGTCGAACTCGGCCCGCAGGTCGTCGACGCTCCAGATCGCCAGCCCCCCCAGGAGCGCCAGGATGTAGGCCTTGCCGACGATGGTGGTCACGAAGCCGTGGGCGCGGGTGACGGTCTCGCGCCACGCGACGGGGTTGCTCCACACCTCCCGGAGCCACGGCACGCGCTTGCGCCGGGTCCTCGGACTGGCCCCCAACCGCTTGCCGGACAGGCTCCGCCGGGCGCGGGGCGCATCCGCGGGCGGGGTGACCGCGTTGAGCACGGGCACGGTCGTGGTGAGGGTCTCGAGCAGCGCTGCGTGGTCCTGCTCCACGTCCTCGGGCACATCGGTCCAGCTGGTCCGCCGGCTCCGCAGGGCCAGCCACTGCACCGCCCCCCGCACCGCCAGGCAGTAGCCCGCCATCGCCGCCAGGATGGCCGCCACGTTCCACACGAAGGACAGGCTGTAGCCGATCGGCATCACGATCCAGAACCAGCTCCTCGGGGCGAGGTGCACGAGGGCGAGCACGGGCGAGGTGATCACGAGCAGCAGCACGGTGGCGGCGACCGCGGTCTTGACCCGCTCGACCCCCCAGATGTCCACGGACAGGAGCGCTGCCTCGGCGTCCTCGCCGTCGTTGGTGGCCACCTGGGTGCGAAAGACTTGCTCAGCGAGGCGCAGCAGCACGAACGACACGCCGATCCAGACGGCCGCGGGCACCAGCGTCCACCAGCCCAGGTCCGCTTCGAAGAACGCGTAGCCGACCGAGGTCAGGCCGATTCCTTCGTCCTTGCCGACGGCCGCGCCCATGGGCAGGGCGCACAGGGTCCACGCCCAGAAGGCGCCGTTCCAGGTCAGCAACAGGGGCGCGATGGGGCCTCGGGCGAACAGCCCGAAGTAGGCGGACAGGGAGCCGAGCACGAACACCCCCACCGCGGTGTGCAGGAAGCTGTTGGCCAGCTCGTCGGGCCCCACGCCGCCGAAGCTCATGCACAGCGCCACCACCGGCAGGCCCGCGAGCATCAGCACGTACACGCTGGCCAGCGACGACAGCACCTTGCCCAGCAGCACCTGGCGCGGGCGGAGCCGGCTGATGGTCAGCAGCTCCATGGTCTTGGCGTTGCGCTCCTCGATGATCCCCTGGGACACGAGGATCGGCGTGATGAGGCCCAGCATCCACCACTGGGCATAGGTGTAGAACCGGAAGAGCCGCCGTCCGATCCAGGCGAGTTCCTCCGGGTCGGTCCAGTCCCGCCAGGTCAGGTTGTCCTCGTAGAAGGCCGCGATGGCCGCGAAGAGCACGCCGGCGAACGCCACGCGCCAGGCGAAGGTCTGCCAGCGGCGGCCCCCTCGCTGCACCTCGCGCTCCACGACGGCCCAGGCGCTGGTCACTACTGCACGAGCCCCTTCGTCAGCTTCATGAACGCGTCCTCGAGGGACACGCGGGCCTTGGCGAGGTGGCGCAGGCCGATGCCCTCGCTGGCCAGGGCCTGGGTGATGAGGGCCACGTCGCTCGCGGCGTCCACGAACTCGAAGGACAGGGCGGCCTGTTCGTCCACGGCGACGCTGGCGACCAGCTCGTGGGCCTGCAGCAGGGCCTGGGCGCGCTCGTCGTCGGTGGTGCGCAGGGAGTACCGGCCCGCTCCCCCCAGCTGATCGAGGATCTCGTCCACGCTGCCCTCCGCCACGAGCCGGCCCCGCTCGACGATCCCGATGCGGTTGCAGATGTCCTGCAGCTCGCTGAGGATGTGGGAGCTGAGCAGGATGGTCTTTCCCATCGCCTGCAGCTCCCGGAGGATCTCCCGCAGCTCCACCCGGGCGCGGGGATCGAGGCCCGCCGCGGGCTCGTCCAGGATGAGGACGCGGGGGTCGTGCACCAGGGCGCGAGCGAGGCCCAACCGCTGCTGCATGCCCTTGCTCAGCGAGTCCACGAGCGCGTCTTCCTTGTAGGTCAGGTCCGTCAGCTCCAGCAGGCCGTCCACGAGGCCGCCGCGCTCCTTGCGGGGGATCCCGTACGCCGCCGCGAAGAAGTGCAGGTACTCGGTGACCGTCATGTCCGGGTACACGCCGAAGGCGTCGGGCATGTAGCCGATGAGGCCCCGGATCTGCTCCTTGTTGTCCCACACCGACAGGCCGCAGACCGTGGCGTCGCCCCCCGTGGGCTCCAGCAGCGTGGTCAGGATCTTGATGGTGGTGGTCTTGCCGGCGCCGTTGGGCCCGATGAACCCGTAGATGTCGCCTTCGCGCACGTTGAGGGAGACCCCCTGCAACGCCATGAAGTCTCCGTACTTCTTGTTGAGGTTCGCGGTGCGGATCAAGGCAGTGCCTCCGGGTCCAGGTCGAGCAGGGGCGCGCGCACGAGCGCGTGGGCCGAGGTGACGAAGGGGTTGTCGGCGGGCAGCGGCGGGGCGACACCTCCCCGAGCGAGCCCGATCAGCGTGGGGTGGGCGCGGGCCGACACATACAGCGGCGCGACGTGCTCGTCCCAGGGAGCCTCCAGGCGCTCCCAGGTGTTCCACCACGCCGCGTGGTTCCAGAGCGCATCGCCCGGACTCGGGTCGCCCAGGAGCCGCATCGTCCAGCTCTCCGGCTCGTCCTGGATCGAGGCGGTGCCCCCGCTGGGCAGGGGGCCCAGGGGCCAGGCAGAGCCGCCGTACACGATCCACGCCGCGTCCAGATCGATGCCCGTGCGGTTGGACACGACGATCTCGCCATCCCCCGCGCGCGCCACGAGCCCTCCCTGCAGCGCATCGATCCAGCCGTCGTGCCAGCTGCTGACGGCCCACTGCGCCGCCTGGAAACCGAGGGACGCGCGGGTGGGCTGCACCAGGTGCTGCGCGCCGGCGCCGAGGGGATCGTCCGAGTTGTCCGAACCACCCGGCAGGACCACGCCGGCCCCGCGACCCGGCTCGATGAGCACGGACTGCCGACGCGAGCTCCACATGGCGCACCAGCCCGAGCCCCGGGCCGTGGCCTGGTCGGCGAACACGTCCACCACCTCGACGCAGCGGATCTCGGTGTCTCCGGCCTTTCGGAAGCTGATGAGGATCGCCGCCCCCACGCTGAACCCGATGGCCATCACGGGGAACGTGAGCCAGGTGAGCATGGGCCGCCGCAGCTTCTTGAGGACGAGGTAGTCCACCGGACCGATGAGCAGCAGGTACACGAGGCCGAAGATGAGGACGAAGCCCAGGGGCAGCGGGTTGGCCCGCTCGAACGCGGACAGCCCCGCCTGGAGCCCGTGTCGCCACTCGGCGCGCACGGTCTGGGCGTTGGACCCGAACCCGCCGTACTCGTCCTCCTGGTACTCGCCGTACTCGCTGGAGTCGAGGAGATCGGCGGCGGTCGTGTCGTCCTGCCGGCCTGGGCCGCAGTCGGTGATCGAGCCGGACAGGAACGGCGGACCGGCGAGAGCGACCCGGCTCCGTGCCCCGGGAGAGGGCAGGTCCAGGAGCGCCCTCCACATGTCCTCGCGCACCAGCAGGCCCTTGAGCTCGCCCGCCGCAGGATCCCAGCCCATGGTGACCACCCGCCCTGCGCCGGTCCAGTGGTCCACCAGCACCGGCACCTCCTGGAGCTCGTCGGCCCACATGCGCGGCACAGCGGTGGTCGGCTGCAGCGCCACCGCGGGCACCGCCGGGACAGCGCTCGGCAGGGACGCACCGGTGTAGAAGGCCAGGGTCTCGGGGATGGCCTGGGTGGGTGGCGCGCTGGACGGGGTCGCGCCAGACAGCGCGCCCAGGGGGGAGCCGTCCCAGGATCTCCACGTGTCGCCCAGAGCCACGACCAGCGTCCCCCCCGACAGCACCCACCCCTTCAAGGCGGCCTGCTGCTCGGGGGTGAGCTGCGCCGGATCGGGCCGACGCCACACGACCAGGTCCGCGCCGGTCCAGCCGAACCACGTGTCCGGGAGCTGGGCCGGGAGCAGCGTCTCGACCCGCACGGAGCGGGGCTCGGTGCAGTCGGGGTGTCCGATGATGGGGGCGCCCGCGATCTCCTGAAGCATCGGCAGACCCAGCGGATCCTCGCCGATGAGCGCGACGTGGAAGGCGTCGGCGGAGGACGCGTAGGCGCTGTGCCACAGGGTCTGCTTCGCCAGGATCCGCCCGCGTCCACGGGTCACGGTGACGTTGATCTCCCGCACCCAGGCGGGCATGACGACGGGCACGGAGACCCGCTTGGCCGAGCCACGACCCACCTCGAAGGACCGGACCGCCGCGGGCACGGCGCTGCTGCCAAAGTCCACGCGGATCTCGCCAGAGAGGGGCTCGGTGGCGGCGATGTCCACGTGGATCGGAGTCCAGGCCCCAGGCCGCGCGAGAGGCAACATCGGGGACTCGACGGACACCCGGGTGGCCTGGGCCGACGCCAGACCGGGGATCAGAAGGGCAAGGGCGAGCACCAGGGCTGCTCGAAGCGCTCCGCTCATGAGGTCTCCGCAAGCGACGGCCGTGTTGGGAAGCGCGGCTCGCTTCCGGGACAGGTGGGGCGCGGTCCCGGTTCCCTCGGTTCGGCGCCGCGTCCCCGCGACCCCTTCGACTCAAAGATACCCGCGGAGCCCGGGCGATGTTCCGGGGGCGGACACGTTCCACGAAGGGTTCACGCCACGTCCACATGTCACAGGCGCGCAATAGCCGTTGTCATACCGACCTGAGTAGGGTGGTCGCCATGCGCTCCAACTTCGCCACTCTCCTGCTGCCGCTCGCCACGGCCTTCCTGCTGCCCTCTCTCGCCACGGCGACGGAGATCCCGTTCACCAACGTGCCCATCGACCTCTTCCTGAACGGCGCCGCTACGGCGCTGACCGGAGACCTGGACCGGGACGGCGACGACGACGTCGTGGTCACCGGCATCTTCGGAGACGACCTGGTCTGGTACGAGAACAGCTCAGGCGACGGCACCACCTGGGTCCCGAACGCCATCGACCTGAACCTCGACTACGCCTTCGGCCTGGATCTGGCCGACATCGACGGCGACGGCGACCTGGACGTGCTCGCCACCGCCGTGTCCGGCGACGAGGTCGTCTGGTACGACAACGACCTCGACGGCGCTGCGCTCTGGACCAAGCGCGTCATCGAGGTGATCGACGATCCCTGGGACGTCGCCACTGCGGACATCGATCAGGACGGCGATCTGGACGTGCTCGCCGCCTCCGACAACGCGAACACCCTCACCTGGTACGAAAACGTCGCCGGGGACGCCTCCGTCTGGGTCACGCACCCCATCGACGTCGCGTTCCTGGGCGCCAACTGGGTGTCCGTGGGCGACATCGACCAGGACGGCACGCCCGATGTGCTCTGCACCGGCTACGACGCGGACGAGGTCGCGTGGTACGCCAACACCGCTGGCGACGGATCGAGCTGGACGAAGACCACCATCGGCACCGGGCTGAACGGGGCCCTCGCCACCCAGCTCGCGGACCTGGACGCGGACGGCGATCTGGACGCGGTGGTTGGCGTCGACACGGGGGACGAGCTCGTCTGGTTCGAGAACACCGACGGCGTCGGCGGCACCTGGGCGGGCACGGTGATCGACGCGGCGATCAACGACCCGGGCGACCTGGACACGCGCGACGTGGACCAGGACGGCGACCTGGACATCGTGATCGCCGCGACCGACGGCGACGAGACCGCCCTGTACGAGAACGATGGCGGCAGCTTCACGAAGTGGATCATCCAGGGGAACTTCAACGGGGCCACCGGCGCGGCCACGAACGACCTGGACGGGGACGGCGACATCGACGTCGTGACGACCGCCATCTACGACGACGACGTGGTGATGCTGCGCAACGACACGATCCACAGCAGCAGCCAGGGCTTTACCGAGACGGACCTGGGCGGCGTGCTGGACAACCCGCGACACACGACCATCGTGGATGTGGACGGTGACGGCGATCTCGACGTACTCGGCGGCGGCAACAACGGGCTCGCCATCCTGGAGAACCTCAACGGCGACGCCTCAGCCTGGCAGGAGACCTTCGGCGATACATCCGGCTACTGGGCCACCGGCGCCGCGGACCTGGACGACGACGGCGACATGGACCTGCTCGGCGGCGACAAGGACGCCGGCGAGCTCGCGTGGTTCGTCAACGATGGGGTCGGCGGCTACGCCCGCGCGGTCATCGGCTCGGGGCTCGCCATTACCCGGGACATCGACACGGGCGACCTGGACGGAGACGGGGACCTGGACGTCGTCGTCACCTCCTCCGGCACCCAGCGCCTGCTCTGGTACGCCAACGACGACGGGGTCGGCGGCAGCTGGACGGAGTCCACCATCGCCAGCCTGGGCGGAGCGTTCAGCGTGGAGGTCGTCGACTTCGACCAGGACGGCGACCCGGACATCATCGCGGTGAGCGAGGGCTCGGACCGCGTCTCCTTCTTCGACAACGACGGTGCGGGCTCCTTCACCCAGACGGTCCTGGGCACCCCCGACGCCCCCCGCTGGGCGCGCACCGCCGACTACGACAACGACGGAGACCTGGACGTGCTGGTCGCGGTCAACGGAGACGGCGACGTGATCATCCTCGTCAACCCCGGCGCCACCGGGACCTGGACGACGGAGGTCGTGGACGACACGCTGCCCGGCGGCTGGTTCGCCGAGTGGGCCGACTTCGATCTCGACGGCGATCTCGACATCGTCGCGTCCGCGAACACGACGGTGAACGTCTACGAGAACACCGGGGCCGGCTGGACGAAGACCACGATCATGACCGGCAACAACATCCTGCACGGCGACGTGGGGGACCTGGACGGAGACGGCGATCTGGACGCCATCGCCCCGACCATCTCCGGCAACGAGCGCATCGCCTGGTTCCGAAACGACCGCTTCCAGTCCGAGACCGTGAGCACGGACCTGGCCCCCACCGCGAACCAGATCGGCGGCGCCACGTTCCTCGCGAACGACGTGCTGGTGGCGCACCTCGGACGCGTCGGAGACAGCGCCCTGGAGATCACGGCCCTCGCGCTCGAGTTCGTCGATGGGTCGGCGGTCCCGCTGGACGCGGCCACGATGGCGGCCATCTTCGCCCAGATCGACGTGCGCGCCGACACGAACGGCGACGGGACCTGCGACCTCGCGGATACCGCCGTCGGGAGCCTGACGGACTTCAGCGGGATCACCAACGGCGTGGTGACCGTCCCGGTGACGTCGGGGGTGTTCAACGTCGCCGCCACCGACCTGGGGCTCTATTGCACGTCCATCACCCTGACTGCCACCCCCGAAGCGGCCGGCGTCTACACCGTCGGCATCAGCCACGTGCCCGACGAGGGCGACGTCATCGCGGACGCCTCGGCGGCCATCACCCTGACCACGACGGGCGACGGGGTCACTTCGGTGGTGATCATCAACCAGCCGCCGGTCGCGGACCCAGGCGGCCCCTACACCGTGGACGAAGGCGTCGCCCTGAGCCTGGACGGCTCTGTGTCCAGCGACCCCGACGGCACCGTCGTCAGCTGGGGGTGGGACTGTGACGGCAACGGCAGCTACGAGACCAGCGGGGCCACGCCCACCTGCACCTTCGCCGACGACGGCGTCTACGCCGTGGCGCTCCTCGTGACCGATGACTCCGGCGGAACGGACACCGCCACCGCCACCGTGACGGTCGCCAACGTGGCGCCGACGCTCGTAGTGACCCCACCGGCGGCGGTCAGCGAAGGCGGCAGCCAGACCTGGACGGCCGTGACCGGCGACGTGGCCGCCGACACGGTGACCGTCACCTGGTTGGTCAGCGATCCGTCGAACGCGGCGTTCAGCAACGGCACGGGCAGCAGCCTGTCCGTCACCTTCCCCGACGACGGCACCTGGACCATCGCCTTCACCGCGAGCGACGAGGACGGCGGCTCCACCACCGATGCGCAGACCACGGTGGTCGCCAACCTCGCGCCGGTGCCTGGCATCGACAGCGGACCCACCACGGCCGACGAGGGCGACACGGTCACCTTCACCGGCTCCGCCACGGACGCGGGCTCGGCCGACACCGTGGTGCTCACCTGGGCGCTCCTCGACAGCGCCGGCGCCAGCGTCGCCACGGGGACGGGCGGCTCCTTCGCGCCGACCCTGGCCGATGACGACACGTTCAGCGTGGTCCTGACGGCCACCGACGACGACAGCGGCACCGCCACCGTGACAGCCACCCTGGTCGCTGCGAACGTCGCTCCCAGCTTCACGTCGACGCCCACGACCTCCCTGGTCGAAGGCACCGCCTGGCAGTACGTGCCGACGGTGGACGAGCCCGGCGCCGACACCCTCGCCTTCGCGGCGTCCGCCTCGAAGCCGGCGGCGATGACCGCGGACGCCAGCACCGGTCAGCTCGACTGGACGCCGGCCTACTCCGACGTGGGCGGCGCGGCGTTCACCCTCACCGTGGACGACGGCGACGGCGGCGGCGACACCCAGTCCATCGCCCTGACCATCAACTTCCTGGACGTCGAGCCCGACGGCATGCCCGACACCTGGGAGACGGCCAACAGCCTCGACCCGACCACCGACGACAGCGCGCTGGACCCGGACGCGGACGGCATCACCAACATCGACGAGTTCACGGGCGGCACGGATCCACAGGTCTACGACGGGCCGGGCGTGCCCGTCGCCCTGTTCCCGGTCGGCGGCGAGGAGATCGACGACGCGCTGCCGGGGCTGACCTGGTCGAACACGACGGACCCGCAGGGCGAGGCGCTCACCTACGACGTCGAGGTGTACGACGACGCCTCGATGAGCACCCTCCTGGACTCCGGGACCGCGCTCGCCGAGGACGCATCGGGCAGCACGATCTGGACGCTGACGGTGGCCGTGGCCGAGAACGCGACCGCCTGGTGGCGCGTGCGCGCCGCGGACAGCAACGTCGCCGGCGGCTGGACGAACCTGGAGGAGTTCTTCGTCAACGAGGTTGACGAGGCGCCCGGCGCGCCGTCCCCGGCTGCCCCGTTGGAGGGCGACTCGGTGGATGCGCTGGCGCCCGTCCTGACCTGGGCCGAGGGGTCCGACGTCGACCTGGACGTGCTGACCTACGACGTGGAGGTGGTCGACGCGACCCTGACTCCGGTCACCCAGGCGACCGGGATCACCGGACTCACCTGGACGGTCGACACCGACCTCACCGAGGACGCGTGGTACTCGTGGGAGGTGCGCTCGGTCGATCCCGACGGTCTGACCAGCGCCTGGACGGCCGGCCAGGCGTTCTTCGTGGACACGACGAACTCGGCGCCCGCCGCCATCGCCTGGGTTTCGCCCCTGGACGGCGACGACGTCGCGTCCGTCTCGCCGATGCTCGAGGTCTCCGCGAGCTCGGACCTGGAGAGCGAGGCGCTGACCTACACCTTTGAGATCGACACCGCCGTGTCCTTCGACTCCGCGGACTTCGACACCGCCGACAGCGCGACGCCCACCTGGGATCTGGACGCCGACGGTGTGGTGCTGGCCGAGAACACGACCTGGAGCTTCCGGGCCCGGGCCGTGGACGCGCGGGGCGCGGCGAGCGCCTGGACGCAGATCGAGGTGTTCGTGCGCGGCGACAACGACGCCCCCGCGGCGCCGGTGCTCATCGCCCCCGACGACGGCACGAGCCTGCTGACGACGGACGCCACGCCCACGTTCGTGGTGGCCCACGCCGTCGACCCCGAAGGCGATGACGTGCTCTACGGCATCCGGATCGGCCGGGACGAAGCGCTGACCGACGTGGTCGAGGAGGTGTCCAGCCTGGAGCCCTCTGCCGGCCCTGGGGGCACGGCCGACCAGACGTCCTGGACGCCGACGGACAGCATCGCCGCGGGCGACTACTTCTGGTCTGCCACGGCCGTCGATGACGGGGGAGCGAGCGCAGAGGCCGACGAGGTCTGGTCCTTCACGGTGCAGGAGCCCGAGACGGGCGACGACGACGACACCGTGGGCGACGACGACGACTCGGCGGGTGACGACACGGGCTGCGACTGCCAGAGCAGCCTCGCCGCCGCGCCCGGGGCCGCCGCCTTGTGGTCCTTCCTCCTCCTGGCGCCGCTCCTCGGCCGCCGTCGAAGGTAGTGCTCCCGGTCCTGCTCGCGGCCGCCTTCCAGCTGGTCCATCCGCTGCCCGTCGCAGACACGCTGCGGGACGTGCACGTGATGGATGACGGCCAGGTGTGGATCGTCGGGGACCACGGCACCGTCCTGCGCATCGACCGCACGCCGACCGGCCCCACCCTGACGCGGATCACCGTGCCTGCCGTGCCCACCGTCGCCTCGGTGTTCGACGCGCTCGACCGGTCGATGGGGTCGACGAACGCTTCCCCGTCGTCGGTGGAGTTTCCGGGCAGCCAGTACATGCCCCTCGGCTTCGAGAGCATCGCTGCCACCGGTCCCAAGGACGTGTGGCTGGCCCTGGGCACCGAGTCCCTCGCCCGCTGGGACGGCGCGGCCTGGACCTGGCACAAGGACTCGGACACGGACGCCGGCGACGCGCTCATGCTCGACGCGGCCGGCGAGCTGTGGACCTGGGGCGGCTTCGGGATGGTGTTCGGCGCGACCGGCCATGCGCCCCGGATCCTGGGGAAGACCTCGGGCACCTGGACCTTCCGGGACGGGCCCGTGGCGGTGGGCGAGAAGCGGGTCCGGAGCCTCGCGCGGCAGGGTGAGGACGTCTGGGCCGCCGGCTTCGATGGGGCCTTGCTGCGCAGCCACGCGGGCGCCCCCTTCGAGCAGCGCAAGCCGCCGGGCGATGACCGGGAGAGCTTCTGGTCTCTCTGGCTCGATGAGACGGGCACGGCGGGGTTGCTCGGCGCCCAGAGAAGCGTCTACGTGAAGCGGGGCGACACCTTCGTCCCGGGGCCGGAGACCGGGGGCTCCGTGGCCGACGTGTTCGGCTTTCCGGGCGGCGAGCCCGCCTGGGTCGTGGGGGACGAGGCCCAGATCCTCAAGGGCGGGGTCCTGACAACGGTGCCCATCGCTGACTACAAGCCCCCCGACTCGCTGGTCTTCCGCCTCGATGGCGAGCGGATCGAGGCCGTGCACGGCCGCAGCCCGGACGACGTCTGGATGGTCGGCGCGGCGGGGCTGATCCTGCACTGGGACGGTGCGGAGCTGCGGGAGCTGATGCCCCGCGTCACCGAGCAGAGCGTGGTGGGCCTCGTCTGGGAGGGCGAGGAGGGGTGGATGGCCGCCACGTCGGACGGCCAGCTCATCCACGGCACCCTCGGCGAGGGCATCACCTCGGTCGAGAAGGGCCCGGTGAACAGCCCCGACTCCCTGATCCGCCTGGCCTCGGGCGAGGTGCTCCTGCACGCGCTGTGCGACGACCTGTTCGTGCAGACCAGCGGCGGCTGGAGGCAGCTCCCGGAGCCCGCGGGCTGCGTGAAGCACGTGGCAGGGCTGAGCAGCAAGGACCTGTGGGGCGCGGGCAGCAGCGACCTCGTGGACGGCAAGGTCTACCGGCTGAAGGGCAACAAGTGGACCGAGGTGCTCGTGCCCACGGAGATGGAGCTGTACGCCGTGGCCGTCGAGGCGGACGGCACCGCGTGGATCGGCGGGGACCGGGTGCTGCTTCGGGCGCCCCAGGGCAAGAACCTGGCGATCACGGTGACCCACGAGTTCGACGAGTACAGGGGCCTCGCCATCGCCGGGCCGGGTGACCTCTGGATCGCCGGCAACAGCACCGAGATCGGGTCCGCCGGCATGATCCTCCGTTGGTCTGGCGGGGCCCTCGCCCGCCACGACAACCTGACCGCCAACTACCTCCGGGACCTGACGACCACCCCCGACGGGCAGGTCTGGGCGGTCGGTCTGGGAGGCGTGGCGGCCCGCTCGACAAAGAGCGGGTTCGAGGCCGTGGACACAGGCACGGGCGCGACCCTCGACCACATCTACGCGCACCCAAACGGCACGCTGATCGCCATCGGCGATGACGGAGCGATCCTGCAGCGCACCCCCTGAGCTGGTCTCCCAGGTCGGGTCAGGGGGCGTGGGTCATCGTCACGTCGGCCTCCTGCAGACCGACGCCGGCCTCGAGCCACAGGGTGCCTTCGGCGTCTCCATACAGCGTCGCGTCCAGGAACGCCCGGGCCAGGGCGAAGGACAGCTCCACCTGCCGGGTGGGCTTCATCCCGTCGACGAGCATCGACTCGTCTTCGCAGGGCATCGCGCAGTCGGGGCCGATGACCACGCCCACGCCGTCGAGCTGGTCCGTGGTCACGTTCTCGGCGTCGTCGGGCAGCGCGCCGGCGATCTGGCTGCAGCCGATGGAGTCGGCGTGCTCGAGGTTGTCGAACAGGCCCGCCGAGGCGTCCGGGAAGCCCGTGTGCGTGCCGTGGGCGAGGGTCGCCAGCCAGGCAGGCCCGGTCAGGCCGTCGAACAGCGGCGGCATGTGGTCCGCGATGGGCAGGAGCGCGTCGCCGTCGCCGTGCATGAGCAGCAGCGGCGGGTTGGGGGCGTCGAAGATGTCGTCCCCCAGCGAGCAGGTGGCCGGGGCCATGCCGATCAGGGCGTCGATCCGGTCGTCCTTGACCGCTGGATGCAGCCCGACGGCCAGGGTGGTCAGGCCGCCCAGCGACATGCCCGAAGCGGCGATCCGGTCGTCGGCGAGGCCCGCCAGCAGGCCGTCCGCGGCCAGGATCGAGTCGATCACGAACGAGACGTCGGCGGGCTGGTTGACGACGTCGGTGGCGTCCGCCTCGCCCGGGGCGTTGCGGCTCGACAGGGGGAACTCCACCGCCGCGAACACGTAGCCATGGGAGGCCAGGAACGCCCCCAACCCGGCGTGGTCCGAGGCGGCGCTCATGAACCCGTGGCTGTGCACCACGAGGGGGAACGTGCCGTCGGCGGCCGGCGCGTCGGGCTCGGGGTCCAGGGCGTGGCCGTCGGTGGCCGGGTACCACACGGTGGTCGGCAGGCTGCGCTGGGGCAGCGCCGGATACGTCTCGTGGGCCGGGGTCTCGCGGGTCGTGTCTACCAGAGCCAGGTGCGTGACGCCGACGCCCAGGGAGCCAAGGCTGGTCCACCAGGTGAGCGTCAGATCCGACACCGGGGGCGGCTCCGCCGGTTCGGGTTCGGCGGACGGGCATCCCAGGACGAAGGCGAGGAGCAGTGGGACGAGGCGCATGAAGTGGATGCTAGCGCTCACCCAGGCTGAAGGACTTCATCCGTCCCGCCAGCTCCGCGCGCCAGGCGTCCAACTCGGTCGAAGTCAGGGGCTCCAACATCCTGGGCAGCGGGTCCGTGGGGAACTCCTTCAGCAGCCAGGCAAGCGTCGATGGATCGATGCCTGCGTCTTTTTGGAGCGCTCCCGCGAGGTCGTCCTCTGGCTGGAAACCAGCCCGCTCCAGGAAGAGGAGATCCACCAGATCCCGCGGCTCGGAACGCGACAGGATGCAGGTCAGCTTGGATGCTCTCAGGTCCTCCAGGCTGGCTACTCGAACGCCCTCGATCTCCTGGATGACGCCGATGTCGGGCAGCGGATCGTGGATGAGGTCAAGCTCGAGCTCCTGCTCTCCCGAACGCAGGCGACCCCGAAAGAACGCTCCTGAGTCCTGAACCGCCTGGAACGCGAGTCCGTGTTCTCCCGCGAGCCGTCCTGCAGTCGCCACAGCCGCCCGCTGTTCGGCGGGCTCGATGAAGAAGAGGTCCAGATCTCGGGACAACCGATGGCTGAGCCAGCCGCCAGCGAGAGCGGCGCCTCCCACCAGCCGGGAGTCCGTTTGGCCTTGCAGCTCGCGGAGGTAGTCGATCGCCCAGCCGGGCACGACGCGTCGGTCGAAACTGCTACGCATCTCGCGCCTCCGGCGGCGGCCAGACCCCGGGCATGTCCAGGAGCCACGCCCAACGCGCGCGGGCCCGCCCGAGGTGACGGAGGACGTGCGCCCAGTCCCCGCGAAGCTGATCCACGGTGGCGAACAGCCAGATGTCTCGGCTGTTCGCCTCCCGCAGCAGCGCGCCCAACCAGTAGCCCCGCACGGCCGGGTCGCCGGACGCGAGATGCTCTCGAAGCTGCCCCACAGTGCAATCCGTCCACCACAGGAAGTAGGGACGCGTCGCGGGGTCGAGGAGATCGACAGAGGTCGGAGGAAGCCGCGTCATGGGGTGATCATGGCAGCAACCGGTGCAAGAGCCACCCCGGGGACGCCTACTCGTCGTGGCCCTGCTGCTTCTTGCGGGCGCGGCGACGGGCCGCCAGCAGGCCACCGACGTACTCCTCCGAGCGGGTGGGCGCGGCTTCGATCACGGGCACCTCGGGCTCCGGCGCGATGGGCAGGTCCGCCGGGGCGGACGTCAGCGACGGCTCCAGATCGCGTCCCGGAGCCTGGGTACGCGTCGGCGGGCTGGACGTGGCAGCGACCGGAGCCGGAGAGAGGCCAGGCACCGCCAGGGTCTTTGGGGTGGCACCCCGCTCCCACAGGGGCCACGCCAGGCGCCGCGCGGCCACGTCCAGCAGCAGGATCAGCGCGGCCAGCCAGATCAGCTTTGGCCACTGGGGGTGCGGCACCAGCCGCGGGCGCTGCGGCGGCGTCCAGATCCCCGCCCTGGCCGGCTCCGGCACCACCACCGACGGATCGAGGACCTTGCCCCGCCCCACCCGCGACAGCTCGGTCAGCAACGCCGCGCCGCCGCTGGACGCGCGGTACTCCGGCGAATAGGGCTGCACCGCCTCGGCCGTGGCCTGACCCACGGGGTTGCCCTCGGCGTCCCGCAGGAACACCGCCACCAGGTGGGAGCCGTCCTGCCCCACGTCGGCCCGGGCCTTGTAGCGACCCGGCGCCACCTGCTGCAGGGGCCGGCTCTGCACCGTCAGGTCCGGGGCGATGAACCGGGCCTCGCCTTCCAGGAAGTTGCGGAACCCTCCGTCTTCGTCGTACGCATCGACCGTGACCTCGAGCAGCCCCCGGTCGAGCTCGGCCACCGCCTGCACGTCGGCAGATCCTTCGGACGCGGCGAGCCACCGCACGAGCTGGGTGAAGGTCTGGGTGTAGGCCTCGGTGTTGAGCCAGGACCGCGCCCACCGCGCCTTCACGTCCGAGGTCCACGCCGCGCTGCGCCCCAGCCCGTGCCGCCAGGTGGCCAGCAGCGGCACGTTCTCGTCGGCCTTGGCCCACAGCTCCACCTTGGCGGTGGGCTTGGGCTCGGTGGCGACGTAGCCCCCAAGGGTGGGCAGCGGATCCGGCAGGCCCTTCGTGATCGGATCCGGCGCCCCGAACGTGGGCACGAAGGGCTCCTCGATGAGGAAGGAGCGGGTCGCCAGCATCGCCTCCCGCGTGAAGATCCGGGGGATGTGCTCGGGCCGCGTCACCAGGTAGTAGCGGCCTGCGCCCCACGTCGCCCAGGTCTCCATCGACTGGCGGTCCGCGTCGTCGCCCACGCCGATGGTGGTCAGCGTCATGTCGCGCTTCGCGCCGAGCTTGATGAGGGTCTCGAAGTCCCCGCCGAAGGTGATCCCGTCGGACAGCAGGATGATGTGCTTCATCGCCGAGCCCTCGGCGGCCAGGGCCTTGTAGGCCGCCTTGAGGGCCGGGTAGATGTCCGTGCCGCCGCCGGAGCGCAGCTTCGCCACCGTCGAGACCACCTTGCGCCGCTGGGTCAGCGTGGTCATGGGCACGATCCACGAGGCCGCCGCGTCGAAGCTGATGACGCCCACCCGGTCGCGATCCGCCATGAGCTGGGTGGTCTGGATCGCGGCCTCCTTGGCCATGCCGAGCTTCTCGGCGACCCCCACCCCGCCCATCGAGCCGGACGTGTCGATGGCCAGCACCATCGACAGGCTCGGGAAGTACCGCTTGTCCTGGATGTCCATGCGGACCGGCAGCACCTCCTCCACGACGGTCCCGTAGTAGCCGCCCACGCCGAACGACTCGTCCCCTCCGAACATCGCGAAGCCCCGCCCCAGGTCGCGCACGTAGCGCTGAAGGAGCTGCATCTGCCGACCCGTCATGCCGTACGCCGGCACGTCGCTCAGCAGCACGACGGAGTACGGCGACAGGCCGGCGAGGCTGCCCGGCAGGTCGCCCGGCGCGATCACATCGACCGTCATGCCCTCCTCGGTCAGGACCCGCTCGAGGTGGTCCGACTGGCCCGCCTTGCCCTCCACGTACAGCACCCGCGGCCGGCCCTGCACCGCCACCGTGGTCACCGCCACGTTGTTCTGGGGCACCGCGTCGTCGGCCGCGTCCACCTCCAGGGTCGCGCGGTAGCGCAGAAAGCCCGTCTCGTCGGCCTCCTGGCGCAGGGTGAACACGTCGGAGCGCCCGCCCTTGAGCTGCACCGGCAGCGTGCCGATCAGCCGGTCGTTCCGGTACAGGTGGAGCCTGCCGGTGGTTGGCTTCTGGGCCCGCGCGATGACCCGCAGCTCGAAGGCGGCGCCCTCGGCGACCTGGTCCGGCGCCGTCATGCCCTCCAGCAGCACCTCGTCGGCGGCGGCGCGCGTGAGGGGCAGCGTCCACAGCTCCACGTCCTCCTCGGCCGAGGCGGCCTGGGCGATGGCGTCCCCGCGGGTCTCCTCGCCGTCGGACAGCACGACGATCCGCCGGGTGTAGTCCGACGGCATCAGCGCCTCGGCCAGGCGCAGGCCCGCCGCGAGGTCGGTCTGGTGCGGGGAGATGCTCGACTCCACCGTGGCCACGCTGACCGACGCGGCCGGCTCCTGCTCGACCATGGCGCCGTCGCCGATCACCACCACCGCGGCCCGGTCCCCCTCCCGCATCTGGTCGGTCTGCTGCTGCACGAAGGCCAGGGCCTGGGCCCGCGCCTCCTCGGCGAGCGATGCCGAGCGGTCGAGCACGAAGACCACCCCCAGGCGATCCGCGGGCTCCTTGAAGGTCAGGCCCGCCGCGGCCAGCGTCAGGGCGAGCAGGAGCAGCACCCGGGCCCCCCACGCCAGGCGCGCCCGGCGGTCGCTCAGGGTGGCTCGCCCCGCGGCCATCCACATGGGGATGAGCAGGAGGAGCAGCGCGAGCCAGCGTGGCGAGTCCAGCGAGACGCGGGCGAGCAGATCACCCATCGCGGTACTTCCGCTGGTACAGCCACCACTCACCCACCAGCAGCAGCGCGATCAGCAGCAGCGACGGCTTGACCAGGGACAGCCGCCCCGCCACCGAGGCCCGCATGGCCACGTCGGTCGCTTCCTTGGGGGCCGGCGGCACCACCTCCAGGTCCGACTCCCGCTCGCTCACGAGGTTGGCCGCGAGGCGCTCGGAGCGGCCCCCGGGCCCGGACAGCTTGTACACGCCCACCTGGTCCAGGCCCCCGAACCGGGCCACGCCGTCGCGGATCGGCGCCCGCAGCTCGCTGCCGTCGGGGCGGGTCATGACGACCTCCTCGCCGTCGTCCCCCCAGCCCTCGCGCAGCAGCGGCTCGCCAGCGGCGACGGTGCGGGCGGTGCCCCGCTGCTCCTCGCCGGTCAGCCAGCCGACGCTGTTGAGCAGGAAGATCGGGAAGGCCACGCGCTGCCGGAGGTCCGACTTCGCGGGATCGAAGTGCAGGACGAGGCCCCGCTGGCCGCCGTGCACCCCCGTGCTGAGCAGCGGGCCGGCGTCGGACTCCAGCAGCGGATCCCACCCCGGGATCACCCCCGCCCGGGCGACGCTGATGGCGATGGAGGCGGGCTCCACGAACCGCATCGCCGGATGCCCGCGCTTCCAGGCCGTCACCACCGGCCAGCGCGCCTCGGCAGGCAGCGGGGTCGCGCCCAGCGCCTTCGGGCCCAGGGCCATGAAGGGCGCGCCGGGCTGCTCGGGCGGATCGACGGTCTCGTAGATGACGAGGTCGTAGGTGGCCTCGGTGGCGGGGTCCGACTCGGTGGCCGCGGTGACCTGGAACCGGCCGTCCACCGCCAGGGCCCGCCCGGTCAGGCCGCGGCAGCCGACGCACAGCACGCGGCGCTTCTTGGGGGGCGCGAGCCAGGCCAGCGCGTCGTCGTCGGCGGGCAGCGGATCCCCCGTCTCCAGGTGCACGCGCAGCAGGCCGCCCTTGTCCCCCAGCCCGCGGTACACCCGGGCCACGGGCCGATCCGTGGGCAGCTCGACGGTCTCGCTGGTGACGAGGACCCCGTCGAGCGACACCTCCACGCCGACCGGTCCCGCCTCGCCCCCGAAGCGCCGCAGCGTCACGAACAGCTCGGACTCCAGGTCGATGCTCGGCGAGCGGCGCAGATCGATGGCGGTGATGGCCACGTTGGGCGCGGACCGGCCCACGAGCTCGAACCGGAGGGTGGGGTGGCGCTCCAGGGCCGCGTCCAGGCTCGGATCCGACCCGTCGGTGACGACGATGATCGAGCGATCCGGCCGGGATCGGGTGAGGGCGACGGCCAGATCCGCCGAGTTGGACAGCGACGCCGCCGCGTCGGTCGGCTTCATGGCGCGGACCGCGGCGGCGAGCCGGTCCTTGTCCCGGGTGAAGCTCGCCACCACCCGCGGCTCCGGGCCCGCGAGCACCACCATGCCCTCGTCGCCCCCCTGCAGCCCCGCGATGCCGGACAGCACCTCGTCCCGGGCGGCGTCGAAGCGGGACGGGGCAGGCGCCCGGGCCCCCATCGACGCCGAGCCGTCCACCACCCACACCACGCTCGCCCCCAGGAACTGGCGCCCCGCGATCGAAGGACCGGCCAGGGCGAACACCAGCAGGAGCAGGGCCAGCAGCTGCAGCAGGAACAGCAGGTGGCGCCGGAACTTGTCGAAGGGGCGGGCCTCGCGCTGGTTGCGCACCACCTGGTGCCACAGCAGCAGGCTCGGCACCTGCACGCGCTTGCGCCGCACCTTGAGGAAGTACATGGCCGCGAGGGGAGCGATGGCGGCCAGGAGCCAGAGGGCAGCAGGGTTTGCGAAGCTCACCTGCGCAGGCCTCCGACCCGGGAGGCGCCCTGCCGGCGCACGAGATCGTCGGCGGACGCGAGCCAGTCGATCAGCCGCTCCTCGACTTCATCGCCCGCGTCCAGGCGGAAGGCCCCGATGTTGCGCCGGGCACACAGGGCGGCGACCTCGTCGATGTAGCCCTGGGCCGCCTGCCGGTACTGCTGGCGCAGCTCCTTGTCGACGCTGACGTTCAGCTCGGCGCCGGACTCGGAGTCCACCAGGGTCAGGTCGCCGGTCAGGTGGGCGGGGTCGAGCTCGCGCCGGTCCACGATGTGCAGCAGGTGCAGCTCGCCGCCGCGGTGGGAGAGGCGCAGGAGCGCATCCTCGACCCCGTTGGGATCCCACAGATCGCTGATGAGCACGGTGATCGCGCCCGCCCGGGCCGCCGGCAGGCCCTCACTGACCCGCAGCAGATCGGTGCCGCCCGCCGCCCCGGTGTTCTCCAGGAAGGCGAAGATCCGGTGGATCGCGCCCCGGCCCCGCACGGGGCGGCCTTCGGCCCGCAGGCCCCGATCCGCCACGAACAGCTGCACGCGGTCCAGGCTGCACAGCGAGGCCCAGGACACGGCGGCGGCGGCCTTGCGGGCGGCGTCCCACTTCGCGCCGGACATGGACGCCGAGCGGTCCAGCAGGATCTGCACGGTGCGGTCCTCGCGGGCCTCGAAGAGCTTGACGAACAGGGTGTCGAGCCGGGCGTACAGGTGCCAGTCCAGGTGGCGGATGTCGTCACCGGGCACGTACTCCCGGTGATCCGCGAACTCCAGCGACTGACCCCGTCGGCGGGAGGTGTGCCCACCCTGGCGCGAACCGACGGCGCGGCTGCGGGAGCGAAGCGCGAGCTTCTCCAGCCGGCTGAGAAATGAGGGGTCGAGCACGTGCAAAGATACCCCGGAGGGGGTGCGATGTTCCGGCGCCGCCCCGGAGGACGACCCGTCATGATGCCTCCCCACACGAGCGGGTTCGTGCCCCAGGACGGCGACGTGCACGTCGGCAACGAGCTCCGGATCGAGGGCTACACGCTGAAGTACGCCGACGAGGAGCCGGAGCTGATCGACGTCGCGACGGGCGAGGCCGTGGCGATCAGCACGGAGCTGGAGCAGACCCGCCACGACCGCGGGACCGGCCAGCCTGGATCCGTGCAGTACAGCGGGGTGCTGACGATCACGGCGCCGGACCTGGTGCCCGGACGCACGTACCGCCTGAGCTTCCTCGGGGACTCGGTGACGTTCACCAGCGCCTGACGAGTCGCGGATCGCCCGGGCAGCCTGCAGCCGGGGCCCCGTCCCGCCGATAGGACCACCGTGTAACTCCCCCAGAGAGGGTTTGCAGTGGTCACGCGGTTCGGATTTCGCATCAACAAGGACCCGATGTCGTGGGCGACCCACTTCGCGGGGCTGCTGGCGGCGGTGGCGGGCACGCTGTACCTGGTCATGTGGTCCATCGAGGACCCGACCAAGGCCGGGGTCATGGGCTTTTACGGGGCGACGCTGATCTCCGTGTTCCTGGCGTCGAGCGCGTACCACTTCTTCGACTTCGGGGAGCGCTGGAACCTCGAGCTGCGCCGCCTCGACCACATCGCCATCTACCTGCTGATCGCCGGCAGCTACGCGCCCGCGGTGGTGCACCTGCTCCGAGGATGGCACCGCGTCGCGGTGATCGGCGTGATCGCGCTGCTCTGCGCGATCGGCATCGGCACCAAGATCTTCTGGATGCACGCGCCGGAGTGGATCAGCGTCAGCATCTACCTGGGGATCGCGTGGCTCGGCGTCATCCCGGCGGTCGAGATGATCCCGCAGCTCACGGCGTGGTCGGCCAGCTGCCTGGTGTTCGGCGGCGGCGCGTACACCGTGGGGGCGGTGGTGTTCGCCCGGGAGTGGCCCGATCCGTGGCCCCAGGTGTTCGGCCACCACGAGATCTGGCACGTGTTCGTGCTGGTGGGCGCGCTCGGCCACTTCCTGTTCGCGGCCTCGCTGCTCGACGTGCCGATCCCCGCGTTCTGAGCGCCGCTATTCGGGGGCCCAGGTCCAGTCGAAGCGGGCCCGGATCGCGCGGTGATCGCTGAGGTCCTCCCCCGCGGCGTCCACGAAGCGCGGATCGTCCTCCCACTCCCTGGCCTGCAGCGCCAGCCCCCCGCCGTCTCGCGTCAGCACCTTGTCGATGCGGTTCGGATCGGGGCAGTCCAGCGCCGCGCAGGCATCGACCAGGCCCGATCCGTCGATCAGCCGCTCGAGCTGGGGCACGTCCGCCGGATCGTCCCAGTGCAGGTTGAGGTCGCCGGTCAGCAGCAGCGCACGATCCGGCGACCAGGTGGCCATCACCTCCAGCATCAGCTCGATCTGAGCGACCCGCGCGATGTCGTCCGCCTCGCCCCCGCCGGCCTCGAAGTGGGTGTTGTACCAGTCGAGCGAAGCGCCCTCCGCCAGCTGCACCCGCATGGCTTGAAAGCCCTTGCTGGCGAGGCAGTCGCTCGCCCCGTCGAGCAGCCCGTTGCAGGTGGTGTAGTGCACCTGCCGGTACTCGAGCAGCGGCAGCACCGTGAACTGCGCGAGGCCGGATCCGTAGACCCTGTCTGCGTTCAGCGGCGTGTCGAAGCGCTCCTTGGTCGCCTGGGGGGCCTCGGCCAGGATGTCGTACCAGCGGTCGTCCCACACCTCCTGCAGACCGACCAGGTCGAAGTCCGGCAGCAGGTCGAGGATCTGGGGCATGCGCGCCGCAGGATCGTCGCCGGCGAGGGTCTCCGAGAAGCCGTGCACGTTGTAGGTCAACGCGTGGATCGAGCCGCTGGCGGCCTGCGGGCCCGGGTCCGGCTCCGACGGACAGGCGGCCAGGAACGCGACGAAGAGCAGAGGAACGCTGCGCACCCCGCCGCTCACAGCATCCCGCGCTGCTCGAACACCCGCCGGACCATCGTCAGCGGCATGTTCCCGGAGCGCAGGTAGATGTCGTGGAAGGCCCGATCAAGCGCGATGCCCGCGCCGTTCTTCGCCTCCAGGTCCGCCTTGAGGGCCCACACGAGGTGGTTGCCGGTCAGGTAGCTCAGCGGATAGCCCCGCCGTGAGCTGTACCAGTTGAGCTCGCCCTGCACCCGCGCCGGCTCGAAGCCCGTCACCGCCGCCAGCAGGGCCCCCGCCCGCTCGAAGGGATCGTCCGAGGAGCGGTCGAACTCCACGCCGATCTCCAGGTACGCCGCGTCCCCCGTCATGAAGTACAGATCGATCACCACCCGCGCCCCGATCCGCGAGATGTCGCGCAGCCCCGAGAAGCGCGCCGCCTGCTCATGGGGGATCGGAAACCCCACGTCCTGCATGTAGTCCTCGAGCATGGTGGTCCAGCCCTCGGCGTGGTGCGGCGAGTCGTACATCGAGCGGATCGGCGAGGGGTGCAGCGACGCCCAGGCCAGCTGCAGGTGATGCCCCGGGATCCCCTCGTGCACCATCATCAGCGGGATCCCGAGCTCCGTGTGCGAGTCCAGCCGGTCCTCCGTCAGCGTCAGGTACACCACGCTGGTGGGCACGCCGTCCCGCAGCGGAGGAGGCGCCATCATCGCGCCGGCGGGGATCTGCGGCATCAGGAAGCCCGGCGTGGGCAGGATCTTCATGTCCTCCTGGGGCGGCAGCGGGAAGAGGTCGCGCTCCTTGATGAAGGCCCGGATCCGCTCCCGCTCGGCCTCGTAGACCTCCAGGATCGACTCCAGCCGCTCCGGATCCGGCACCGCCACCGCGTGGCGCGCGTTGAGGACCCGATGCAGCTCGGCGAGGGAGACGTCCGCCGGCAGCCCGTACTCCGGGGCCAGCGTGTCGCGGAGCGCCTCCATCTTCGACCACGTCGAGGCGATGTAGTCCCTCGCGATCCCGTGCAGCTCGCCGAGGCTCAGCTCGATGCCGCTCGCCCGCACGATCTGGGCGGCGATCTCGGGACCCACGTGCAGGTCTCGAGTGGTGGGCAGGGCCTGCAGGGCGTCGGCGTACCGGGCCAACGCCTGCTCGGCCGAGGTGGTCGCCACCGCGAGGCGCTCCCGACCGTCCCAGGCCACCTCTTCGGCCCACGCGCCCACCGTCGAAAACAGCGAAGGCAGCCCCCGCACGGTCTGCAGATCGATGTCGCGCCAGCGCTCCAGGGGCTCATCCAGGCGCGCGAGCATCGCGTCCAGGAACGCCGGGACCTGCTCCAGCCGGGCCGTCACGTCCTCGAGCCGCGCCGCGGCGCGCCGGGGATCGTTGATCATCAGCAGGAACAGGGGCTCACCGATGGCGTCGCCGGCTCGCGGCTCGCGCTGCAGCGTCGTGCGACCGCCCCAGGTGAACGTGCTCCACAGCACCGCGGCCTCCAACGTCAGGCGGGCGAGGTCGCGATCCAGCTGCTGCTCGAAGTCGTCGGACTCCGGCAGCGCGTCCATGCGCGCCAGGAGCTCCCGCGCCTTCTCACAGCGCCGGGCCTCCTGGGCCAGGGACGGGTCCGGAAGGCGCCCGAGCCCATCGAGCAGCCCCAGGTGCAGCCGATGGTTGGGATCGTGGGTGTGAAAGGCGACGTACTCGTCGACGAAAGAGGTCCATGGATCCGACATGGGCGCGAGGCTACTCGCTGAGGTGCCGGCGTGCCTACCGACTGAGCAGCTCCCCCAGCGCGGTGATCACCCGGTCCTGCGCGGAGCCCTCGAGCCCAGCGAAGAACGGCAGGCTCAGCGAGCGCTCCATCGCGGCGTCGGCCACGGGGAACGCGCCCTGCACGGGCACGAGGGCCGTCGTGCGGCTGGTGGTCGCGGCCCGGACCGCGGGCGGGTCGATGTTGAGGAGGACGGCCTCGACGTCCACGAGGATCGGCGTGGCCCCCGCCGCCTCGATGGCCCCGGCGGTGGCGGTGAACGTCCAGGTCGTGGTGATGACCTCGTCCCCCGGGGCCCACCCCGGCCACCCGGAGCGCGATGGCGGGGCGGACGTGCGGTCGGTCACTCACCCAAGGGTTGGGCCGGACGAGGCAGCCGGCTCCTGGCTCCGGTACGAAGCCCGGAGGCCAGCGGATCCGGGTCAGCCGTGGACCGTGACTCCGGCGCTGGACGCAACCACCGCGCCCTCATCGGGCACCTCGGCGAGCAGCTCGTCGATGATCTGGTCGGGCTCCTTGCCCTCCCCTTCGGCCTCGAAGTTCCGGATGATCCGATGACGAAGCGCCGGCTTGACCGCGCCGCGCACGTCCTCGAACGACACGTTCGTGCGACCCGCCAGCAGCGCGCGCACCCGGGCTCCGAGCACGACGGCCTGGGCGCCGCGGGGAGAGGCGCCGTACCGCAGCCAGCTCCGGGCGGTGGCGGTGCCGTGCGGGCCCTCGGGGTGGGAGCCGAGGACCACGCGCAGGGCGTACCGCTTCACGGGCTCGGCGAGGTAGACCTGCCGCACGACGGTCTGCATCTCCAGCAGCTCGTCACCCCCCATCACCCGGGGCACGTCCGGGGTCTCCACTCCGGTGGTCCGGTCGATGATCCCGCCCAGCTCGGCGAGGGTCGGGAACGGCACGGTGACCTTGCTGAAGAAGCGGTCCAGCTGGGCCTCGGGAAGCGGGTAGGTGCCCTCCATCTCCAGGGGGTTCTGGGTCGCGAGCACGAAGAAGGGGCGAGGAAGCATGCGCGGCGTGCCCGCGGTGGTCACCGAGCGCTCGGCCATCGCCTCGAGCAGCGCCGACTGGGTCTTGGGGGTGGCGCGGTTGATCTCGTCGGCCAGCAGGATCTGGGTGAAGACCGGACCATCCTGGAAGCGCATGACGCGCTTGCCCGCGTCGTCCTCGGTGATGATGTGGGTGCCGATGATGTCGGCGGGCATCAGGTCGGGGGTGAACTGCACCCGCGTGAACTTGAGCTCCAGGGCGTCGGAGAGCGAGCGCACCAGCAGCGTCTTGCCCAGGCCCGGCACGCCCTCGAGCAGGACGTGGCCGTTGGCGCACAGGGCGATGAGCACGTCGCGGATGACGCCCTCCTGCCCCACCATCATGCCGCCCACCGCCGTCTGCAGGCGCTCGAAGCCCTGCAGGAACCAGGCTGCCTTGCTCTCGTCGAGGATCGTCACGGTCACTCCTTGTCGAGGTCGAAGTAGTCCTTGACCTGGTCGCGGTAGGCGCGGGGAATGCCCTCGCCGTCGATGGCTTCCTCGGCGGCGGCCCTGTATCCGGGCGGGGCGGCGGCGAGGGGGGAGCGGGCGCGCTCGTTGGACTGGTTGAGGCGGAAGGACTCGGAGTCCACCGGGCCGTTGCCGAGGGGCACGTCCACCACGGCGGTCACCGCGTTGACGTCCTCGAGGCGCTTCTCGTCGTAGTCCCCCAGGGCCTCCACCTCCCAGGATCCGTGGCGCCCGCTGAGCTGGCGATCCATGTCCTGGTGCGACAGGCCGTCCGTGGAGTGGTTGCCCTGATCTTCGTCGGTGTGGCTGCTTCCAGCGCCCCAGGAGGCGGGGTTGAGGGGGTCGGCGCCCTGGCCCTGCTGGCCCTGCTGGCCGCCCATCCGGGACTCGGCGCCTCCCAGCGCGCCGTTCATGCGCTGGTTGAGCTCGTTTTCGCGCTGGGCCTGGCTGAGGGCGTCGCCGCTCACGCCTTCCTTCTGGAGGCGGCGCATGTACTCGGCGAGGCCGTCGCCCTGCTGACCCTGCTGGCCTTCGCCCTGCTGGCCTTCGCCCTGCTGGCCCTGCTGGCCCTGCTGGCCCTGCTGGCCTTCACTTTGCTGGCCCTGCTGGCCTTCACCTTGCTGGCCTTCGCCCTGCTGGCCTTCACCTTGCTGGCCTTGCTGGTCGCGGGCGCGTTCGGCCTCGTTCTTCAACGCATCCGCGAGGGCCTGCTCGCCCGCCGCCTCGGCCGCCGCCGCCGCCTTGTCCAGCTCCCGCGCCGCGCGCTCCCGGTCCTCAGGGCGCGCCTGCTCCATCCGGTCGCGCATGTCCTCGACCGCTCCAGCGGCCTTGTCCAGGTCACCCTGGCGCAGCGCGTCCTTCAGATCCTCGGCCGCCTCCTGGTCCACCGCCTCCAGCGCCTCGGCCGCATCCGCCGCGCCGTCTGTTCCGTCACCGCCGCCGCCGTGGGTCAGATCGTCCAGCTTGTCGCGCAGGTCCTTGGCGCGGTCCGCCGCCTCCTGCTTGTCCACCCGCCCGGCCTTCATGTCCCCGACGAGATCCTCGAAGGCCTCGGCCAGCTCGTCCGGCAGCTTCGCGTCGAGCTCGTCCTCGAGCTCCTGCTTGCGTCGCTCCAGGCGCTCGGCCTCGTCCACCAGATCCCCCGGCTCGACCGGCTTGCTGTTGCGCACGGGGACCCGCGGCAGGAGCTGGGCGAGGACGATGGCGAGGAGCAACAGGGGAAGGAAGCGCGTGTGGCGAGGCGGCTGGACCGGCAGGCGGGTCGCCAGCTCGGACACCCCGGTCAGGCCGATGTCCAGGCGGTGCAGCACGTCCGCGGCGCGGGGGTCGGTGGCCCGCAGACCGTCGGCGTCCTGCTCCAGCAGGCCCGACGAGCGCATCTCGATGGCGGTGGTGGCCACCTCGTTGGATTCGAGCAGGCGGTCGAGGAGCAAGGCCAGCGCGTGATCGTCGGGGCCCCGACGCAGCCGGCCGATGAGGGCTGCGACGGCGGTGCTGCCCAGGACGGGGACGAGCAGCCAGCCGAGGCTGGGCAGGGGCAGCAGGCGCAGCAGCCAGGCGCCCATCCACAGGACCGCGAGGCCCGCGCCCAGCCACGCGCCCAGGGCGGCATGGCGGGCAGCCCGACGGCTCGCGAGGCGGCGCCGAGTCCACGTCAACGCGGCGTCGAGGCGGGCTCCGATGGAGGGCGGGTCGGTCGCAGTCATGCAGTCCAGGACAGGTGGGGCCAGCGCCGGTTCCCGAACCGCGCCTGCCAACGATACCCCTGGGACGGCCGGTCTGTTCCGCGAGCACGCCGCGGACGCCACCGACCCGACGCGGACCACGGGGACCACTCAACCCACCCAGCGCTCCGAGCTCCCCCCCACTTCGGATCGGAGGCGCCCGCGAGCCCGGCTCGCCCCGCGAGCGTGCACTACCCTGGCAGGCGTGGACCACGCCGACCGCGACGCCGCCTTCGCCTTCGCCCTCGCTTGCGTCCTGTTGCTGTTCGGCGCCGTGGCCTGGCGGACCCTGCTCCGCTCCGAGGCCACCGCCCTCGCCCACGACAACGCCGCCCTCGTCACCGAGCTCGCCCACCTGCGCCAGATCTCCGACGGAGCCTCCCCGGAGCTGCTCGCCGCCGCCCTGGAGGAGCGAATCGCCCTCGTCGCGGCCCTCTCCGCCGGGCGCACCGACGCCGCGCGCACCCTGAGCGCCGTGCAGCGCGCGGTGCCATCCGGGGTGTGGCTGACCGCGCTGCACTGGTCCGGACCGGGCCTGACCTTGACGGGTCGGACGGACGATCCCGCTGGCGCGGCCGAGGTGATGGACGGCCTGCGCCTCACGGGCTGCTTCGAGGAGGTGACGCTGTCGTCCGTCTCAGGCCCCGCCGCGGCCCGGACCTTCGACATCACCGCCCGGTCCGCGCCGACCTGCGAGCCCCTGGGCCTGGGCGACGCCGATCCCTTCCGGCCCCCCACCGACCCCCAGGCACGACCCGACCTGCTGCGGGCTCCGCTGTACCGGTGGACGCCGGACGCCTACGACGTCATCGCCCTCGTTCCCGGACGAACGGCGACCCTGCGCGACCCCGACGGCGCCACCCACGAGGTGCAGGTCGGCGCTGCCATCGGTCATCCCGCGGCGGTCGTGTCGTTCATCACTGACGACCAGGTCCTGCTCAGCCAGGACGCGATCATCGACGCCGACACCCGCGAGACCCGCTCGCGGATCATCGAGCTGCCGCTGGACCGGTAGAAACCTTCCAGGCCCGCAGACCCGGGCGGTCAGCCCTTCTTGAGCGACTTGAGGTGGGCGACGACCGCCTTCACCTTCGCGTCGTCCAGGACCGCGCCCCATGGCGCCATCAGCGGGGACTTCCCGATCGCCGGGCCGCCCTCCTTGATCACCGTGGTCAGGAGCTCGTCGGTGCGCTCCGCCGTCCAGAAGGCCGGGTCAGCGAAGGACGCAGGCTTCGGGTCCAGCGCGGCGCCCACTGGGCCGTCCGCGGCGCCGGTGACACCGTGGCAGGACGCGCAGTAGGTCGCGTAGGCCTCGGCCCCGGCGTCAGCGGGCGCGGCGGCAACCGG
>CALAGR010000479.1 GCA_937891735.1 uncultured Pseudomonadota bacterium | reverse complement strand
GCGCCAGTAGCAGCGGCGATGTAAGCCGTTTCTTGCCCTTATCCGATCACGCATGACTTCCGACCTAGTCCGATTCGCGCCCGTCTCCATGTTCAACACCGACGGCCCGTCCTGACGCCACCGGACCCTTCTGGTAAATTCGCGCCCTGCGGGCCTCGTGGTGAGGCAGGGGAGGTCGCCCGCGTGGCAGACGTCAAGGTTCTCGTCGAGGTAATCGGCGGGGAGAAGCTGGTCGCAACCCTCGATTCTTCGTCCACCGCGCAGGCGGCGGCCGAGGTGCTGTCGGGTCTCGTCAAGCGCCCACTCGTCGATGAGGACGGCAAGAAGAAGAACTGGAAGCTGTTCGCCCCGGGCGCCACCGGGAACATCGCTCCCCTGCAGCCCCACGGATCCCTCAGCGTCGCCAGCACCTGGGCTGCCTCCCTGGACGGACCTGGCAAGGGCGGGTTCGCGGGGCCGGGCGAGCACGAGGGACAGGCCTACGCCTATCGGATCCGCTTCTTCGTTCCGAAGCCGCCCCCTCCCAAGAAGGCCCCCACCGCGCCCGAGCCGATCCAGGAGGAGGAAGCCCTCGACCTGACCGACATGGTCGAAATCGATGCGCTCGAATCGGTCCGCCACGTCCCTGGCGCCCAACCCCCGAAGAAGAAGCGAAGGAAGAAGAAGCGCGCTCCCGGAGAAGCCGCCACCGGGGAAATGGCCGCTCTTTCCCGCCCCGCGGCGGCCGCTCCGGGGCCCAAGGCAGCCGACACTGGCGAGGTGAAGCGCCGGAAGAAGAAGAAGCGCGCGGACACCGGCGAGGTGCAGGCCCACACGCGACCCGACGCAGACAAGGCCCCGCCCCCATCGAGCACCGGGGGCGCTGCCGAGGCCACCGTCCGCTCTGATCCGGGCGAGGCGACGGTGCGGTCCGAGCCGCCCCCCACTGCGCCGCCCGCCCCGATCCCAGAGTCACTCGCTGCGCCTGCGGCAGCCGAGAAGCCCACTGCGCCGTTGAGCCCCGCGGAGGCCGCACGGCAGCGCGTCGAGGCAGCTCGGGCCCGGGTGGAAGCCGCCAAGGCGGCGGCCGCGAAGGCCGAAGAAGACGCCGCGAAGGCCGCAAAGGAAGCCGCCGTAGCGGAGAAGGCGGCGGCCGAGAAGGCAGCGGCTGAGAAAGCGGCGGCGGAGAAGGCAGCAGCAGACAAGGCGGCAGCAGAAAAGGCAGCGGCAGAAGAGGCAGCAGCAGAGAAAGCGGCGGCTGACAAGGCAGCAGCAGACAAGGCAGCAGCTGAGAAGGCGGCGGCTGAGAAGGCGGTGGCCGACAAGGCGGCGGCAGACAAGGCAGCAGCAGACAAGGCGGCCGCGGACAAGGCAGCGGCCGAAAAGGCAGCCGCGGACAAGGCGGCGGCCGAAAAGGCAGCAGCAGACAAGGCGGCCGCGGACAAGGCAGCGGCCGACAAGGCTTCAGCGGACAAGGCGGCAGCCGCAAAGGCAGCGGCCGACAAGGCTGCCGCGGACAAGGCAGCGGCCGAAAAAGCGGCGGCTGAGAAGGCAGCGGCGGTCAAGGCGACCAACAAGGCGAACACCGAGCGGGTCGTGGCGATGTCGCCGGTCACCCAGGCCGCTCCCGAGCCCGGACAGCAGCCGGTCACGGCCAAGACCCGGACCCTGACGCGGTCGGAGACCTCTGCAGCCCTCGGCGCGGACTCCAAGAAGGAGAAGACTCCACCACCGCTCGGAGGCAAGCCTGCGAAGAAGGCCAGCAACGCGGGGCTGTTCGTCGCGTTGGGAGTGCTGCTCGTCGTCGCTGTCTGCCTGGGCTACGCGCTGCTGACGCGGGACAAGGGCACGTCTGATTCCGACGCCGACGCCCCGGCCCCGAAGGCCGCGGCCAGCGCTCCCCGGCTCTCCGAGGATCTGCGGCTCGCCCCCTACACCACCGGTGAGGGCACGGCCAACGACGCAGTGGACCAGGCGGTCACGGGATTCGGCAGCCTGAACATCGCCACCGCGAAGGACCTCAAGTCCGCCGACGCGCGCCGCAAGGCGGGCATGGTCGCCGACGCCCTCGAGAAGGAGTGCCGGGATGGCTCCCGCTTCGACGCCTGCGACGGGTGGTCGCGCATCTCCTTCGCGCTGTACGCAGGCTGCGCGGACGGCGGCTGCAACGGACAGGAACGAGACCTGCTGATCCAGGCCTCGATCACCGCCACGGACCTGGCCCTGACCCGGGGCATCGGCCTCGCGGATCCTGCTGCCAAGGAGGCGGCCACGCGCCTCCTGGTGGCCCAGGCCATCCGGCTCGGGTCACAAAACCAGAAGCTGGTCGCCGCCAAGGCCCCCCGCGTAGCGACCCTCGGCCTCAGGGGGTGTGCGGGCGCCGCAGCTGGCACGGCCGACTGCCAGGCGTTGACCCGCACCCGGTAGGCCCGCCCCGCCGTGAGCGACGATCCCCTCGACGAACTGCCCCGCCGCTACGTCGTTGGAGACGTGTTCGCGCGGGGGGGCGTGGGCGCGATCCACACCGCCCGCGACCGCAGCCTGCACCGCGAGCTCGCCTACAAGGTCCTGTTGCCCGAGCGCGCCGAGGGCGCCGCGTACCGCGCCCGGTTCGTCCGCGAGGCGCGGCTGACCGCGCAGCTGCAGCATCCGAACATCGTCCCCGTGCACGACCTGGGTGTGGACGCGGACGGCAACCTCTTCTTCGCCATGAAGCGGGTGCACGGACGCGCCCTCGACTGGATCCTCCGGGAGCTCGCGGGCGGAGACCCCGTGCTCGCGGGCCACTTCTCCCTGCCCCGGCTGCTCACGCTCTTCGGCCAGATGTGCCAGGCCGTGCACTACGCGCACACGCGCGGCGTGCTGCATCGCGACCTGAAGCCGGGGAACATCATGATCGGGGGCCTCGGTGAGGTGCTGGTGATGGACTGGGGGCTCGCCAAGCGGATCGCTCCCCTGCCCTCCCACGCGGCCGATCCCTTCGGCGAGAAGGTGGAGCCGCCGCGCCGTGCGCCAGACTCCGCCACCCTGGAGGCCCTCGCCCACGACGACACGGGACGGCTGGCCGCGCTGTTCGATGAAGATCCGCCCCCCTTGGCCGAGCTCGCCCCCACGCTGGCTCCGGAATCCGACAGCCTGAGCCGGCGACTGGATCAGCTCGACAGCGACTGGAGCACGACGGAGCCCCCAGGCAGCGACATCCTGGGCGCCGAAGGGGAGACCGCGGGGATCTACGAGACCCAGGATGGAAGGGTGCTCGGCACACCGGCGTACATGGCTCCCGAGCAGGCCCGGGGGTGGGAGCTCGACGTCCGAGCGGACGTGTATGCCCTGGGCGCGATCCTGTACGAGCTGCTGGCGCTGCGCCCAGCGTTCAGGGGATCCCGGGCGGCCGATGTGATGACGGCGGTGGCGCGCGGGAGGTTCGACCCGCCCAGCCGCCGCGCGCCCTCCGAGCGCCTGATCGAGCCAGCCCTGGAGCGGATCTGTCTCAAGGCCATGGCGCTGGACCCGAAGGACCGGTTCGGGACGGC
This sequence comes from uncultured Pseudomonadota bacterium, assembly GCA_937891735.1. Taxonomy (GTDB): domain Bacteria; phylum Myxococcota_A; class UBA796; order UBA9615; family UBA9615; genus JAGSHC01. The sequence goes on along the minus strand of CALAGR010000479.1, from coordinate 29,524 downwards.
GTGGGACCTGTTCCTGGCCATCGAAGGCTTCTTGCAGGGCACCGAGGAGAAGCAACGCAAGCAGGCGGCGGCGGCGGCGTGTCTACGCGAGGCCGAAGAGCACCGCCTGCAGTGGTACCAGTCCCGGACCTCGCTTCGGGCCGCGACCCGGACGGCGGCACGGCGCCTTGCGCAGCTGCGGGCGACGGATCCCATTGAGGCCCGCAGGGCGGTGTGGGCGGCGGAGGACGAACGTGATCGCCTGGAGCTGACGGTCGAACGGCAGCGAAACGCCATGGAGCACAGCCTGCGAGCGTCGCTTCGGGAGCTGCCCGGGTTCGCGCCGGCCCGCAGCGCCCTGGCCGAGCACGCATGGGATCGGCTGCAGGAGGCCGAGCTGCAGGGGGACGTTCAGGCCTGCGTGCGCTACGAGGAGGAACTGCGGGGCATCGACGACGGCACATGGGCTCCGCTGCTGTCGGCCCCCGCGCTGGTCGATGTGCAGGTGAGCCCCGCAGATGCCCGCATCACCATGTGTGCGCTGGTGGAGGTCGACCGACGGCTCACCCCCCGCCCGCCGGAGGCCCTGAGCACCCCCGAGCGCCGCGACGTCGCTCCCGGTCGCTACCTGCTGCGGGCCGGGCTCCCCGGCTACGCGCCCGTCAGCCTCCCCTTCCGGGCGACGCGGGGCCAACGGATCGCCCTGGAGATCAACCTGCGTCCGGCGCAGGAGGTGCCCGCCGGCTTCGTGCACATCCCGGCGGGGCGCGCGTGGATCGGCGGTGATCGCGACGCCCAGAAGGGGCTCGCCGGTCTGCACGTGCGGCTGCCGGACTTCGCCTTCCAGACCCGGCCCGTGACCATGGCCGAGTACATGGAGTTCCTGCAGGACATCGAGCAGGCCGAGGCGGGGGCGGGCTGGAGCCGCGCTCCCCGCAACGAGCCTGACGGCGGGCAGCTGGTCGTTCGCGACGAGCACGGGCGGATCGCCCTGCCGACCATCGACGACGCGGGGCATGTGTGGGATCCGAACCTGCCGGTGATGGCCGTGTCCTTCGATGACGCGGTCGCCTACGCTGAGTGGCGCACCCGCCGGGAGGGGATCCGGTTCCGCCTGCCCACGGAGGCCGAGTGGGAGTACGCCGCCCGGTCCCCCGACGGCCGCTTCTTCCCCTGGGGTGACCGGTTCGTGCCGGGCTACGCCCTGGTGCTGGGCGCCCTGGACACGGTGCAGCCCAAGCCCGTCGGGTTCGCCGAGGCGGACGTAAACGGCTTCGGCGTGCGCGACCTCGCGGGGGGGAGCAGGGACTGGTGTGACGGTTGGAAGACCGCGAATCGGGAGATGCGCGTGCAGCGCGGCGGCGCATGGTGGGACCGCCCCGACAGGGCCCGGCTCGCGTCCCGCTCAGGCTGGCCCGCGACCAGCGTGTACGGCGACTCCGGATTCCGCCTGGCCATGAGTCTGCCGCCCGAGCCCGCGGGCCCTGGGGTGCTGGACGATCCCCTCGACCCCCGGTACGGCGGGATCTTCGACGAGCACCTGCCGCCGATCTAGGACGCCGCGGCGCCGCCGGGGTGGAGCAACGCCGCGCCGGTGGCTCCTGGCTCGAACAGGTAGGCAGCTCCCGCCTTGGGTCGCACCCGGACCTCGTCACCCTGGCGGATGCGGCCCGCGGAGCCTGCTGTCTCGACTCTCACCACCAGCTCGACGCCAGCGACGTCCACGTGCACATGGGTCTCCCAGCCGGTCAGCTCGACGAGCCCCACCCGCCCTGCAAAGCCAGCCCCATCGGTGCTCAACTCCAGCCCGTGGGGCCGCACCCCGAGCACGACGTCGGTCCCCTCGGAGGCCGGGATGGCCTGGCCCAGCGGCACCGTCACCCCTCCGTGCTCGAACGCGCCGCCCACGATGCGGCCCTCGAGGAAGTTCATGGCGGGTGAGCCGATGAAGCCGGCGACGAACCGGTTCGCGGGGCGCTCGTACAGCTCCACGGGGGTGCCCACTTGCTGCAGCACCCCCAGACGCAGCACCGCGATCCGATCCGCCAGCGTCATCGCTTCGACCTGGTCGTGGGTCACGTACAGCATCGTGGCGCCGAGCTGTGCGTGCAGCGCCTTGAGCTCGCCCCGCATCTGCGTGCGCAGGGCGGCGTCGAGGTTGGACAGGGGCTCGTCGAACAGGAACACCTGCGGCTGCCGCACGATCGCCCGACCCATCGCGACACGCTGCCGCTGACCGCCCGACATGGCCTTGGGCAGGCGGTCCAGCAACGGCTCCAGCTCCAGCATGCGGGCGGCGTCGGCGACCAGTCGATCGATCTCGGCCTTCGGCTGCTTCCGCACCTTGAGCCCGAAGGCCATGTTGTCCCGGACCGTCATGTGCGGATACAGCGCGTAGCTCTGGAACACCATCGCCACGTCCCGGTCCCGCGGTGCCTTCTCGTTGGCGCGCGCGCCGCCGATCCGGAGCTCCCCTTCGCTGATCTCCTCCAGCCCCGCGACCATGCGCAGCAGCGTGGACTTGCCGCAGCCGGACGGCCCCACGAGCACCAGAAACTCCCCTTGCGCGACCGACAGGGACACGTCCGAGATGGCGCGGGTGGCGCCGTAGAGCTTGCCGACCTTGTCGAGTTCGACGGTGGCCATCAGACGCTCCAGGTTGCGGCGATCTCAGAGGCGCCGGGTTCGGCGAGCAGGTAGCGGTTGCCCCGCTGCTCCCAGGTGACGGTGCCGTCAGCGGCGAGCACGACGAACTTGTACTCCATGACGAACCCAGCGGGCACCTGCGCGGTCGCCAGCGTCGCGGCGCTCCGTCCCGACGCGAGGAGCCCGGCCATCGGGTCCCAGTTGCCGAGCTCCGGCCCGCTGCCCACCAGGAGCAGCACGTCGCCGTCGGCGAGGGGCGCCCCGGTCACGCGGAACGACACGCTCGCCGGACCCGCCAGCCGGGCGTAGGTCGTCTGGCCCAGCAACCGCAGCACCGACCGCGCGGGCACGTTGACGGGGCTGCGCACGACGGCCCCCCGGGAGGTGTCCCGCCACTCTCCGCTGGGCAGGTCCATCGACCAATCCCGATCTGCGCGGTTGACGGCCAGGACCGCGGCGTCGTCGCCCCCCGGAGCTCGCTGCAGGAACGCGACCTGCGCGTCTCCGAGGAACAGGACCTCCCGGTGGGCGGATCGCAGGGCCGGATTCGCGGCGCGCAAGCTCAGCCCGTGCACGATCTGCTTCTCCCAGGGCCGAGCCTCCCCCCAGGGGAAGTCCGCGCGGTTGGCTGGCTCCTCGGCGCCGTCCAGTCCCGCCTCGGTGCCCCAGGTGATCGCGGGCCGCCCCCGCAGGCTCAGCAGGGCGGTGAGCGCCCCACCGAGCTCGTCCGGCGTGCAGCGCGACGCGACGCGGGGCAGGTCGTGGTTGTCGAGGAAGGTCACGAGCTGGCTTGGATCCGGGTGGTGGCGATCCTGGGCCAGCACCGAGGCGAGCTTGCCCACCGGTGCATCCCCGCACAGCACATCGAGCAGCGCGTAGTGCAGCGGGAAGTCGAACATCCCGCTGAACCCGCCGGTCCTCCAGTAGTGATCGACCGTGGCCGGATCCCCGTCGAAGAGCTCGCCCACCAGCGTCAGATCCTCACCCCCCACTGCGCGCATCGAGCGGTTGTAGTCCGCCCAGAAGTCGAGCCCCACGTGGCGCACCGCGTCGAGCCGGAACCCCTCCGGATGCACACGCTCGATCCAGGCCTGTCCGTCCCCCACGAGCCAGTCGCGCACCGCGGGGAGCTCCTGGGCCAGATCCGGAAGGCCATGCACGTCGTTGATCACGACCTGCACCGGGTCGTTCCAGTCGATGATGTCGCCGTTGTGATGAAACCAGTCGGGGTGCTCCGTGAGCAGCGGGCTGCCCGGGGCCACGTGGTTGGTCACCATGTCGAGGATCAGCCCCATGCCCCGGTCCCGAAGGGCGTCGCTCAGCTCGGCGAGCTCGTCCGCGGTGCCAAAGCGGGGATCGACCGCCCCCGGATCCTGCACCCAGTACCCGTGAAACGCCCCCCAGGGTCCGATCCGCTCGTCCCGCGTGCGCCACACGGGGCTGAGCCAGACGCTGGCAAAGCCCATGCCCGCGAGGCGGTCGAGATCGTCGATCACGCCCCGCAGATCGCCGCCGTGAAACGCCTGGGGATCCGCCCGATCCACGTCGCCGTCGTTGCTCGGATCGCCGTTGCGGTGCCGGTCCAGCAGGGCGAAGTAGATCGCGTCGGCAGAGGCTGGGACCCGCGCCGCCATCCGATCCGGAGCCGCCGGACGACGCCGGGCTCCGATCCTGCTCCCCTCGGCCAGGAGCTCGTCCGCCATGCGGGTCAGCCGCCGCGTGATCGTCGGGCTCGCAGCCTCCACCGCCTCCAGCCCACCCTCGTGGGCGAACCGCAGGAAGACCGGCACCTCCACGCTCGCCTGAACCGGGAAGTCCTCGCCACCCCTCCGGGCCAGGGTCAGCTGCACGGGCACCGTCCATCGATAGCGCCCCTCTATGAGGGTGCCGAACCGGGCCCGCGTCTCGACCAGCAGCACCACGTCCTGGTCCGTCTGCTCGAAGAGGGACAGCATGCGCTGACGGGTGCTGCGCCTGGTCGCGAACGCATCCGCCCACTGCTCCGTCGGCAGCGCCCCCACCAGCAGGTTGTGCCCCTGGAGCAGCGACGTGCACGCCCGGACGAGGGACTCGGGTGCCTCCAGGACCGCGGAGTCGTCCTCCTGATCGAACAGGAACACCGCCGCCACGGCCGTCGGCGCCGGCGCGCGCACCAGCTCCGCCCGGCGCAGGCAGCCGCTCGCGAGGATCAGAATCAACAGCGGCAGAGCTCGACGGATCAAAACCAGGCCTCCGCTTCGAGCGCGATCACGTGGTGCCAGTGACGCTCGACGGTGTCGAACAGGGCGTACTGCGACGGGGTCTCGACGAAGCTGTTGCCGAACGCGTTGTTCATCGTGGAGTACTGCACGCCGTACAGGAGGCGCAGCGAGGGGCGCACGTAGATGCCCGCTCCCAGAGGGCTCAGCACGACGCCGCCCTTCCCCTGCCAGGTGACGCGCGTGTCGGCGTCGCCGAACTCCAGGCCGCGCTGGTCGGGCCGGCCCCCGGACGACTCGAACATGGAGTCCGCGTGGTTTCGGTAGGCGTTGCCGTTGCGGCTCTTCTCCCGGGCCACGCTGGACTCGACGAGCAGGTGCAGCACGGGAGACAGGTAGACCTGCATGCGCAGCACGGTGGACATGATCACCCGGTCGAAGTCGCTCGGCGCGACGTCGTTGTCCGCGTCCCAGTGGGTGCCATACAGCAGCGCCCAGGCGATGTCGAAGCGCCCGGGCACGATCTCGAGCTGCATCTCGTTGCCCAGGTTGAACTCGTACCGCTCATCGGTCAGCGACTTCACGAACAGGTCGTACTCGCGCCCCTCGAAGGTCTCGACGGTGGACTTGTCGTGGTGGCGCCGCTGGATGTTGACGAACAAGGAGTTCCACTTCAGGGGCCCGAGGTCGCCGAAGCCCAGGTACCCCACCGCCTTGAAGCTCATGGAGTTCGTGGCGACGGGCTTGGGGAAGTAGTCCTCCTGCTCGGGGCGCGCCTCGAGGTACCGCTCCACGATCTCGCCCCGGGTCCAGTCCTCGTAGTCCAGGTTGGGCGTGTCGTAGGGGGCGTTGCGGTTGCCCTGCACCTTCGGCTCGTAGTTGACCTGCCCGCCGAGCCCGATCTCCAGGTGCTTGGGCGCGCGCAGCCGAACCGCCCCACCCGCGGTCAGGACCGTGGAGTACTCAAAGCCCCCGATGGCGAACCCGGAGTCCCCAAAGCCCAGGAGCAGCTCCACCGGCCCCTTCTGCAGCTTCGCGGACACGCCCAGGGTCTGGAAGAACAGCTCCGCGGGCCGCATGTCGTACAAGCCCAGGTCGCCGTACCAGTACTCCAGCGTACCCAGCCGCCAGGTCACCCCCTCCAGGAGCACGTTGCCGGCCTCGACGTACAGCTGGCTGAAGGAGAACTCACCGAGCTTGCCGCCGGACGCCTCGGCGTTGCGCACGGAGCCGCCTTCGATGCGCAGGTGCAGGTTCGTCCAGACCGCGCGGCTACCAGACTCCTGGGGCAGCAGATGCAGGCGCAGCTCCAGCGCGGCCCACGGGCCCTCGTTGAGCAGGCGTCCGTACAGGTTCCAGTGACCCAGCCGTCCGCTGCCGCCCTGGAAGTCCGGGCGGGCCATGATCCGGAAGTAGCCACCCACGCTCGCCGGGCGAAAGCTCGCGTCCGCGTGCGCCGGACCCGGGTCCAGGCACAGCAGCAGCAAGGGCAACAGGACTGCCAACCGCAGGCGGCGCATCATGGTTCTCCGGAGTCAGCGGGCTTGCAGGATGACGATCGAGTTCTCGGCGACGCCGTAGGTCGGCTCGGACAAGGGCAGGGCAGCGTCCCCGAGGCTGATGTTCCAGGACTCCTGGGGATCCGCTCCGGTCTGCTCGAAGTAGTCCGCGGAGTTGTCGGGGTCCTCGAAGTCGAACCACTTCTGGGTATCCACGAGGCGCTCCCAGCTCCGTCCTTCGGGCAGCGTGAACTCGACGGGGAAGCGCTCCATGTTGATGAGGATGGCGACCTCCGGCCCGAAGCTGGGATCCCAGTAGTGGACCATGAGGTTGCGCGAGCCCCAGTCGGGATCGCCGCTGTTCCCTGCGTTCCGCCACGCGAAGGGGGCGCCTTCCCCGTACTCCGCGGGCGCAAAGGCGTACTCGTGGTCCTTGCGGACCTGGGTGATCTGCCGCACGAAGTCGTGCATGCGCACCCGCTGGGCGTCCTGCTGCCAGTCGCCCCACTTGAACCAGTTCCAGGGGTTGTCGGCCTGGGTCGAGTAGGCGTTGTTGTTGCCCAGCTGGGTGCGCATCCACTCGTCGCCGCCGAGCAGCAGCGGGGTGCCGTGGCTGATCATCATGGCGGTGAACAGGTTGCGCATCATCTGGCGCTTGGTGGCCTCGCCGGCGGCGCCCATGCCCCAGTCCCGGGACCGGTTCTCGTCATCCCCGGACGCCCGGTCGCACCAGGCGGAGTTGGGATCGTCACAGCACACCGGGTTCAGTGGACCGCAGCCGTTCACCTTCTCCTCGTAGGTGAACAGGTCGTACATCGTGAAGCCGTCGTGCACGGTGACGAAGTTGTTGGAGTGCCAGGGCTTGCGCCCGTTGTGGCCGTAGTAGGCCTCCGACCCGGTCATCACGAAGCCGCCATCCGCGTTCGCGTTCCAGTCGTTGCTGATGGGCGAGTTGAGGGCCCAGTCGTCCCGGTTGACGAAGTCCCGCCACCAGTCGCGGAAGCGCGCGTTCCACTCACCCCAGCCGGAGCCGTGGCCGTTGGTGGCGTTGGGGTACGCCCCGATGAGCGAGCCGTAGTTACCGCCCGCGGTCCAGGGCTCGGCCACGATGCGCACGTTGTTGGCCTGAATGAAGTCGGCGTCGCTGATGTCCTGCAGGACGGTGTTCGCGGGGTCGTCCCAGTTGTTGTAGTCCAGGTCCCGCTCGCCGAGGATCCCCGCCAGATCGAAGCGGAACCCGTCCACGTGCAGTTCCTCCACGTAGAAGCGCAGCGAATCCATGATCAGGCGGCGCATGGGGGTGTGGTTCGGGCGGGTCTGGTTGCCGACCCCGGTGTTGTTCCAGTAGGTCAGGCCGGTCTCTTCCAGGGCGTAGTACGCCGCGTCGTCGAGCCCGCGAAAGGAGTACAGACCGGCCGTCTCGTGGGGATCGAAGTTGTAGAACGCAGCGTCGGTGGTGGGATCGAGCGAGGTGTCGTCCTGGTAGATGCGCTCGCGCCACAGGCCCCCCTCGCCCGTGTGGTTGTAGACCACGTCCAGCCAAACCTCGACGCCCGCCTGGTGCAGCTGGTCCACCATCCACTTGAACTCGTCCACCACGTCCTCGGGGTCGGGCCGGGACGAGTAGCTCTGCTCGGGCGCGAAGAAGTTGAGGGTGTTGTAGCCCCAGTACCCCCCGTCCAGCGGCTTCTCGTGCACCGGCAGCAGCTCGACGGCGGTGACGCCCAGCTCCGCGAGGTACCCGGCCTTCTCGCCGATGCCCCGAAACGTGCCCGGGTGGTCGGTGTTGGACGCGGCGTCCGCGGTGAACCCCTTGGGGTGCACCTCGTAGATGATCTGCTGGTGCCAGTCGTGGCCCGGCAGGTCGTTGGCCTGACGCGCCGCCCGCCAGGTGGCCTCCGACGTCGACCACTCGTGGGTGGACTCGACCACCACGGCCTTGCTGGCCGCGGCCCAGGTCGACGAGGTGCGCCCCGGCCCCGACGCGGTGCTGCCCTTGCTCCAGTCGTGGTCGCGGTGCAGCGCCCGGGCGTAGGGATCGATGAGCAGCTTGTTGGGGTTGAAGCGGTTGCCGTCCGCGTCCACGTCTGCGATGAAGCCGTCGATGGCCCCCGGGAACCAGTCCTCGTGGAACGGCCAGTTGGGGCCCCACGCGACGTACCCGTAGTGCTGGCCGAGGCCGATGCCCTCGACGTACAGGGACCACACGGGGCTGCCTTCGCGGATCGGCAGCAGCTCGAACTCCTGCACCGGCAGCTCGGAGTCCGGGTCGTCGAACAGGAGCACGTCCATGCGGGTGGCGTGCTCGGAGTACACGGCGAAGTTCACGCCCGTGTCCGTGACCACGGCGCCCATGTGGTTCATGGCCTCGACGTCCTGCCGAGTCAGCTGCGGAGCGATCGGCTCGGTGTGATACAGCCGGATGCGCTCGCCCTCACACCCCACGAGGGCGAGCAGGGCAAAGGCAGCGAACACAGGTGTCGTCGGCTTCATCGGCATAGTCACTCTGACTGGAGTCACGCTTCGTCCGGGGGCGCAGCATACGCGAGACGAACCGGATGTGTTCCTCTTATTGCGGGCGGCGACCGGGTCCACAAGGGCGGCCACGGGCCCCTCGCCGTCCAGGGGGCGACCGTACCCGGTGGCTCGCAGGTCGCCTATCCTGTCGCGCATGGGCAGCAAGAAGCGAAGCAAACGCACGCTGGTCGTCGGGTCCGAAGGGACCTGGCGCTTCCAGACCGGGATGATCACCTCTGCGCTGCTCGCTCGCGGCGTGCCCATGGACGACGCGTTCGCCGGCTCCGCACAGCTCAGGGAGGCCCTGCGCGGGGTCGCGGAGATCACCACCGAGGATCTGGAAGCGCGCATCGAGGCCATCGCCGCCATGCACGCCCCGAGCCCCTCTGAGGGCGCAGGCCCCGAGCGCGCGCGGCCCGCGACGGGGCCCGTGTCGTTCGCGAGAAACCGGCTGCTGCGATTCGCCATCACCGCGGGGCTCGATCCTGCCGACGCGCTCGCCCTGACCGGGGAGGTGGAGGCCCGGCTGGACGGCCTGCCCCTGGGCACCGTCGATGAGGCCCAGACCGAGGCCCTGGTGTCCGAGGTCCTGGCCTCCCAGTTCGGCGAGCGGGCCGCCCGGCGCTACCTTCTCACGGCGTCGATCCGCCGCTCCGACCGACCCGTCGTGGTCCTCATCGGGGGCGCGACGGGCACGGGCAAGAGCACCCTGGCCACCGAGCTGGCCTTCCGCCTGGGGATCTCGTCGGTCACGAGCACGGACATGGTCCGGGAAGCGATGCGCTCGGTGTTGTCGCGCGAGGTGGTGCCCGGCCTGCACGACCACAGCTTCCGGGGCATGGCGCTGGGCAAGGACGCGCTGTCAGATCCCCAGGAGCGGGTGCTGGCGGGCTTTCACCAGCAGGCCGATCAGGTCGCGGTGGGGATCCGCGCGCTGGTGCGTCGGGCCGGCCGGGAGGCCGCGTCCATGGTCGTGGAGGGCACCCATCTCCGGCCGCCGTTCACCAACTACGTGCCGGCCGACGTGGACGCCGTCGTGGCGGGGATCCTGCTCGCCGTACCGAGCTCGAAGGCGCACCGCGAACGCTTCCCGATCCGGGCCCTCAAGCAGCCGCAGCGCCAGCCGGACGCGTACCTCGACTCGTTCCAGGCGGTGCGCTGGATCCACGAGGACCTGCTCGCCGACGCGGAGACCCACGGCTCGGTGGTGATCCCCAACGCCGATCTCGACTCGACGGTCGATCAGATGATCGACGTGCTCTCCCGCACCCTGGAGTTCGGGGCGTCCACGCAGCCCGCGCCGGAGCGCCGGCCCCTGACTCCACGCACCCTGTTCGTGATCCTCGACGGCCTGGCGGATCGTCCCAACGCGGCCCTGGGCGGCCTGACGCCCCTCGGGGCGGCGAAGACTCCGACGCTGGAGCTGCTCGCCTCGGTCGGCGGCCAGGGTCGCATCCAGACCGGCACCGGCCGCAACCCGCTCCCGGAGACCGACGAGGGCCTCATGTCGCTGCTGGCAGCGCAGGCGGACCCGGGCCCGCCCGTGCGCCGGGGACTGCTGGAGGCGATGGGGCTGGGGATCCGGGTGTCCGCCGACGCGATCGTGTTCCGGGGGAACCTCGCGACGCTGTCGCCCTCGGGCGAGCTCGTGGACCGGCGCGCCGGGCGGATCCGCGAAGGCACCTCCGACCTGCTCGCGGCGCTGCGCAACGTGCCGTTGTCGGGCCAGATCCGGGGCTCCGTCTTTCCAGCGCAGGAGCACCGCGTCGTCGTGATGCTCCGGGGCCACGGCCTCTCCGAGGAGGTCAGCGACACGGACCCCGGCACGAGCGCCCTCGATCAGCGCATCCAGCCCTGCCAGGCGCTGGACGGGAGCGACGGCGCCGAGCGCACCGCGGCGGCCCTGACCGAGCTCATGGCGGTGGTCTCCCGCAACCTCGCGGCCCACCCGCTCAACGCCCAGCGCGCCCGGCGAGGGCTCATGCCCGCGAACTGCCTGATCACGCGCGGGGCAAGCTCGGGCCATGCCCTGGCGCCCCAGGCGTTCTCCCCGCTGGACGCGGCGATGGTGACCGGCTGCTCGACGGCCCAGGGCGTGGCCCGCGCCCTCGGGCTCCAGCCCGTGCACCGTCCCGGCATGACGGCCAACCTGGACACGGACATCGACGGCAAGTTCGACGCGGCGGCCACGCTGCTGGGGCGGCGCGGGCTGGTCGTCGTGCACCTGAAGGGAACCGACATCGCGGCCCACGACCGGCGCCCGCTGGAGAAGCAGGCGTTCGTCGAGGCCACCGACGCGGCGCTGGGGCGGATGCTCCGCGCCCACCCCGAGATCTCGGAGGGGCTGCGAATCGTGGTCTCCGCGGACCACGGCACGGACTCCCACACCGGCGACCACCTGCCGGACCCGGTTCCGCTGCTGGTCGCGCGCTGGAGCGCAGATCTCGACGAACACGGGGAGCACACGGCCTTCGACGAGGACAGCGCGGCCCATGGGGCGCTGGGTCTGCTGGAGCCGGGAGACCTCAACCAGCTGCTCTGGGGCGAGTAGCCGGCAGGGCCCTCAGAGCACGCGCAGCCGCCAGAGCGCGCCCGGGTTGCCCATCCAGCAGCGCACCCGCACGAGCCACACCCGGTCTGGATCGAGGGCCAGGGCGAGCTCTTCATCGTCCACCCCCGTGGTGGCCGCGTCCGCGACGAGCGCGCCGTCGTCGTCGAACACCGCGAGGTCCACGTCGCCGTCGTACATGTCCAGGCGCAGGCGCACCGGAGCCCCCGTGTCCAGGGAGAGCGACAGCCAGTCCACGTCCGCGCCGTCGAGCGTGCCGTCCGAGCCACAGGCGGACGAGTCGCCCGTCACCGAGTAGCCGAGGCCGACGATGCCGAGGGACTGGGCGGTGGCGGCGGTGTCGTTGGGCTCGGCCTCCGCCGCCGTGCCCTCTGGGAACATCACCACCGGGCCCAGGAACGCCGAGTCGTCGTCATCGAAGACCGGATCGCACGCCGCCAGCAGCAGGCTCAGCGCCAGGGCCGCGAGTCGGGTGGGGGTGCTCATTCGCGCTACTCGAGCAGCCGCATGCGCAGGGCGGTCCACCAGTCCTTGATGGACTTCAGCATGACCTGCCCGATCAGCGCCGGCGTGAAGTCGGCCCAGAAGTTGATCAGCCCGCCGGACAGGTTGATGACCCTGCGGTCCTCGATCCGGTGGTCGCTGACCACGCGCGGCTTGAAGACCTGCGGCGAGGTCACCAGCGAGACGTGGTTGACGAGCACGCCGCGGGGCACGACCTCGACCTTGACCGGCACGCCCAGGCGATCACTGAGGCGCCGGCTGCCCTCCGCCGCGTTGACCCGCCCGGGCTCCCTGGCCTCCACGCGCACCAGGAAGCCCTTGTGCGTGATGATCACGAAGAACACGTTGCTGCCGAACTCGCGGCTCCACTGCAGGATCTCCTCCTCCAGATCGAAGTCGGTGACCTCCTTGCCGCCGTGGCTCTTGAGGCCGCCCGCGCGGCCGAGCACCTGGATGCACCGTTCGCCAGCCTCGTTGCGCCAGGCCTTGACCAGGTCGTCGGTCCAGTACCGGATCATCGGCTGGGCTTCGCGCGTGAGGGTCGTGGCGACCAGCGTGCCGATCACCGGGTGATCGTCCACGACGGGGATCGGCTCCTTGGTGTGCACGTCGAGGATCTCGAACAGGAACGCCTCGTCGTGCAGGCGCAGGTGCCCGTCGTCGCCGGACGTGGCGAACGGGCCGCCCTCGGTGGAGCCGTACAGGTTGCGCACGGCGCAGCCCCAGTCGTCCTCCATCGTGGCCTTCCACGACGGGGTCAGGATCCGACCTGCGAACGAGAAGGCCTGCATCGTCGGGAAGTCCTTGAGCGGGTCCATCCCGTGGCAGAGCGCGGCCTCCTTCAGCAGGACCGCCTCCAGGGGCATCGACGTGACGACGTTCACCTCGAGCTTGTTCACCAGCTCCAGCACCCGCGGGTAGCCGACGTTGTAGACGAGGTTGCTGGTGGGAATGACCGTGCCGCCCATCAACCGCGCCGCCGTCTCGACCAGCTGGGCCGGCACCGGGAAGCTGTACGGGTAGCGGTTCATGATCGTCTGCCCGGGCCCGAACTCGGGCAGCCAGCGCTGGATCATGTCGATCTCGCACTCGATGTCGTCCAGCGTGTACCAGCCCACCACGGGGGCCCCGGTCGTGCCGAAGCTCTCGTGGTAGTGCCAGACCTTGTCCTTGTGCACGGCGCGCCAGGCCTGGGGCGGGTTGTCCTTGAGGTCCTTCTTCGTGGTCAGGGGCAGGGAGCGCAGGTCGTCCAACGTCTGGATCCGGGCCCCCGCGAGGCGCTCCTTGTAGACCGGGGCCTTCTTCGCCTGCTCCACCGTGTACTTGAGGCGCTCGAGCTTCGCGGCCTGGTCGAAGGCCAGGCGGTCTCCGGCGACCGAGCTGAAGTACGTGCGCTCGGCCACGCCCTCAGCTCCGGGCGGCGGTGCGCTGCGGAGCCACCTCGCGGATCGGCGACTCCAGCCGCTGCAGCAGCGCCTGCTCGAGCTTCGCGGGGATCGGCACCCCCTTGAAGAGATCCAGATCCACGGTGGCCACCTTCATGCAGGCCCGCACCCGCACACGCTCGTCGCCGTGAAGGCGCGCGTTGTAGGTGCACGCGAAGGAGCGGGCGCCGACGTCGGTGACCACCAGCTCGACCTCCATCGTGTCGCCGAAGCGGAACGGAGCCCGGTAGTCGACATCGACGCTGACGGTGGGGAAGCCGACCCGGGTGTCTTCCAACATCCAGCGGTACGGCATCTTCAGCTCGTCGTCGAACCAGTCCTCGAACACGCCGTGGAAGGTGTCGAGGAACCGCGGGAAATACATCACCCCGGCGGGGTCCGTGTCACTGAACCGGACCTTGACCTGCTTGCGAAAGCCCATAACTGCTTCACTCCCCGAAGGCGGCGGACCATACACAGCGGTCCCAACCCGAACAAGGCGTGTTCGGCGGACGATCAGCCCGCCGTCAACTCCGCGCCCAGCTCGAGGACCATCTCGGTCTCGGCGATCTGCTCCAGGCGGCGGGCCTGCTCGTGCACGTACAGGACATGGCGGAAGGGGCCGGCCACCGTGCCGTGGCCCTGCAGCCGGTAGTGATGGACCGGCGTGTACAGCTCCACCCCCTTGGTGTCCGGGGCGCCGCGGGTCTCCTTGGGGTCAAACCCGGTCACGTGCACGTCGGCGGGGACCTTCCCGAAGATGTCGCGCACCTGCTGGCCCGCCTCCTCGGTGAACACCTTGAACTTGAAGGAGAAGGACGCGGCCTTGACGATCCGTGCCTCGCGCAGCTTGACGCCCTTGCAGCGCGGATCCGACAGCGCAGCCAGGACCTGCGGCGCCGCGGTCGCGGGGACCACGAAGTGGTTGATGGGCTCGACGATCCCGACCCACCCCTTGAGCTGCTCCGCGAAGCTCTCCGTACGGATCCCCCGCTCGTCGTTGACCACCGGCCAGTCGTGAAGGCGCGCGCCGATGAAGAGTCCCCGGAGGAACCCCAGGACGAGGTGCTCGTTTCCCTCGACGATGAACTGGACCGCGTCAGTCATGGGTGCATCCTCAGGAGATCAAAGGAAGAAGACCAGCGTCAAGACGATGAAGCACGGGATGAGGATGGGGAGGGACCAGCGCAGGATGTAGCCAAAGAAGCTCGGCATCGCGACGCCGCTCTCCTCGGCGATGGCCTTCACCATGAAGTTGGGGGCGTTTCCGATGTAGGTGTTCGCGCCCATGAACACCGCGCCGGCCGACACGGCGAGCAGCGTGCGCGGCTGGGACTCGATGAGCAGCGCGACCTTCTCCGGCTCCCCACACACCGCGCCGGGGTCGCAGTGCAGCCCGCCCAGCGCGGTCTGGAAGAACGTCAGGTAGGTCGGCGCGTTGTCGAGGAACGAGGACAGCCCGCCCGTGACCCAGAAGTAGGAGGCGTCGCTCTTGACTCCCTCCACCAGCCAGCCCATCGCGCCGTCGGTGCCGGCTCCGAGGATCGCGAGCGCCGGGATGATGGTCATGAAGATGCCGGCGAACAGGTACGCCACCTCGGCGATGGGCCCCCAGCTGAACTGGTTCTCGGTCCGCAAGGCCCGGGACGTGGTTCGCAGGGACGCCATGCCCAGCGCGACGAGCCCGATGTCACGGATCAGGTTCTGGTAGGTCAGCTCGGTGTGCCCCAGGTGGAACCCTCCGAGCTTCACGCTGCCCGACAGCAGCACGAAGCCCACCACGCCGCCGAGGTACAGGAAGTTGTGCAGGCCCACGAGCTTGAGGGGCACCGACTCCTCCGCTTGCATCCGGCTCCGGGCGTCCTCGGGCTCCTTCCGGTACAGCCACATGTCCAGGATGAAGAAGCCCGTCAGCAGGAGCACGCTGAGGAAGGCGTAGGGCGAAAACAGGTTGAGCGTCCAGAAGAACGGCACGCTGTGCAGGAAGCCGAGAAAGAGCGGCGGGTCGCCCAGCGGGGTCAGGGCGCCGCCGATGTTGCTCACCAGGAAGATGAAGAACACGACCAGGTGCGTCTTGTGGATGCGCCAGCCATTGGCCCGGATGAGCGGCCGGATCAGCAGCATGGACGCCCCTGTCGTCCCCACGACCGACGCCAGCAGCGTTCCGATCAGGAGCAGGACCACATTCACCACCGGGCTGCCCTTGAGGGTGCCGCGCACGAGGATGCCCCCCGAGATGGTGAACAGGGACCACAGCAGGATGATGAACGGCACGTAGTCGATCAAGTAGATGTGGACGATGGAGTCGAACGCCGCCCGCCCGTACCCGATCATGAAGGGCAGCCCGAAGGCCACGGCCCAGAAGGCAGCGACCTTGGGGTAGTGGTGGTGCCAGAACTCCGGCGCCACCAGCGGAAACAGGGCGATGGAGAGCAGGATCCCGGCGAACGGGATGCAGGTCCACATGGGAAGCATGGCCCCCAGGGAGAGGCCCTCGGGGTGGTCCGAGGCCAGGGCGAGATCCGGCGCAAGGACGAGGCCGATCAGGCCAATCAGAGCAAGCCACGCGAACCGACTGCGCGCCATCGAGTCTCCCGACCATGCTGTCGCTAAGGAGTTTCCCACCGAATTCCGCGGAGTTGGCCATTTGCCAGGGCGCCGAACGGCCACCGATCATATCACGCCATCCTTCGGCGCTCGACCAGGCCCAGACAGACCATGAATGGAGGCCAGCGCCCCGCTTCGCCCACCTGTTCGCGACTCTTGACTCCGCCTGGAACGACCCGTATAAGGCGCGCGCCCGCTACTGCCCCCTCCGTGTGTGGCGATCAGCAGCAATTCCTTCCGCTCAGGAGCGACCGTGATCGACGAAGTCACCCTGGACATGGTGCTCATCCAGCTGGTCCCGTTCCTGGTCACCCTCATCGGCCTGCACTTCATCATCTTCAAGCCGATGCTCGCCCATCTCGCGGACCGGGAACGGAACATCGACGGCTTCAAGCGTGAGGCGGAGGCCCTGCAGCGGGAGGTCGCCGGCAAGCTCGACGAGCTCGAGGCGAAGCTGGCGCACGCGAAGGCAGACGCCGCCATCGAGCGAGCCAGCCTGCGCCGGGACAGCAAGGCCACCGAGGCCGAGATCATCCGCGCCGCCCGCGCGCAGTCCGAGACGGTGCTGGGCGAGGCTCGGGTCACCATCGCCGCGGAGAAGGCCACGGCCAGCAAGGAGCTGGCCGTCACGGCCCGCTCGCTCTCGTCGAGCATCGCGAGCACCATCCTCGGCCGGAAGGTCGCGGAGAACTAGATGAACAAGCGCATCACAGTCGGCCTGGCCTTCGCGGCGACGGCGATCCTCCCGCTCCTGGCGCTCGCCGCCGGCGTGGAAGCTGAAGGCGCGCACGGCGCCGCCGCTCCTCACGCGGACGTGCCGGGCCTGATCCGCCACGGGATCAACTTCCTCATCCTCGCGGGCATCCTGTACATGGCCCTGCGGGGTCCCCTGTCGGACTTCCTGAAGTTCCGCCGGAACGAGGTCGAGGACCAGCTCGACAAGTCGCAGGACGCCAAGACCACGGCTGAAGCGGAGCACGCCGCGCTGCAGAGCCGCCTGGACAACTTCGAGACGGAGCTGGCCGCGCTGCAGCACAAGATGCAGGCGGACGCTGCGGCCGAGCGGGACGCCCTGCTCGCCAACGCCGCCCGCACCGGCAAGCAGCTCGAAGAGGCAGCCCAGCGCACGATCACCGAAGAGCTCCGGCGCGCCCGCACCGAGCTGCGCGCCGAGGCCGTCGACCTCAGCGTCCAGATCGCCCAGGACCTGCTGACGTCCAACATCACCGATGACGACCAGGCTCGCCTCACCAGCGACTACCTGGTCAAGGTCGAGGAGACCGCACGAGGATGAGCACGCTCGCCGTCGCCCGTCGCTATGCCACCGCCCTTGTGCAGCTGACCGCCGAGGAGGGCACCCTCGGTGAGGTCGAAAAGGACCTCGCCCGCGTGGCCGCCCTCGTCACGGAGTCCCCCGAGCTGGGCGACATGCTGACGAACGCCGCGTTCAAGGCCGAGGAGCGCCGCGCCGTCCTGGACGTCGTCCTGGGCAGGCTCGGCGTGCACCGGCACACCCGCAACTTCATGTTCGTGCTGAACGACCGCAACCGGCTGGCCGCCCTGAGCGCCATCGTCGATGCGTTCGGCGACCTGTCCGACGTCCGGACCGGCCGCGTGCGCGCGCACGTGACGTCAGCCAAGGGGCTGGACGCCGCATCGATCAAGACCCTGCGAGACCACCTCCAGAACATCACGGGAGCAAAGGAAGTCATCGTCCGCGAGGACGTGGACCCCGAGCTCCTGGGCGGGATCGTCACCCGGATCGGGGACCTCGTCCTCGATGGCAGCGTACGTACGCAGCTGCAGCTGCTCCGTGACCAGTTGGTCGCGGGACAGTCCGCTGGCGAAGCCTGACCCAGACCAGCAACCTCGAATCTGAACGCCACGACGCGAACAGAAAGGCATCCTGATGGAGCTCCGCGCCGAAGAGATCAGCCAGATCCTCAAGGATCAGATCGCCAACTACGAGACACGAGTCGACGTAGCTGAGACGGGCACCATTCTGTCCGTCGGCGATGGCATCGCCCGAATCCATGGCCTGGCCAATGCGGTCGCCGGAGAGCTCCTCGAGTTCCCCGGAGGGCTCTCTGGCATGGTCCTCAACCTCGAAGAGGACAACGTCGGCGTCGCCATCCTGGGCGAGGACCGGTACTTGAAGGAGGGAGACAGCGTCAAGCGGACCGGCCGCATCGTCGAGGTCCCCGTGGGCAAGGCCCTGCTGGGTCGCGTCGTCGATCCGCTGTGCCGCCCCCTGGACGGCCTCGGAGACTTCGACAAGGTGGAGACCACCCGCCGGATCGAGGTCAAGGCTCCCGGAATCGTCGCCCGCAAGTCGGTGCACGAGCCCCTGCAGACGGGCCTGAAGGCCATCGACGCGATGGTGCCCATCGGCCGCGGCCAGCGTGAGCTGATCATCGGTGACCGCCAGACGGGCAAGACCGCCGTCGCCCTGGACGCGATCATCAACCAGAAGGGCCAGAACTGTTACTGCATCTACGTCGCCATCGGCCAGAAGCAGAGCACCGTGGCCCAGGTCGTCGAGCGCCTGCGCCGCTACGGAGCCATGGAGTACACCACGGTCGTGTGCGCCCCGGCGTCTAACCCCGCGCCGCTGCAGTTCCTGGCCCCCTACACGGGCGCCACCCTGGGCGAGTACTACCGCGACAACGGCATGCACGCACTGGTCGTGTACGACGACCTGTCCAAGCAGGCCGTCGCCTACCGCCAGATGTCGCTGCTGCTCCGCCGCCCGCCCGGCCGCGAGGCGTACCCCGGCGACGTGTTCTACCTGCACTCGCGGCTGCTCGAGCGCGCCGCCAAGATGCACGACAGCCATGGCGCCGGCTCCCTGACCGCCCTGCCCATCATCGAGACGCAGGCCGGTGACGTGTCCGCCTACATCCCGACCAACGTGATCTCCATCACGGACGGCCAGATCTTCCTGGAAGGCGACCTGTTCTTCTCGGGCATCCGCCCCGCCATCAACGTCGGCCTCTCGGTGTCGCGCGTGGGTGGTTCGGCCCAGATCAAGGCCATGAAGCAGGTCGCCGGCACGCTGCGCCTGTCCCTCGCCCAGTACCGCGAGCTGGCGGCGTTCTCGCAGTTCGCCTCGGACCTCGATGAGGCCACCCGTCGCGAGCTGGAGCGAGGCGCCCGCCTGGTCGAGCTGCTCAAGCAGCCGCAGTACCAGCCCATGGCCACGGAGAACCAGGTCATGGTGATCTACGGCGGCACCCGCGGGTACCTCGACCAGCACCCGGTCACCTCGGTCGGCAAGTGGGAGAAGGAGTTCCTGGCCTTCATGGCAGCCAAGCACCCCGAGATCGGCACCCAGATCCGAGAGACCGGCAAGCTGTCCGACACCCTCGAAGGCAGCCTCAAGGCCGCGCTCGAGGAGTTCCAGGCCGGCTTCACCGCCTGATCACCCGTATTGCCGGGCCCTCCTTCGGGGCCTGGCGGAGGCATCCATGCCCTCACTGAAGGCGATCAAGACGCGGATCGCGTCGGTCAAGAACACCCAGAAGATCACCCGGGCGATGAAGCTCGTGGCGGCCTCGAAGATGAAGCGTGCGGTCGACGCGGCGGTGTCCTCGCGGCCGTACAGCAACGAGGTCACGGCGGTCCTGCATTCCCTGATGGCGCGGCTCGTGGACGCGGAGCATCCGCTCCTCCAGCCCCACGCCCACGTCAAGAAGGCCGCCCTCGTGGTGCTGACCTCCGATCGCGGGCTCTGCGGTGGCTTCAACAGCCAGCTCCTGCGCAAGGTGGACGGCTGGCTGTACGACAATCAGAAGATCGACGAGCGTTACGAGTCGGTCGAGGTGATCGTGTACGGCAAGAAGGGCCGCGATCAGCTTCGGCGGCGCACGGACGTCGCATACGGCCGCACCACGATCGGCATGGAGCCGAAGCAGTTCCTGGATCAGAGCGCCAAGCTCATCGCGGAGCTCACCGACCGCTTCATATGCGAAGACTTCGACGAGGTGTTCATCGCCTACAACCGGTTCGTCAGCACGCTGAACCAGGAGCCGACGATCGAGCAGCTCTTCCCGCTGACCTCCCTGGGCACCGACATCGCCGAGCCGGAGCATCTGGTCGACTTCGTGTACGAGCCGAGCCAGGCCGCGATCCTGAACGACATCCTGCCGCTGTTCCTGCGCACCCGGATCTTCCAGGTCCTGCTGGAGTCCGAGGCCGGCGAGCATGCAGCGCGGATGATGGCCATGGACGGCGCGACGACCAACGCGAAGAAGGTCATCGAAGACCTCACCCTCGTTTACAACCGGGCCCGCCAGGCCGCGATCACGAAGGAACTCATCGAGATCGTGTCTGGCGCCGAGGCCCTCTAACGAATTCAAGGACTGCCGCGCCCGGGCGCGGAGAAGGAGCACCCCATGACCGAGGCCCACGGCCGGATCATCCAGGTGACGGGACCCGTCGTCGATGTCGAGTTCGACGCCGGCCACCTGCCCGCCATCTTCAACGCCCTGACGCTCACCAACGAGGCGATCAGCGACGAGCCGAACAACCTCGTCGTCGAGGTCGCCCAGCACCTCGGTGAGAACCGCGTGCGCGCCATCTCGATGGACAGCACCGACGGACTCCGTCGCGGTCTGCCCGTGACCGACACCGGCAGCCCCATCTCGATGCCCGTGGGCCGCGAGGTGCTCGGCCGGATCATGAACGTGATCGGCGCGCCCATCGACGAGCTGGGTCCGATCATGGCGACGGGCCGCTCACCGATCCACCGGCCCCCCCCGTCCTTCACGTCGCAGAGCACGAAGGTCGAGATGTTCGAGACCGGGATCAAGGTCATCGACATGATGACCCCGTACACCCGCGGCGGGAAGACCGGCCTGTTTGGCGGCGCCGGCGTGGGCAAGACCGTGCTGATCATGGAGCTCATCAACAACATCGGTAAGGGCCACGGTGGCTTCTCGGTGCTGTGCGGCGTCGGCGAGCGCACCCGCGAGGGGAACGACCTGTGGATGGAGATGATGGAGTCGGACGTCATCTCCGCGGAGAAGGACGAAAACGGCCACATCGTCTTCCGGGACGGCAAGCCGAACATCAACACGGCCGAGAGCAAGGTCGCCCTGGTCTACGGCCAGATGAACGAGCCGCCCGGAGCGCGCGCCCGCGTCGGCCTCTCCGGCCTGACCATCGCCGAGCACTTCCGCGACAACGAGGGCCAGGACGTCCTGCTCTTCGTGGACAACATCTTCCGGTTCACGCAGGCCGGCTCCGAGGTGTCCGCGCTGCTCGGTCGCATCCCGTCCGCGGTGGGCTACCAGCCGACCCTGGCCACGGAGATGGGCAACCTGCAGGAGCGCATCACGACGACGGACAAGGGCTCCATCACGTCCGTGCAGGCCATCTACGTGCCCGCCGACGACCTGACCGACCCCGCGCCCGCCACGGCGTTCGCCCACCTCGACGCGACGACGGTGCTGTCCCGCAAGATCGTGGAGAAGGGCATCTACCCCGCAGTGGACCCGCTCGACTCGACCTCGCGCATCCTCGAGCCCGAGGTGGTGGGCGACGACCACTACGACACCGCCCGCCGGGTGCAGACGATCCTGCAGCGCTACACGGAGCTGCAGGACATCATCGCCATCCTCGGCATGGACGAGCTGTCCGAAGACGACAAGGCCCTCGTCGGCCGCGCCCGTCGCATCGAGAAGTTCCTGAGCCAGCCGTTCCACGTCGCCGAGCAGTTCACCGGCTCGCCCGGCAAGTACGTCAAGCTCGAGGACACCATCCGCGGGTTCAAGGAGATCCTCGCCGGCGATCACGACGATCTCCCCGAGATGTCCTTCTACATGGTCGGTGACATCGAGGAGGCCAAGGCCAAGGCGATCAAGCTGGCCAAGGGTCAGTAGTCATGGGCGACACCTTCCAGCTCAGCGTGCTCACCCCCCTCGCCAAGGCCTTCTCGGGCGAGGTGGTGACCGTCACCGCCCCCGGTCAGGCCGGGGACTTCGGCGTGCTCCCGGGCCACGTGGCGTACATCACCGCGGTTGCACCGGGCGCCCTGGTGATCGAAGAGGCCAAGGGCAAGAGGGTGCTCGCCGTGGGTGCCGGCTTCGTGCAGGTGGCGGCAGAGCGGGTGTCGGTCATCGTGTCGTCCGCCGAAGAGGCCAGCTCGCTGGACCTCGGCGCGGTGCAGTCGGCGCTGGCCAAGGCCGAGAGCGCGTTGCTGGAGCGGGGGCCCCAGGACTCCGACCACCACGACGCCCTCATGGACCAGGCGATGGCTCTCGGTCGTCTCCGAGCCATCGACGCCCTTCGGGAGGCCGGCGACACCGCGCACTGATCCGCGCTCGCATCGAGATCGAGCGGCCGCGCCTCCTTGACGGGAGGGGCGGCCGACTCACATTCAACGTTGCTGCTCCCAGGGAGGCTCATGGCTCAGGCACGTGACGCATATGAGGTGCTCGGCGTTGCGAAGGACGCATCGGCCGAAGACATCAAGAAGGCCTACCGGGCCCTCGCCCGCGAGCACCATCCGGATCGAACCGGAGGCGACGACACGAAGTTCAAGGAGGTCAACGCCGCCCACGGCGTCCTGGGCGACGAGGACAAGCGCAAGCTGTACGACGAGTTCGGCTACTCCGCGTTCCGGCCCGGGTTCGATGCGGCCCAGGCCCGCGCCTTCGGCGGCTCGATGCGCGGCCGCGGCGGTCCCGGCCCCGGCGTCGATCTGGACGACCTCATCAAGTCCATGTTCGGCGGCGGCGGGGCAGGCCGGGGGAGCTCCTTCTCCTTCGAGTTCGGGCAGGGCGGCCGCGGCGGCTTCGGGGGCCCCGGCGGGTTCGGCGGCCCCGGCTACAGCCGCGGACCCCGTCGTGGTCAGGACATCAAGGTCGTCACCCAGGTGTCGCTGATCGAGGCGATCAGCGGGACCGAGGCCGCCTTCATGCTGCCCACCGGCAGCAAGGTGAAGGTGCGGATCCCCAAGGGCGTGCGCACGGGCACCACGGTCCGGCTTCGGGGCAAGGGAAGCCCCGGCATGGACGGCGGCCCGGCCGGCGATCTGCTGCTCGACATCGAGGTCCTGGAGCACTCCCTGGTGCACGTCGATCGGGACGACCTCGAGATGGACGTGCTGCTCACGTTCGCCGAGTCCTTGCGGGGCGGGCAGATCACGCTTCCGACGCCCACCGGGGTGGTGAAGGTGAAGATCCCCCCGGCGGCGCCCAGCGGCACCCGCATG
This sequence comes from uncultured Pseudomonadota bacterium, assembly GCA_937891735.1. Lineage (GTDB taxonomy): Bacteria > Myxococcota_A > UBA796 > UBA9615 > UBA9615 > JAGSHC01. The sequence continues at coordinate 6,365 of CALAGR010000479.1, read as the reverse complement.
CGACTGCGGGGCCGCGGCCTCCCCAAGGGCGGCAAGGACACCCAGCAGGGCGATCTGTACCTCGTCCTGCGGCCGACCCCGCCCACCAGCCTCGGGGAAGACTCGGAGGCCCTGGTGGAGCAGCTGGAGGCCCTGTACGAAGCCGGGCCGCGCGACGACCTCGACTTCGGCTGACCTGTGCGCGTCCTGGTCACTCGCCCGCTGCCGGCGGCGTGCATGCATGCGCTCCGGGCCTCTGTGCAGATCACCACTCGGCCCGCGGACACCCCCCCCACGGAAGCCGAGCTGGCCGAGCTGGTGCCCGGCCACGACGCCGTGCTCTGCCAGCTCACCGAGCCCATGAGCCGGATGGTGCTGGAAGCCGGCGCGGCCGCGGGGCTGCGCCTGGTGAGCCAGGTGGCGGTGGGGCTCGACAACGTCGATCTCGCCGCCTGCGCGGACCTGGGGATCGCGGTGGCCCACACCCCCGGCGTCCTGACCGACGCGACGGCGGACCTGACGATGGCGCTCCTGCTCGCCGCCGCCCGTCGACTGCCCGAGGCGGAGCGCTACCTTCGGGCGGGGCGCTGGGACGTGTGGTCGCTCGACCTGATGGCCGGGCTGGAGCTGCGCGGCGCGGTGCTCGGGATCGTGGGACTGGGCCGGATCGGGCAGGCGGTGGCGGCGCGGGCCCGGGGCTTCGGCATGCGGATCTGCTACGCGAGCCCCCGCCGGGCGCCCAGTGACGTGGAGGCCAGCCTGCAGGCGGAGTGGCTCCCCCTGGACACGCTGCTCGCGCGGGCCGACGTGATCAGCCTGCACGTGCCCCTGTCCGCCGACACCCACCATCTGCTGTCCCGGGCGCGCCTGGGGTCCGTCAAGGACGGCGCGATCCTGGTCAACACGTCGCGAGGGGGGCTGATCGAGGAGGCCACCCTGGCCGATGCCCTGCAGACCGGCCCGCTGGCCTTCGCGGCGCTGGACGTGTTTGAAGAGGAACCCCGGGTGCACCCCTCGCTCCTGGATCGGCACGACGTGCTGCTCGTCCCGCACATCGGCTCAGCGACGCGCGCGACGCGCCTGCGCATGGCCCAGCTGGCCACCGACGCGGTGCTCGACTTCGCCGCGGGAAGGCCCTTGCAGCACCCCGCGCGGTGAGCCGGGCCCATCGCGGCCTCAGAGCTGCAGGATCAGCCGGTCGAGCACCGCCCCGCGTCCGTCCCAGGAGCCATCGGGGAGCATGTGCTCGGCGGGGTCGCCGATCCACCAGTCCCCGCTGCGCGGTCCGGGCGCCAGGAACGTGGACAGCACCACGGCTCCGCCGTTGACCTCGGTCCTGAGCAGCAGCGGCGCGTCGTACTGCTCCCCCGCCGCGGTGGTGACGAGTCCACGCAGGAGCACGTCCACGTCGGGCCCCGGCTGCTCGAAGAGCACGGAGCCCGAGTGCAGGCGCACGCCGACCCGGTCCCATTGGAGCTCGTCCGCCAGGACGGCATTCACCACGTCCGCCTGCACATAGCCGGTGGCGCTGGACTCGGCGGGAGCCACGCGGCCCGGGGCCAGCAGCTCGAGCACCGGCCAGGCCTCGCCGCTCAGATACAGGCCGCCGCCGCGACCCAGGAACTCCAGGAGCCCGTCCAGCGCGCCGGGCTCCGCCGCCAGGGCCTGGAAGTCGAGCTCGCCGGCGATCGCGAGCACCCCGTAGTCCACCAGGCCCGCTGGCGAGCCGAGGAGCTGTCCTGCATCGCTGGCGTCGGTGGGGCCGTCGTGCACGTGCTCCAGCCCGAGGCCGTCCAGCCGGTCGGCGATCAGGTCCGTCGCCGAGGCGAGCTCCGTGCGGAGCACGAGGGCCTGGGGACGGGAGCGGTCCAGGCACAGGGGCGACGGCGCGGGCTGGTCGGGCGCGAGGATCGCGATGCCGAGGGCGGTGAACACCCCCTCACCGACCTGCACGGTGTACCTGCCCGGTCCCAGGTCCAGGGCCTGGTAGACGCCCCACGGATCCGTGATCTCCCGGATCACCTCCTCCTCCAGCGCGTCGCGCCAGCTCACCACCAGCCCGGGGGCGCCCCGAACGCCGTCGGGCGCACACACGACCCCCTCGGTGCTCGCGACGGCCGGTTCGTCCGTGGGCGGACGTTCGTTCCATGGTCCGTCGGCGGCCGACCAGCCGCAGCCGAGGAACAGGGGAAGGAGCGTCAATGCGAACCGACGGGTCATCGGGGTGATCCTGGGCCTCGAAGCCGGGCGGGTCCAGGGCACGGAGCGGTGCATTCCCGCTAATCTGCGCCGCATGGCCCCGTCGAGGCATCTCGGGCTCCTCGCCGTGGCGCTCTTCCTGTGCGCTGGCTGCGCCTCCTTGCCCCGGCCGAGCGGTCCCGAAGCGCCCGCGTGGCGGGACGAGCGGGTGCTGGACAGCACAGACGCGGACCGGCTCCTCGTCGAGATCGACCGGGTGGCCGGAACCGAGCCTCGCCCCCGCGCGCTGCGCCTGTTCATGGAGCGCTTGCGCTTCTATACGGACAAGCCGGGCGGGATCGAGGTGGTGGTCGACGACGTGATCGCGGCGGACCGCTACGAGCCGGACAGCATCTCGATCCGGCGCCTCGCCCGCAGGGTGCGGTCCCAACGCCGGGCCGGCCAGTCGGGCGGCGCGACGCTGCACATCCTGTACGCGCCCGAGTACCTGCGGTACCGCGGATACGCGTGGGCGCGGCCGGTGATGGTCAAGACCGCCGCCGGGTACGACGCGGCGCTGGTGCTGGTCCTGCAGGACCGCCTGCGCTCCATCCTGTGGATCACCGGCGCGCGGCAGGAGGCCTCCGTGCTGACCCACGAGTTCGGCCACACCCTGGGCCTCGTGAACGACCCGAGCCACGGGATGAACGGCCACTGCACCAACGCGTGGTGCTCGATGTATGACGGCGTCGACGCGGCGACGGCGTTCCTCTACTTCTTCCCGACTCTGTTCACGGGCTACCTGCCGGTGTCGTTCTGCGGCGACTGCCTCGCAGACCTGTACCCCGACCGCGTTCCGCCGGGACGCCGCCGGTGAGGTCCGTGCGCGAGGTGTTCGAGCCCGCCCGGAGCCGGGAGGTCCTGTTCCTCGCCGCGCCGATCATCGCGGGGATGATGTCGCAGAGCGTGCTCAACCTCGTCGACACGGCGATGGTGGGGCGGCTGGGTCCAGCGGCGCAGGGGGCCGCGGGCCTCGGATCGTTCTCCTTCTTCGTGCTGGCGAACCTCGTCATCGGTCTGGGCACGGGCGTGCAGGCGATGGTGTCTCGTCGGGACGGAGAGGGCCGGGCCGAAGGTGCAGGCGCGGCCCTGGACACGGCCCTGGTCCTGGCGGTGTTCGTCGCGCTGCCCCTGGGCTACGGCCTGTCGTTCCTGGCCGACGACATCTTCCCCCTCCTGTCGGACGACCCGCTGGTGGTCGCGGGCGGCGCCGGGTACCTGCAGATCCGGCTGATGGCGATCGGGGTCGTGACGGCCAACTACTGCTTCCGGGGCTTCTACAACGGGATCGGCCGGTCCCGCACCTACATGTCGACCCTGATCGTCATCCACGTGCTCAACATCTTCCTGAACTGGGTCTTCATCTACGGACACCTGGGCGCCCCACGCATGGAGGTCCGGGGAGCGGCCCTCGCGTCGGCGCTCGCCGCGGCCATCGGCACGTTGACGTACGTGGGCCTGACGGTGGTCAACAAGGACATCCGACAGCGCTACCTGCCGTTCCGGTTCCGCTCCATCTCCGCGACGGTCGCGGGACGGCTGGTGTCCCTCTCCTGGCCCGAGGCCCTGCGCGGCATCGGGTTGATGGTCGGCTTCGTGCTCTTCTTGCGTCTGCACAGCTGGCTGGGCACACGCGAGGTGGCGGCGGGCACGATCCTGGTCACCCTGGCGTCCGTGGGGTTCCTGCCGGCCCTGGGCTTCGGGCTCGCGGGGGCCACCTTCGTGGGACGCAACCTCGGCGCAGGCAAGCCCGAGGAGGCCCGCAGGATGGTGTGGCAGACCGTGCGGATCGCCCTCGTGGCGATGCTGGTGCCGATCATCGTGATGCAGGCCGGGCCGGCGGCGGTGCTCTCGCTGTTCACGCCCGACGCGGTGGTGATCGAGCTGGCGGTGCCGGCGGTGAGGCTGCTCGCGCTGTCGTTCCTGATCGACTGTCTGCCGTTCGTGCTGCTCTACAGCCTCGTGGGGGCGGGGGCCACGCGGTGGGCAGCGGCGGTGCAGCTGTCGGCCCAGTATGGGGTGATGCTCCCCCTCGCCTGGCTGCTCGGCCTGCAGCTGGACGGCGGGCTCGTCGGCTTGTGGACGGGTCTCGTTGTGTCCCGGGTGTTCCTGGGCGCGGTCGCGCTGCACAAGTTCAACGGGAGGAGCTGGGAGGGAATCGCGGTCTGACCGACGCCGCGCAATGCGGTACAAAGCCCTGGTGACAGCGTTCCCCACACTCCTTCACGCCTTCTTCCACAACGCCCAGGTCCGGGGCGAACGGCCCGCGCTGCGATACAAGCGCGACGGGAGCTGGCACGACGTCAACTGGGCTCGGTACCGGCACCGCGTCCTTCGGCTCGCGGCGGGGCTGAAGGAGCGGGGCGTCGGTCCGGGGGATCTCGTCGGGATCCTCAGCACCAACTCGGTGGAGTGGCTGGTCTATGACCTCGCCGCCATGGTGCTCGGAGCCGGCACGGTTCCGATCTACCCGAGCTGCATCCCCAGTCAGGTCCGATACATCCTCGAGCACAGCGCCAGCAAGGCTGTGCTCCTCGAGGACAGCGAGCAGCTCGCGAAGGTAAACGAGGTCCGCGAGCACCTGCCCGCGCTGCACACCCTGGTGCTGGTCTCCGGTGAGGCCTCGGGCGACCCGGCCGTGGTCAGCTTCGCAGAGCTGGAGGCGCGCGGAGAGACCGCCGGAGTGGCCAGCCTCGCTGCGCTCGAGGCGTCGGTGCTCGATCTGGACCCGGAGTCATTGGCGACCATCGTGTACACGTCCGGCACCACCGGCCCGCCGAAGGGAGCCATGCTCTCCCACCGGAACGTCATGGCGATGGGCGACAGCCTCATCGCGGTGGTGGACGGCAACGAGACCGACTCCAGCCTGTCGTTCCTGCCCCTGTCCCACATCGCGGAGAGGCTGCAGGGCGAGATCATGGCCATCCGGGTCGGCTACGCGGTCAACATCGGCGAGGGCATCCCGGCGGTCGCTGAGAACCTCGTGGAGGTGGAGCCCACCCTGCTGGTGTGTGTGCCACGCCTCTGGGAGAAGTACTACGCCCGCATCACCTCTGGTCTGCAAGACGCATCTCCGCTGCGCCGCAAGCTGTTCGACTGGGCCGCCGGTGTCGGCAGCGAGGTCCAGTCCGTCACCGCGGCGAAGGGCACTGGCGCGCTGCCCCTGGGGCTGCGGATCCGGTACGAGGTGGCTGACCGGCTGGTGCTCGGCAAGCTGCGCGCGCGGCTGGGCATGGGACGCACGCGCACGTTCTTGAGCGGGGCGGCGCCTCTGTCCGCCGAGGTGGGGCGGTTCTTCGCTTCGTTGGGGATCGTGATCCAGGAGGTGTACGGCCAGACGGAGTGCACCGGGGTGTGCACCTACAACCCGCGCAACCGACCGAAGTTCGGCACGGTCGGCGTGGCCTGCCCCGACATGGAGGTCCGCATCGCCGAGGACGGCGAGATCCTGGTGCGCGGCGCCAACGTCTTCATGGGCTATCGCGACCAGCCCGAAGCCACCGCCGAGGCCATCATCGATGGCTGGCTGGCCACCGGCGACGTGGGCGAGATCGACGCGGACGGCTACGTGAAGATCACCGACCGCAAGAAGGACATCATCGTCACGGCGGGGGGGAAGAACGTCAGCCCCCAGAACATCGAGAACCGCCTCAAGACGGGGCCGGGCATCAGCCAGGTGGTGGTGCTCGGCGACAAGCGCAAGTTCCTGTCGGCGCTGATCACGCTGGACTCCGAGGCGCTCGCCGAGGTGTTCGAACGGAACGGCTGGAAGCTACCGAGCCCCGCCGCCCTGCCGGAGGACGAGCGGGTCCGTTCGCTGCTGCGGGGGTACATCGACACCGTCAACCGCGAGTTGGCGTCGTACGAGACCGTGAAGAAGTTCAGGGTCCTGCCCGAGGACTTCACGGTCGAGTCAGGCGAGCTGACGCCGTCGCTGAAGGTGAAGCGACGGGCGATCCAGCAGCGGTACGAGACGATGATCGACGCCTTCTACAGCGAGAAGTTCGACTAGAGAGTTGAACCGCGTACCGAGGTTGAGCACCGGTGAGGGTACGGATTCACTGGCGGATTCCGAAGAGGGAACGGGGTGAACCCCCCGTGACCGATGAGTGACGCTGCCAGTGGATTCGCAGACCAGCGGGGCGACC
>CALAGR010000478.1 GCA_937891735.1 uncultured Pseudomonadota bacterium | reverse complement strand
GGGCCAGCCATCGCGACGGCCTGATCGGGGCTCCGCAAGGCAGAGGTGGCGGTCCTGCCGTCGGCGTCGTCCTCGCCATCGGGAGCTACCCACAGGGTGCAGTCCGTGGTGACGCGGGTCGTGGAGGCGTCGCCTGGCGCTGCCGCCCCCTCCGAGGTGGTCTCGGGATAGGGGACGGTCCTCGGCGCATCGATGCCGAGGCTCAGAACCGCCGCCGCAATGAGGACTCGCTGCTTCACCAGAGCATGATGCCGCGCTCGCTCCACACCACGCAGCGGTGTGCCTGCGCGGGCGAGGCTCCCTTGCGCCGGCGCGCCGCTGGGACAGAATGCCTGCATGCGCCTCCTCGTCTGCATCCTCGCCCTTCACGCCTTCGCCCTGCTGGGCTGCACCACCCGTGACCGATCAGACGACGACGACGCGGCCAACGACGACGATGTTGCCAACGACGACGATGTTGCCGACGACGACGATGTTGCCGACGACGACGACACGGCCGACGACGACGACGATGACGATGACGACGGGGCTCCGACCCTCGTGGGCGCGGCGGCGCTCTGGTCGGTCAGCCGCTCCTACCCGACCCTGGCCCTGGAGTGGAGTCCCCTGGGCGACCGGGTGGCGGTGGCCGGCGGCGTCCCCGGCTCGGCGGGCTCCACGGGCATCCTCACCGCGGACACGGGCGCCATCGACTCCACCACCATGCTCATGAACGCGCCCCACCGGGATCTGGCTTGGAGCGCCGACGGCCAGTCGCTGCTGTTGGCTGGCGGCGCGGTCTTCACGGGCAAGGCCAACGCCACCCTGGGCAACGTGGAGTCCTGGAACGACGGCTGCCACGACGGGGACGTGCTCGCCATCGCCTGGAGCCCCGACGAGTCCATGGCCGTGAGCGGCGGGGCCGGTGCTGGCTCCGCTGACCCGGCGGAGGCCTGCGTGCGCGACGCGGTGAGCGGGGGCCTGCTGCAGGAGCACGGCGTCTCCGGTCCCGCGGTCCACGACGTCGCCTGGGCGCCCGACGGCTCCCAGTTCGCGTTGCTCCTCGACGACGAGGTGGGGCTGTACAGCGGCACCTCGCTGCTGTGGCAGGAGTGGATCCCGCTCGGATCGAGCTTCGCCGGCCCGGGCCAGCGCATGAGCTGGAGCCCGGACAGCGGCGCCATCGCCTTCTTCACCGCGGGGGGCTCGCAGGTGGGCCTGATCGACGTGGCCGTGGGCGCGGCGGCGGCCTGGGCCTCGGTGGGCGGCGCCATCTCTGCCCTGGAGTACAGCCACGACGGCCGGTGGCTGGCCGTGGGCCTGGTGGCGGGGGACGTGGACATCGTTCAGATCAGCACGGCCAGCGTCGTCGCCACCCTGGCTACCTCCGGCACCGTCGCAGCCCTGTCCTGGAGCCCCGGGGACACCCACCTGGTCGTCGGCGGCGAGTCCCCGGAGGTCCAGGCCCTCGAGCTTCTGTACAGCGCACGCTGAGTAGGCCCGCCGGGCCCGAGTTCGCCGCAGTCCCGGGGTTGGTGCAGCCCAGGTGCCCCGGGCACCCCGGGTGGTACCCTTGGCAGCTCTTCGCTGGTGGAGGTCTGGATGCGACGGTTCCGGTGGATGTCTGTGCTCGTGGCGGTGGCTATGTTGGCGCCGACGAGCGTCCTGGCGGGCAAGAAGCAGTGCTTGAGCGCCATGGATACGCACCTGACGCTGGGCACGGCGTACCTCAACGAGGGCGCCTGCGAAGCCGCGCTGAGCGAGTTCCTGCTGGCCGAGGGCGGATGCAGGGCCGCCGCCCGGGACCCGGAGATCCAACACCGGATCGGCCTGGCGTACTTCTGCAACGAGAGCCTGCAGGAGGCCGAGGGCAGGCTGAAGCGGTCCGTCGAGCTGTCCAAGACCCCCACCGGCGCGACCCTGGTCAACCTGTCCGCGCTGTACATCGCTCAGGAGCGATGGGCCGAGGCCGAGCAGACCGCGGAGCTCGCCCTGACCGATCCGACCTATCTGGAGGCGTCGCGCGCCCGGCACAACATCGCGTACGCAGCGATGAAGCAGGGCAAGCTCGAGGTGGCCGAGGCGCGCTGGCAGGAGGTGCTCAAGGCCAATCCGGAGTTCTGTCCAGCCTGGCAGGGCCTCAGCGAGGCCGCCGCAGCGCGGAACGATCCGGACGCGGCCGGCTCCTACAGCGAGACCGCCGCGACGTGTCGCGAGCCCTGACCCGCCAGCTCAGTCCAGCTCCGGCGCGCCCAGCCGGCGCACCGACACGTCGTCGAACCAGGCCTCGCAGTCCTCGCCGTACAGGCCCACCCCGCCTGTGAACAGCGGCGGCGTGGCTCCCTGGCCCCCGAAGATCGGCTCCAGCGTGCCGTCATCGACGATGCCGCCCATGAGCTCGCCGTCCAGGAACGCCTGGATGCTCACCGCCGGGTCCCCCGCCTCGCTCGTTCCGTTGGAGACCTCGACGCGCACCGCGTAGCGCCGGCCGAACTCCAGGTACTTGCGGTCGATGTCGTCGATGTCGTCGGCGGTGACCTGCAGCAGGGTCTCCTTGCCCGAGTCCACCGTGAACACCCCGCAGTCGTCCGGGCAGTTGTACTTGCCGATCTCGAAGCCGCCGAAGTCGGACTCCGGCTCCCGCGCGTGGTGGGTCAGGAAGAGCAGGTAGTAGTAGTGCCGCGTGTCCTGGAACCGGAAGAAGACCCAGGGCACCTCCCACGCGGCGGGCTGGTTGAGCCCGTCCTGCAGCGGCGCCCGCACCTGGGCCCGGGGCTCGATCACCACGTCGAACGTGTAGTCCGACCAGCCGATGGCCGGATCGAGGCACATGCCCTCGCTGTCCTGGAGGGGGCAGTGGGCCGCCAGGGCGCCGTAGGTGAAGGTCTCGTCCCCGTCGAACGCGGGCTGGTCGTGATCCGCCACCGCGGTGTGGATGACGAGGGACCCGGAGTCGCTGCGGATCCAGCCCGGCGAGTCGTGCCAGTCGCGCCACTGGGCCCGGCCGTCGTCGAAGCGGTCGAGCAGCAGCTGGTCGGGATCCTGGGTCGGATCCTCCACCCCCGGACCGAGCACCACGGTGCAGCTCGTGCCCAGCAGCAGGCCCAGCACCGTCACGCTCAGGGGGTAGGGGGATCGCGGGGGCATCGCTGCACAGGATAGCCACTTCCCGGCGCCTCGCCCCGCGTGTGATCGTCCTGCCACGCTCCTACCGCGTCATGCCGTCCACCACGATGCCCACGAAGGTGTCCGGCGCCATGAACCCGCCGCCCCAGGTGGGATCCCAGGGAGCGCTCGGCTTCGCCGCGACGATCTGCTCGCGGGTCTCGCCGGCCTTCACGAGCGCGCCCACCGCGTCGCGCACGCCCTGCAGCATCGTCACGTACGTCTGGAGCCCGTCCCGGTCCGACAGCGGTCCGTGTCCCGGGACGATCTTCGTGGCTTCGCCAGCCAGGGACAGCCCGAGCAGGGCCCCGGCGATCATCCCGTCGATCCCTCCGCCGCTCCCCGTGTCGATGAACGGGTACATCCCGTTGAAATACACGTCGCCGGTGTGCAGCACGTCCTGCCCCACGAAGCGCACCATGGCGTCGCCGTCGGTGTGCGCGGCGGCCACGTGGCGCACCTGGATGTCGTGGCCTCCCCAGTGCAGGTCCAGCTCTTCGGAGAAGGTCACCACGGGCAGCGCGGCGTCCGGCGAGGCGGGCACCTGGCGGCCGAAGGCCTGGATTACCTGGTCGGTGCTCATGCGCTGGCGCACGTTCTGGTGGGCCACGATCAGCGCGCCGGATGCGCCCAGGTGTTCGTTTCCGCCTGTGTGATCGCCGTGCCAGTGCGTGTTGAGGACCCAGCGCACGGGCTGGTCGGTGACCTCCTTGATCGAGGCCAGGATCCGCTCGGTGAGGGGCGCGAACTGGTCGTCCACCAGCACCGCGCCGTCGTCGCCGGACGCCAGCACGATGTTGCCGCCGGCTCCCATGAGCATGTACAGGCCAGGCCCCAGCTCGGTGCGGGTGATGACGACGTCCTTGAAGCGGTCCGCCTCCATCTCCTGGGCGCGGGAGGCCGCCGGCAGCAGCAGGGAGGGGAGCAACAGGGCGGGCAGGAGCATGGAGAGGAGGCGCATTCCGCCAGGGTGATCGGTGGAAGGAGCGCCGTCAAACCCCAGCCGGTAGCCTTGCCGACCATGCGCGCCCACCACCTCGCACTCCTGTTCCTGCCGACCCTGCTGCTGGGGGCCGGATCCTCCCGCGCGGACACCGCTGCCTACGAGATGCCCGACTACATCCGGGTGCCGCCGGCGCTGCCCTCGGAGCTCGGCGTCGGCCAGGGGCTCGCCCTGCTCCTGCAGGACGCGGTCGAGCGGTCCGTGCAGGGCAACCTCGGGATCCGGCTGGAGCGGGAGCGCCGCGAGGATCGCGCGTGGGGGCTGGTGGCGTCCCATGGGGCGTTCGAGCCGGAGCTGTGGCTGTCCTACCAGCACTCCAGCGACCGCTCGCCCCCCGCGAGCTCGGTGGACGGCGCGGCCGACCAGCTCTTCCTGACGGGCGCGGATGGCGTGCGGTTCGGTGTGTCCCAGGTCCTGCCCACGGCCACCGAGGTGGGGCTCAGCTTCTCCTCGGCCCGCACCAACAGCAGCCTGGGCACCGCCGTCGAGCCCCTGGTGGTGCGCGACTACCTCGGCGTGACCCTGCGGCAGCCCCTGCTCGCCGGCTTCGCCTTCGACTTGCGGGTGCCTCGGGCCCGGGTCTTGCGCGCGAAGATGAGCTCGAAGCAGGCCGCGCTGGAGCTGGCGGTGCGCATGGCCGACACCGTGCGGGCCACCGAGGACCTGTACTGGGATCTGGTGCTCGCGCTGAAGGCCTGGGAGGTGGGGGCGGGCACCCTGCGGTTGGCCGAAGAGCAGGTGGAGCTGACCCGCCGCCAGATCGACAGCGGGGTGCTCCCCCCGTCCGACCTCATCCAGGCGGAGTCCACCCTCGCCCGGCGGCAGCACGCCATGGCGCGCTCCACGGCGGCCATCGGGGCGGCCCAGGACCGGCTGCGGCTCGCCCTGGGCCCGGACCAGGACGCCTGGGGGGACGCGATCCTGCCCATCTCGGTGCCGTCCTTCGAGAGCGCGCAGATCGACCTGCCGGCCGCGCTGGAGGCGGCGCAGGCGCAGCGTCCCGAGCTGCGGCAGGTGCAGACGGAGCTGGAGCAGGCGGGCCTCGCCGTGGCCGTGGCCACCAACGCGATGCTGCCGGAGCTCGATCTGGACGTGGGCCTGGGGGTCGTCGGCCAGGACTCCAGCGGCGGCGCCGCGATGCAGAAGCTGGGCACGTTCGAGGCCCGGGCGTGGTCCGCGGGTGTGTCGTTTCGCTGGACGCCGGCGTTGCGGGCCAGCTTCGGGGAGCTTCAACAGGCCCAGTCGTCCCGGCGGGCGGCGTCCACGCGGCTGCTCCAGGCCCGGGTGGACGTCGAAGCCGAGGTGCGGGCGGCCCAACGGGAGCTCGACACGGCGGCGCGGCAGGTGCACGCGGCGGCGCGGTTCCGGGACCTGGCGGACCGGAGCCTGGACGTGGAGCAGCGCCGCTTCCTCGACGGCATCTCCAGCAACTTCCTGGTGTCGCAGCGCCAGGACGAGGTGGCCCAGGCCCGGCTCGCGGAGCTGTCCGCGCTCGTCGCCCATCGCAAGGCCCGCACCGCCTGGGAGCTCGCCACGGGCCAGCTGCTGGAGCGGCGGGGCATCGTCGTGGAGGGCTGACCCGCTACTCGTAGCGCAGCGCCTCCACCGGATCGAGCGCGGCCGCGTGCTGCGCGGGGTACAAGCCCGAGGCGACGCCGACGGCGCCGGACACCCCGGTGGCCAGGGCGATGGACGACCACGTGACCACGGTGGGCCAGCCCGCGAGCAGCGCCACCGTCTGCGCGATCCCCGCCCCCAGCAGGACCCCCAGGGCGCCCCCGAGCACCGAGATGGTGAACGCCGCGGCCAGGAACTGGAACCGGATGTCCCGGCGCCGGGCCCCCACGGCGCGCCGCACTCCGATCTCCCGCGTCTGCTCCAGGACCGAGGCGAGCATGATGTTCATGATCCCGATCCCCCCCACCACCAGCGAGATCCCCGCGATGCAGCCCATCACCAGGTTGAACAGGTGCTGGGTCTTCTGGCTCTGGCGCAGCAGGCTCTCGGGCACGACGAGCTCGTAGTCCGCCACGCCGTTGTGCAGCCGATCCAGCAGGGTCGCGAGCACCACCGCGGTGCGCCGCGCCGCGTTCTGATTGGTCAGGCGGACCACCACCTCTTCGAGCGGCGAGTCCTTCGGATCCCGCTCGAACTTGCGCAGGGCCGTGGACACGGGCACGTAGATCTCCCGCGCCGTGGAGCCCAGGGACACGCCCTGGAAGCTGCTGCCCCCCTCGGACTCCGCGGACAGCACGCCGACCACCTCGAGCCAGACATCGTTCACCTTGACGGCCCGGCCCAGCGCGGCCTGCACCCCGAACAGATCCCGCCGCGCCGCCGCCCCCAGCACGCAGACCTGGGCGTGCTGCAGCCGGTCCTGCCGGTCCAGGAAGCGCCCCTCGGCCAGCGTGACCGCCACCACCGCGGCCCAGTCCTCGGACACGCCGAGCACCCGCGCGTCGGTCTTGCGGCCCGCGGCGAGCACGATCCAGGGCTCGATGGCCACCCGCGCCGCCACGGCCTCGACGTCCGAGACCGCCTCGCGGATCGCGTCGATGTCGCGCATGGACAGGCCCATGGACTTCGTGCGCGCCTCGGCGAGCTCGCTGCCCTCCAGGGTCCTGGCCCGCACCACGAGGTTTCGCAGGCCGAGCCGCTCGATCATCTGCAGGGCCTCCTGCTCGGCCCCCGCCCCGATGCTCAACATCGCGATGACCGCCCCCACCCCGAACATCATCCCCAGCATGGTCAGCGCGGACCGCAGCTTGTGGGCTGCGAGGTTCTCGAAGGACCAGGCCAGGGCGTCGCGGGCGCGCATCAGGTGCCCCCTCCGCCGCCGTCGGTGGCCGCGGACTCCGAGTCCCCGGGGCTCCCCGCGCGGCTCGGGTCCCGCACCGCCACCTCGTCCCCGGCGGACAGGCCGGACAGGACCGTGACCCGGCCCGGCGACGACACGCCCAGCTGCAGCGGCGCCGGCTCGAAGGTCTCGCCCACGCGGCGCCAGGCGATCGTCTCGCCGTCCCGCTCGAAGATCGCCTGCCGGGGCACCACGATCGCCTCGTCACCCCCCAGCGCCAGCGTCGCGTGCATGCGCTGGCCCGGCTTCATCAGGCCCGGATCGATGGTCGACAGGCTCAGGATCACCTCGAAGTACTGCACCGAGTCTTCGCGCTGCCGGGGCTTGGCGAGCTTGTCGACCTTCTTGATGGTCGCGGGCCAGCTGGTCCCGGGGTGCGCGTCCAGGAACACCTCCGCCGGCAGGCCGTCCGCCAGCCCCGCGGCGTCCGCTTCCAGCACGTACACCTCGGCCTCGAGGTGGTCGAGCTGCGGCAGCTCCGCGAGGCGCTGCCCCGGCCAGACCGTGTCGCCGACCTGGGTGAGGTTGCCGCGCCGGTCCGTCCGGAGCACGAACACCCCCGCGTGGGGCGCCTTCAGCTCCAGCTTGTCCAGCGTGGACTGGGCGATGTCGATGGAGAGCTGCGCGCGCTGCCGGGACAGCTCCAGCAGCGCGACCTTGGAGGCGCCGAGCCGCTCCTCGATCAGCCTGCTCTTGTCCGCGTGATCCATCCGGGCCACCGCCAGCTCCGCGTCGATCTCGGACTTCGCGATCTGGTTGCGGGAGTAGATCTCTTCGTCCTTGCTCTGGAACTGCTGGGTGGTCTTCATCTCCGCGCCCGCCAGCGCGGCGGTGCGCTCCCGCTCCCGGATCGCCTGCGCCGTATGAAGGCGCTCCTGCTCCAGCTTCCGGTTGGCCACCTCCAGATCCGCTTCGCCGCTCACGTGCTCCGCCCGGGCCTCGGTGCCGTCGAAGCGCACGACGACGTCCCCCTCGTTGACGAAGCCGCCGTCCGGGGCGAGCCACGCGATCTTCATGCCGCCGCGGTTGTCCGCCGGGGTCACCAGCTGCGTGGCGTCCACCGGCCGCAGGTTGCCCTCGGCGCCGACGCTGCGAACGAACACCTCGGACACCACGGTGACCGTGGGCACCGGGTCCGGCGCGCCGCTCCAGGACGCGATGGAGCCGCAGCCCAGCGCCGTGCACACCAGCAACAGCAGCGCGGCCCTCACGGGGCGCCTCCGCTCAGATCGCTGCGGGACAGGCGGTCGCCCTCCTGCAGGCCGTCCACGATCTGCACGTCGGTGCGGTTGCGCGCCCCCAGCACCACGGGCACCGCCTCGGCTCCGGACCTGCGCTGGCGAAACACCCGCGCGCCGCTGGCGCTCGCGAAGATCGCGTCGTTGGCCACCAGGAGCACGTCGCTGTGGCGGCCGGTCTCGATGGTGCCCCGAAAGCGCATGCCGGGGCGCAGCTGCACCGCCTGGTCGGGCTCCAGGGCGATCTGCACCCGGACCACCTTGCGGGGATCCTCCCGGGAGCGCCGCTGCACCGACTGCAGCACCGAGTCCACCGATCCCAGGAGCTCCACGTCGGGGTGGGCGTCCAGGCGGAGCTTGACCGGCTGCCCGACGACGACGCGGCTGCCGTCCATCTCGTCCACCTCCCCCTCGGCGTCGATGTCGTCCAGCGCGACGATCTCCAGGGCCTTGCGGGCCCGCCAGAGACGGTCGCCGACCTTGGGCTTCTCCCGTCCCCGATTGGCCACGTACAGGACCGCGCCGGCGCGCGTGGCCTTGACCTCCATGCGCTCGATGTCCTCGCCCAGCTCGGTCACCCGCGCCTCGGCGCGTCGGAAGATGCCGTCCAGGGTCTCGATCTCGGCGTCGTCCCGCCGGATCGCGGCGGCCACCTTGCGCCGCTCGGACGACAGGGCCGCCTCGGCCAGCTCCAGGTCCAGCCGCGCCGCCTGCAGCGTCACGGAGGCCACCAGATCCTCGGACCCGCCGATCTGCATGCGCGCTCGCCGCACCGCGGCCTCCGCTTCGGCGAGGCGCAGCTCTTCGTCCCGGCGGGCCATGTTGGTGGCCCTGAGCTTCTTCTCGAGCTCTTGGGCGCTGCTGTCGGCCTCGTTGCGCTTGCTGGCCAGCTCCTGCGTGAGCTCCTGGGCGTCGAAGGCCAGGACCTTGTCGCCCACGGCCACGTCGATGCCCTCCGGGGCCAGGAAGGTGATGTTGAAGTTCCAGATGTGCTGCACGTTCGGAGGCCCCACCAGGACCGTGTCGGCCGACCGGAGGGTGCCCGTGACGTCCACCCCGAGCACCAGATCGCCCCGCCGCACCGGGGTCCACTCCGTGTCCGCGGGGGCGCCGGCGCAGCCCGAAAGGGCGAGCAGGGACGCCAGGGCGAGGGGCCAGCACCTCATGAGCCCGCCGTCTCCGCCAGACGATCCCCTTCGTCCAGGCCGTCGCGCACCTCGCAGCCCTGCGCGTCGCACAGGCCCAGCTCCACGTCCTGCCAGCGCCCGCTGGAGCGCAGCGCCCGGGGTGCCTCGCCGTTCATGTCCAGGGCCGCCCGCGGCGCGATGAGCACCCCCTCGGCGGTTCGCGGAACCACCGTCACGCGCACGGACATGCCCGGCAGCATGCGCGCCGGATCCGTCTCGTCCAGATCGATCCACACCTGGAAGTTGCGGCGCAGGGAGTCCCGTCCGGCGCTGCTGGCCACCGAGCCGACGCTCGCGATCCGGCCCGTGTAGGTCCGGTCGGGCCACGCGTCGAGCACGCAGGTGGCGGCCATGCCGGCGGCGATCCGGCCGTCGTCCACGTCCGGGAGCGTCGCGTCCACGCGCATGACCGACAGATCCGGCAGCCGCACCACCGTCGTGCCGGGCCAGCTCTCGTCGCCGATGTCGAACTTGCGGCCCATCCAGGGGTGCTCCGCCACCAGCATCAGGCCGTCCCGGGGGGCGGTCAGGC
Organism: uncultured Pseudomonadota bacterium; assembly: GCA_937891735.1. GTDB lineage: Bacteria > Myxococcota_A > UBA796 > UBA9615 > UBA9615 > JAGSHC01. Next base: position 28,695 of record CALAGR010000478.1, on the reverse strand, counting down.
TCAGGGACCCGATGGCAACGGTGATCGCTTCGATCTCGCGCAGCGTCTTCTCCAGCGCGATCTCACGCACCTCGATCTCGAGCCGCGCCGACCGCTCCTGGGCGGCCAGGCCCTCCTCGGCCGACTCCAGCGCCGAGCTGGCCCGGGACAGCTCCAGCTGGCGCTCTTGCCACTCCCGCAGGGCGAGCGCGTCCTTGGGCACCTCCGCGCGCACCGCCGCCTTGTCCCGCTGGATGCGCCGCTGTTGCACGGCGAACTGCTTGTCGGCGAGGTTGACCTCGTTGTCCGCCCGCTGCCGCTCGAGCTCAGAGACCGCCTGGCTGGCCCGGAGCTCCTGCTCCGTCAAGGTCGTGTCCAGGGCCGACGCGTCGAACTCGAGCACCTTGTCGCCGGCCTTCACGGCCACCCCATCCTGTTGCATCCACTGCACCGACAGCGACCAGGTGGGGGTCTGGGGCGTGACGAGGGCGTCGGAGTGGGCGGCGTCCAGCGCCCCCGTGAGCAGCACCCGCTCCAGGATGTCGCCGCGCACCACGGTGAGACCAGGGGCCTCGGATCCGGTGGCGGCAGGCTGCGCGGTGCACCCCAGCAGGCCGATCACCGCGAGCAGCGGCGCCCGGGCGGTCACTCCTGACCCCGGATCGAGGCCGCCACCTCGGGGCCCGGCCCGTCCTGCACGACGAGCCCGTCGGCGAGGCGGATCGCCCGGTCTGCCTGGGCCGCGATGGCCGGCTCGTGGGTCACGAGGATCACGGTGTTGCCTGCCGCGTGGAGCTCCCGGAGCAGGGCCATGATCTCGGCGCCGGTGGTCGAGTCCAGGTTGCCGGTGGGCTCGTCGGCGAGCAGCAGGGAGGGCTCGGTGACCAGGGCCCGGGCGATGGCCACGCGCTGGCGCTGGCCCCCGGAGAGCTGGTTGGGCTGGTGGCTCATGCGGTCCGCCAGGCCCACTCGTGCCAGGGCCCGCTCCGCCCGTGCCCGCCGCTCCGCCGGCTCGGTGCCCCGGTACACCAGCGGCAGCTCGACGTTGCGCAGGGCGCTCACCCGCGGCATGAGGTTGAAGGCCTGGAAGACGAAGCCGATCTCCTTGTTGCGGAGCTCGGACAGGGCGTCGTCGGACAGCTCCTGCACGTCCACGCCGTGGAGCCGGTAGGTGCCGCCCGTCGGCGTGTCCAGGCAGCCCAGCAGGTGCATCAAGGTGGTCTTGCCCGAGCCGGAGGTGCCCACGATGGCCACGAACTCGCCCTGCTGGATGGACACGGTCACGCCGGCGAGCGCGTGGATCGACTCGTCACCCATCTGGTAGGTGCGCCGTACGTCGTCCAGCGAGATGAGGGGCGTCGGGTCCACGGGACGGGAAGGATACGCCCCCGCGCTCAGCTCCGCCGGCGGCGCAGCATCCCCAGCGGCAGCAGCAGCGCCAACGCCAGCAGGCCCGTTCGCGCGCCTCCTGCGACGCTGGTCTGGCAGTCACAGCCCGTGCCGTCATCGTCGTCGTCGTCGTCGCCCGCGGGGGGCACCGCCTCGGTGGGCGCCACGTAGCTCCAGGGGGTGGCCCAGTCCGACGCCGCGCCGTCCAGATCGACGGCCCGGGCGGTCCAGTACACCGTGCCCTGCAGGTTGGCGTCCACGAGCCAGGTCGTGGTCCCGGTGCCCGTCACGAGCTTGCCCGTGACCTCGGCGAGGATCTCGGTCATCTCCGCGTCGCGGGCCACCAGGAAGTCCAGGAGCACCGCGTCGCCCTCGGGATCGACCGGGTCGAGCACCTCCAGGGTCGGCGTGGCGCCGCCTTCGCTGCCGTCCGCCGGCGCGGACAGCACCGGCACCTCGGGCGCGTCGTTGTCGCCCCGCACGAAGAACGTGATCGTGTCGGGCACCGAGCTGACGCCGCCTTCGTCCAGGGCCCGGACCCGCGCGTAGATCCAGGTGTCCTCGGGCAGCGCGATGCCGTCGTCCGACAGGCTCCACAGCGGGTCCGACACGGTCGCCGTGGCGTAGTCCGCTCCGTTGAAGCCGACCACCGTGTCCACCTCGTACCAGTACTGCACGGGGCCGCCTTCGGGGTCGGTGGAGACCGTCGAGCCCAGGGTCGGCGACAGCGTCACGATGGACGAGCCGTCGTCGATGCCGATGAATACGGTGTCGCTCGGGGCGGCGTTGCTGGTGCTGACGAAGAAGACCTCGTCCGCGGCGAAGTCGCCCGCCAGCCCGTGCTCGTCCACCGCCCGGGCCGTCCAGGCGTACCAGGTGTCCTCATCCAGGGCCACGCCCACCTCCCAGTTGGCGGACACACCGTCCCCCACGACGCCGGTGGCGGAGGTGATCAGCGTCCCGGCCGTGTCGAACACCTCCACGTCGTAGGTGGCCTCGTCACCGTCGATGTCCTCGGCCTCGGACCACACGAGGATGGGCGTCGCGCTCGCGGCCGTCTCGCCGGCGATGGGGAAGGTCAGCACCGGCACGTCCGGGGCCTGGTTCGCGGCGTTGATCACGAACGACTCCCCCGGGGCCCAGGGGCCCGCCACCCACGGATCGCTCGCTCGGGCGCGCCACCAGTACTCCGCGTTCTCGGTGAGGGCCACGTCCACCTTCCAGCTGGTCTGGCCCGAAGCGTCCTCGGCGACCCCCGCGGCGCTGGCCACCAGCGTGGCCATGGTCGAGTCCGTGAACAGCTGCACCTCGTAGGTGAGCACGTCGCCGTTGGGGTCGGTGGCGTTGTCGAACGTCAGGTCCGGGGACACGTCCGCGACCTCGATCCCGCCGATGGGATCGACCAGCGTGGGCGCGCTGGGGCCGTCGTAGACCGCCGGATCCGTGCCGTTGCCGAACTCGTCCAGGTTGCTCATGCCGTCCGCGTCGGGGTCGCCGGCGGCGTCGCTCGGATCCGTCGGATCGAGCCCGTTGGCGAGCTCCCAGCTGTCGGCCATGCCGTCTGCGTCGTCGTCCGCCACCGCGACCGTCACGGTCCAGCTCTGCGCGTCCGTGGCGCCGTCCCCGTCATCCACGGTCAGGACCAGCGAGACGCTGCCGGCCAGGGCGTCGGCGTAGGTCGGGGTCCACGACAGCAGGCCCGTTGCTCCGTCGATGGTCATCGCCGCGGGGGCCGAGGCGCTCAGCGTCCAGGCGAACACCTCGTCGCCGGGATCGGTCACCGTGGGCAGGTAGGTGTACAGCACGTTCTCGTAGGCCGCGGTCGGCGGGCTGGAGTCGATCACCGGCGGCAGGTTCGCCACCACCACCGTGAGGCTGTCGGTGCCGGTGTCGCCGTTGGGATCGGTGACCGTGACCGTGACGGTGTAGGTGCCGTCGTCGGCGAAGGTGTGGGGGACCGCGAGGCCCGTGTCGATGGCCGTCGCGTCCCCCCAGGACCAGGTCGTCACGAGGGCGCCGTTGTCGGTGGAGCCGACGTCGCTGACGGTGGCCGAGAACGCCAGGGACTGGCCCTCATCGCCGGTGCTGGGGCCTGTCACGGAGAGCACCGTCGGCGCGACGTTGGAGATGCTCAGGGACAGGGTCTGCGTGTCCGTGGCGCCCTGGGGGTCCGACACGGTGGCGGACAGGGTGTAGGCGCCGTCGTCCGCGGGGGTCCAGCTCGGCGCGGACCCGGTGCCGTTGCCGACGGCCGCGCCGGCGGCGTCCGTGATGCTCCAGGCGTAGGTCAGGGCGCCCGCGTCCACGGTGCCCACGTCGGCCCCCACCAGGGTCCAGCTGCCCGGCGACCCCTCCGCGCCGGTGGCGGCGCCGGTGATCAGCAGGGTCGGCGCGACGTTGCTGACCGTGACGGAGATGGCGTCGCTGTCCGATGCGCCGTCAGGATCGACCACGGTCAGGGTGACGGTGTAGGTGCCGTCGTCGGCGTAGGTGTGGGACGCGGTGGTGCCGGTGGTGGTCGCGGTGGCGTCGCCCCAGGCCCAGGTGGACACGAGGCCGCTCACGTCGGCGCTGCCTGCGTCCGTCACGCTGGAGGTGAACGACAGGCTCTGGCCCTCGGCGCCGCTCCCGGGGCCCGTGACGGACAGCACCACCGGAGCCACGTTGGCGATGCTCAGCGACAGGGTGTCCAGGTCGATGGCGCCCTGGGGGTCCGTCGTGGAGCCGGTCAGGGTGTAGGAGCCGTTGTTCGCGGGGGTCCAGCTGGGGGAGGGGCCCGTGCCGTTGGCCACCGAGGTGCCGGCCGCGTCCGTGATCGTCCACCCGTAGGTCAAGGCCGCGGCGTCCACCGAGCTCGGGTCGGTGCCCACCAGGGTCCAGGCCAGCGCGGATCCCTCGGAGCCGGAGGACGGCCCGGTGATCGCCACGGTGGGCGCCACGTTGGACACGGTCACCGTGATGGAGTCGGTGTCGCTCGCGCCCTCGGGATCGGACACCACCGAGGTGACCGTGAAGGTGCCGTTGTCCGACGGCGTGAACGTCGGGGCGGGGCCGGTGCCGCTCGCGACGGACGTTCCTGCGGCGTCGGTGACCGTCCAGGCGTAGGACAGCGCGGCCGCGTCGACCGAGCTCGGATCCGTCGCAGACGCCGTCCAGGTCAGCACCTGGCCTTCGTTGCCGGTGCTCGGTCCGGCCAGCGCTCCGCTCGGCGCGACGTTGGAGACCACCACCGTCACCAGGTTCGGGGCGGAGTGCGCGCCGGCCACGTCCTCCACCACCAGGGACGCGGTGAAGGCGCCGTTGTTGTCGTAGGTGCAGGCGCCGCCGGTGGCGGACGCGACGATCACATCGACCGTGCCGTCGTTCTCGCAGTCCCAGCGGTAGAACGCGATGCCGTCGTCGATGTCGCTGCTCGCGCTGCCGTTCAGGGCGATGGCGGAGCCCTCGGCGCCCGCGTAGGGGCCGCCGCCGCTCGCGACAGGCGGATCGTTGACGGGGGTGACGGTGACCGTGAAGGTGCGCACGGCCGTGGCGCCGCCGGAGTCCGTGGCGGTCAGGGTCAGGGTGGTGGTGCCCGAGGCGTTGCCCACGGGGGTCCAGCTCACGGTGCCCGCGCCGCTGCTGTTGCTCGCGCTCACGTTCGAGATGACGGCCGTGTTCGACGAGGTGACGCTCACGCCGACCGCGCCGTTGGAGTCCTCCGCGTCGGACACGGCGAAGCCCACCGAGTCCGCCGTGTCCTCGGGGGTGGTCTGGTTGGCGATGCTGGACAGCACCGGGGCGGTGTTGGACGTGTACGAGATCGTGGCGCTGATCGTCTGCTGCCCTGTGCAGAAGGTGCCCACCTCGGGGTACAGGTCGATGAGGATGACGACCTGGTTGTTGTCGTTCACGTAGGAGGTCGAGAACGTGAAGTTCTTGGTGTAGATCGCGCCGCTGCAGTCAGCGCCGCCGCCTTCGTTGGCGGGGATGAACGTGCCCAGGTTCACCCCGTCGGCGTAGTTGACCGATCCCTCGGGGTTGGGCTGGTTTCCCCAGGAGAAGTCCCCCTGCAGCCCCACCGTCAGCGTCACGTTTCCGCTGCCCGCGGGCAGGTTGTTGAACGTGAAGGTGTGGGCCTGCCCGTCGACAGTGGTCGGCGCCGACAGGGTCGCCGTGTAGGCGGACGCGATGCTCGGCGTGGCGAGCAGGCAGACGAGGGCGGACAGGGCGAGCAGTGAACGACGCATGGGGTTCTCCGAGCCCGGACGTCCGGGCGTGGAGCCCAATCTAGTCGACGCGTCCGTTCAGTCCAGAACGACCTGCCGTCCGTACCGCAGGCGGGCTTCGGAGACGTCGTCCCCCCGCACCTCGCGCAGGGCGTGGCGCACCGCGACGGGGAGCACCCGGCGCCGCCAGGACGACGGCATGTCCGAGGTCTCCATGGGCCGGGAGTGCTTCGCGGCGGCCTTGCCGGCGGCCTCGATGTCCTCGTCTCCCAGGCGCGATCCCACCAGGAGCGCCTCGGCGTCCGCGGGGAAGAGGGGACACGAGCCCACCGCTCCCAGGCCGATCTTCGCCCGGGTGACCACGCCGTCGTGCAGCTCGATCAACACGGCGGCGGACAGCAGCGCGAAGTCGATGGACTGACGTCGCCGGATCTTCCAGAAGGCGGAGCGGCCCGTGGCCGTCGGCACGCGCACGTCCACCAGGATCTCGCCCGGACGCAGGGTCAGGTAGTCGATGCCGTCGTCCACGTACAGCTCCGCCAGGGGGATCCGCCGCTCGCCGTTCCGCGACACGAGCCGCACCGTCGCGTCGAGCACGCCCAGCGCGGGGGCCGTGTCCGTCGAGCTGACCGCCCAGCAGCGCGGGCTGTTGGGGGCCACCCGGCACACCACGTCGCGGTCCCGCTTCATGCAGGAGCCGGCGGCCAGGCGCCAGGGCTCGGTCTGGTCCCACCAGAAGCACCGCGTGTCCACACACAGGTTGCCGCCCAGGGTCGCCGTGCTGCGGATCACCGGGGACGCGACCTGGATGGCGGCCTGCCACAGCGCCGGGTGGGAGGCGCGCAGGGCCTCGCTTCGGGCGAGCTCCACGAGGCGCACGCCGGCCCCGATGGTCCAGCCGCCCGCGTCCTGCTCGAACACGGACAGCTCGCGCACGCCCCCCAGCGAGATGAGCGCCGACGCGTCGTACTGGCGGCGCTTGAGCTTGGGCAGCAGATCGGTGCCCCCGGCGACGAAGCGGGCGCCGTCGTTGGCCAGGGTCAGGGCCTGCTCCAGGCTGGTGGGGCGGTGGTGCTGCAGCACCGGCAAACGCATCATCGATCCAGCTCCCGGTCGGTCCTGGTGCCCTGTCCAGGCTTGTAGTCACCGAGCTCCTGGGCCCGGCCGTTGCCTCCCTCCCAGGGGGGCGGCACGCGCATCGCCTCGGGGAACGGCACGTCTGGGAACGGGCCCGGGGCCATCAGCCCGGGCTCCCCCTTCGCCTTGCGCAGCAGCGCGTCCAGCAGGCGATCCGGCGTGATCGGCACCTGCCGCACCCGGATCCCCACGGCGTCGTACACCGCGTTGGCGATGGCGGGGATGACCGGGGTGAGGGGCCCCTGGCCGATCTCCTTGGCGCCGAAGGGCCCCTCGGGGCAGGGCTCCTCCACCAGATCGGTGATCACCTCGGGCATGTCCAGGTGGGTCAGGTGCTTGTAGTCGAGCATCGAGGGGTTGCGCAGCAGGTAGCGCCCCTCCTTGGCCGGGCGGCCCACGCGGGCCTCGTGCGACTCCATGAGGGCCTCGCCCACGGCCATGTACACGCCGCCCACGAGCTGGCCCCGGGCCAGGGTGGGGTTGAGGGCGCGGCCGATGTCGTGGGAGATCCACACCTTGGGCACGCTGACGAAGCCCGTGTCCTGGTCCACGTCCACGATGGCCACCGCAGCGGTGTACGAGTAGGTGGGGGAGGGGCCGACGCCGCCGCCCTTGAAGCGCGCGGCGGGGGACTTGGGGCGGTACGAGCCGGTGGTGCCGATGGTGCCGAACTGCTCCTCGGCGACCACCACGGCCTCCTGGAAGCCCAGGCCCTTGTCCGGGTCCGTCCAGCAGAACACCCGCTGGTCCGCGAACACCAGATCGGCGGGCGACACGTCGAGCTTCCGGGCCACCGCCGCGGCGATGAGGTCCCGGCCCCGCTCGGCCGCCTGCACCGCCGCGTTGCCCATCATCAGGGTCACGCGGGACGAGTAGGAGCCCAGGTCCACCGGCGTCAGGTCCGTGTCGCCCGTCACCAGGGCGATGCACGCCGCGGGCAGCCCCAGCACCTCGCCCACCAGGGCCGCGAGCACGTCGTCGGAGCCCTGGCCGATCTCGGTGGCCCCGCAGAAGGCCACCACCAGGCCGCTGCGGTCGAACTTGAGCTGCACCGCGCTCTGGGGCAGCTTGCTCCAGTTGATGGGCAGGCCCGCGCCGCTGAGGTAGGACGAGCAGGCGATGCCGATGCCCCGACCCGGCGGCATCTTGCGGTGCAGCGCGTCGAAGTCGGACAGCTTGACGATGTTGCGGATGCACGTGCCCAGCGCGATGGACGGCAGGTGCAGCCAGTTGGCGGTGTGGCCGCCGGGCTCCTCGAGCATGCCCAGGCGCAGATCCGCGGGGGACTGCCCCAGGTGTTCGGCGATCTCGTCCAGCTGCACCTCCTGGGCGAAGCGGGGCTGCACGGTGCCGTGGCCGCGCTTGGGCCCGCACGGGGGCTTGTTGGTGAACACCCGGCAGGCGTCGAACCGGAACCGCGGCACCCGGTACGTGACCGTGGTGAGGGCGCCCGAGTAGAAGGTGGACGCGACTCCGTAGGAGCCGTAGGCGCCGCCGTCGAGCAGCGTCTGCAGGTGCATGCCGGTGATCTTGCCGTCGCTGGTGATGCCGGTCTTGAGGCGCATCTGGATCGGGTGCCGACCCCGGTGGCACAGGAAGACCTCTTCCCGGGTCAGGCAGATCTTGACGGGGCGGCCCAGGTCCATCGCCGCGCGGGCCACCACGATCTCGTGGTTGAACACGTCGCTCTTGCCGCCGAACCCGCCGCCGTTGGGCGTGGCCACCACCCGCAGCGCGCTGTGGGGCAGGCCGAGCACCTTGCTGGTGTGCTTGTGCAGGTAGTGAGGGCACTGGGTGGAGGACCACAGCGTCAGGCGCCCGTTGCGGTCCAGGGCGGCCAGCGAGGCGTGCTGCTCCAGGGCCAGGTGGGTGTTGCCCCCGAAGTCGAAGTCGCCCTCGAAGACGTGGTCCGCCTCGGCGAAGCCCTCTTGCACGTCGCCGAACGTGAAGGACACGGCCTTGTGCACGTTGCTCGGGCCCTGGCTCGGATGGATGGGCGGCCCCTGGATCTCGAAGCCGTCGGCCGGCTCGTGCACCGCGGGCAGGGGCTCGTACTCCACGGCGACCAGGGCGCAGGCGGCCTCCGCGGCCTCCTCCGTCTCGGCGATGACGGCGGCCACGGGGTCACCCACGAAGCGAACCAGCTCCTGGCACAGCGCGTGTTCGTCGTGGCTCACGGGCAGGATCCCGTAGGGGATCGGGAACTCCGCGCCGGTGTAGACCCGCACCACGTCGGGGTGGGCCAGGGCGGCGGTGGCGTCGATGCCCAGGATCCGCGCGAAGGGCCACGGCGAGCGCAGCAGCCGGCAGTGCAGCATCCGGGGCAGCACCAGATCGTCAGCGAACATCGTCGCGCCGATGGCCTTGGACCGGCCGTCCACCCGCGCCCGCGCCACGCCGACGTTGGTGGGCCCGGTGCGGGGATCGATGGTTCCCATGCCCGTGCGGGCGGGGCCGTCGAGCTGATCGAAGGCGCTCACGAGGGGGCTCCGTTCCGCTCGATCACGGCCGCGGCGAGCACCGCCTCGACGATCTGCTCGTAGCCCGTGCACCGGCAGATGTTCCCGGACAGGGCCTCCTTGACGCGATCCGCGCTGGGATCCGGGTCCCGGTCCAGCAGCGCCCGGGCGGTCAGCACCATGCCGGACGTGCAGTAGCCGCACTGCGAGCCCCCGAGCTCGGCGAACAGGGTCTGCAGCGGGTCCAGCGTCTTGCCGTCCGCGAGGCCCTCGATGGTCCGCACGCTGCGTCCCGCTGCGTCCCCGGCGAGGGTGAGGCAGGACAGCACCGGCTCGCCGTCGAGCAGGACCGTGCAGGCCCCGCACTCGCCCAGCTCGCAGCCGTGCTTGGTGCCGGTCAGGCCCGCGTCCTCGCGGATCACCTCCAGCAGGGTGTGGTGGGGCGCGACCAGCAGCTCCGTGGGCCGGCCGTTCAGGACGAAGGAGAGGGGTGCTTTCACGGGCGGCAGTGTACTGGCCGACCTGCGGTCATGGCATCGGTCCGCCTCAACGCGGGCAACTGAGGGTAATGTTCCGCAGCTGCATTGGTGGCCCTCGCCAGGAATGGATGGACGATGAACCGGAACCGGCTGCGTGAACTGGCGGTCCTGACCGCCGCGCTGCTGCCTCTGGGCTGCGCGCCTGGGGAACCAGCGTGCGACCCCGACAGCGACGAAGACGGGGACGGGGTGGACGCCTGCGCCGAAGAGGCGGCGGGCACGAACCCCGACGAGGGCGACACCGACGGCGACGGGTTCGACGACGGCGAGGAACTCGCCTGCGTCAGCGACCCGCTCGACGACCGCGAGGTCTGCTACGAGTGCGGCTGGGAGCACAACGATCCGGGCGATCTGGACGGCGTGGGCCCCGACGAGGGCGACACCATCGGCAACTTCGAGCTGTGGGATCAGTGCGAGGAGCCGGTGGACCTGTGGGACTTCGCCGGCGAGTACCACATCCTGTACCTCACGGCGGCCTGGTGAGGCTCTTGTAGAGTCGAGGCGGGGCGCCTCGAAGACAGGACCGAAGAGTTCCACGACGAGACACCGGACATCCCGTTCTCGTACATCGTGGGCTTGTTCCAGGACTACCAGGCCAACCCGCCGGATCGGGACATCGGGGAGGACTACTGGGGCCGGATCGGCGAGCCGGAGTTCCCGGTGGCGGCGGATCCGGACCAGCTGACGGTCACCGAGACGCCGTACACGGGCGAGGCGCTGCCGGGCAAGTGCATCCTCAGCCCGCGCATGGAGATCCTGCAGTGCGGGTCGGGCCACGGCGAGGACGACTGGGCCTACGACGTGATCCGGGAGCACGCGCAGGACTGACCCTGCTGGGCTACCGAGCCGGCGGCGTGGCCTGCAGGAGCAGGCGCTCCAGGGTCTCGTCGTCGTAGCCGCCTTCCAGCTTCGACCCCGTGCGCAGCGCCGTGAAGAAGCGCTTCATCAGGGCCGTCACCTCCTGGTACGGACCCAGCGCCGCGGCGTACCGGGGCGTCAGGTCCAGGCGTGCCAGGCACGCGATGAACTCGCCGCTGTCGTAGTGGCGGTGCGCCTGCAGGAACGCGCGCTCGGTCTCATCGAGGTCGAACTCGGCGTCGAGCACGAGACCGAAGTCGGTCAGGAAGACCTGCGCGCCGTCGGTCAGGATGTTGGACAGGTGCGCGTCGAAGTGCACGACGCCCCGGGCGCGCAGGAACGAGATCGCCTCCTGCATCCCGGCCATCACCATGGGCAGCGCGTCCTGGTTGGCGGGCAGCCAGGTCTTGAGCACGTCAGGCACGTACTCCAGGAAGATCACGACCTCGTACTCGGCCTCCTGCCGCGCTTGCATGTAGCTGCGGATCCCCTCGTCGCCGTTCCAGAACGCCACGTACTTGTCGAGTTCCTCGGCCGTCATCACGGGGGGTGATCCCGTCCTGGGCAGGATCCGGTGGTGGTACATGAGCGGGAAGGCGTCGATGGCGCCGCTGAGCACCCAGTTGGTGGTCTTGACGTGGCTGGCGAGCTCCCGGAACACGCCGAAGCCCGCGGACCCGACCCCGTAGTTGTAGAACGTGGGCAGCTCGAAGAGGTTCGCGGTGCAGTACGGGCGCGCGTGCTCGCGCCGGGTCAGCGGGACGCTCTTGGTGAAGACGCGGGTGTCGCCGATGGTCAGCACACGGCTGCATCCCCACCCCGCGGCGGGCTCGCTGGCGCGCAGCAGCCCGAGCAGCGCGAGGTCCTCCATCAGGGCGAGTCGGGAGCTGAGCTCGAACCAGGTGTCTTGGCGGTGACCCATGAGCCAGTCTGGTCCGAAACCTCATGGGCCGCCACTGACGCAGAGGCCTGCCCGAGCCCCTGGGTAGGATGCGGCATGACCGACTGGCGCATCGCTCATGGCCTCGTGCTCGTCCTGCTGGGAGCGGGGTGCGCGACCCCGACCCCTGAGCCCGAGCCGCCCGAGGACCGGCCCCTGCAGCTGGAGCTGCCCAGCTCGCGGCTGACCTGGGACGGCGCCGGCCGCATCGGCATCGAGGACCTCGCCGGCACGCAGATCCTGGTGGGGGCGACCGCGGAGGTGTGGCTCGACGCGACCGACGCCACGGGGCGCCGACTGGCCTTGAGCGATCCCGGCGCGGTGCTGTCCGCGGCCATCGAGGACGGGCAGGGGCCCCACGGGTCCGGGAGCCAGCTCGTCGTGCACGCGACGATGCAGGCCGAGGGGCTGGCCCTGGACTGGACCGTCGGCGCCTGGCCGGACGTGGACGCCTACACCGTGGAGCTGGCGGTGCGCTCGCTGGATGCCGAGCCGGTCCTGCTCGCCAAGGCCGCGCCCTTGTCGGTGCCCGCGGAGAGTGACGGGGGGTTGTTCCTGGGGGCCGATCCGGCCCGTCACCGGGTCCTGGAGAACGGGAGCCACACGGTGCTCGACTTCGTGGTCGAGGTCCGGCCCGGCGACACGGAGGGCAACCCGGGCTGGAACGCCGTCGTGCCCGGGGACTTCGAGGGGCGCTCCGTGTCCAACTGGAACCACGCCGTGGTGGACCTGGACAGCGGCGCGGCGTGGGTGGCGGGCATGTTGAGCGCCGAGTCGTCCGCGCCGGTCCTGGAGCTGGGCTTCGATCTGGGCCAGACGAGCCGCAACGATGGCCGCCTGGGGTTCTCGCAGTTGGCCGCGGTGGCGGCGTACCAGCCCCATCCCAAGCCGGTGGCGGGGGAGTGGTTCCGGTCCGAGCGGTACGCCGTGCTGCCGGTGCTCACAGACCCGCTGCAGGGCCTGGAGCGCTACGCGGACATGGTGAAGGCGGAGCAGGGGATCGTGCTGTGGACGGAGCGGGGCGCCGACCACCGCGTGCCCAACGGCTGGAACAGCTGGAGCGGCAGCGGCTCCACCGGCGGGTACGGCACGGGGGTGGACGAGGCGAGCATCCTGGCGAACCTGGACGTGATGGCGGACCAGCTGCGGGACTTCGGCATGGACTGGTTCCAGCTCGATGACGGCTACGAGCCGCTGTACGGCGACTGGTGGTGGCGGCAGGACCGCTTCCCGAGCGGGGCGCGCGGGCTGTCGGACGCGATCCGGGCTCGGGGGCTCCGGCCGGGGCTGTGGATGGCGCCGTTCACCCTGAATCCTGCGTCCGAGACGGCCCTGGCCCACCCCGACTGGCTCGCCGAGCGCACGACCATCGGCGGCGTGGTCGGCAGCGACTACGAGATCCTGGATCTGACCAACCCCGAGGTCCTGGACTACATCGACGGCCTGATCACGACGCTCACGCAGGAGTGGGGCTTTGACTGGCTGAAGATGGACTTCGCCTACTACGCGCTGTTCGGAGATGGGTTCAGCGACCCCGACGCGACCCGGGAGGAGGCCTGGCGCGGGGCGCTGCGGGTGATCCGGGAGCGGCTGGGGGAGGACCGGTTCTTCATGACCATCGGCGTCACCGGCTTGAACTACGGCCTCGTGGACAGCTCACGGCTCACGCTGGACAGCATGCCCATCTGGGAGTGGCCGCCGGGCACGGGGCCGCTGGACGTCCTGAACCAGCAGGGGCTCAAGCCCACGGTGCGATCCGCGGGGCGGCGCTGGTACCTGCAGCACCGGGTGTGGCTCAACCACCCAGACCTGATCTTCTTTCGCAGCAACCCGCTGGATCCGGACTGGCCAGAGGTGACGTTCGAGGAGGCGCGGGCGTTCGCCTCGTTCATCGGGCTGAGCGGCGGGATCGTGAAGCTCGGGGACCGGCTGGTGGATCTGGACGCGCCGGCCATCGACGTGATCCGCAGGCTCACGCCGGTGTATCCCGAGGCGGCGCGCCCGCTGGACGTGTTCTCCCGGGAGTTCCCCGAGCGGTGGCACCTGCGGGTGGCCGAGCCGGACAGCGGCGCCGGCGCGTTCGACGTGGTGGGGCTGTTCCACTGGGGCTGGAACCGCGATCTGAGCACCGAGCCGTTCAGCGAGATCGCCGACACCGAGGCGGATCGGGTGCACCTGGTGGATCCGGACGCGCTGGGCATGGCGGGGGGCCCGTGGCTGGGCCGGGAGTTCTGGACGGGGGAGTTCCTCGGGGTGCTGTCGGGGCCGTTCACCGTGGCGGTGCCCGCTCACGACGCCCGGGTGGTGGCGCTGCGGCCGCTGCTGGATCGGCCCCAGTTCCTGGGATGGAACCGGCAGATCTCCCAGGGGGGCACGGTGCTGACGCAGGACAGCTGGGACCCGGCGAGCCGGGCGCTGACCCTTGGGTTCGTGGCGGCGGCGGGCACGGAGGTGGCCCCGTTCGTGTTCGAGGTGGACCTGCACGTGCCAGAGGGGTTTTCGCCCGTGGGCGTGAGCGTGGTGGGCGCCGCCGATGTGCCCGTCACCACCGAGCAGCTCGGGCCGGTGCTGCGGGCGCGGTTCAGCGCCGCCGTCACCGAGGCCGTGACGCTGACGGCGACCTTTCAGTAGCCCGCGGGCCTCAGGTCAGCTTCTTCTCCAGGCAGATGCGCGCCGCCGGCTGGAAGCCGCGGTGCTGCAGGAACGCCAGCATCTCCAGCTGGGTCCACTCCACCTCGGTGCGCACGCTCTCGATGCCCAGGGCCCGCAGCTGCATCTCGAGCTGGGCCATGAGCGCGGCCCCCACGTGCTGGCCCTCGAAGTCCGGGTGCACGCCGATCACGTCGAGCACCGCGGCGGGCTCGGGCATGCCGAACTCGCCGTAGTGCACCGCCCCCAGCAGGAAGCCCACCATGCCCCCGTCCACCTCGGCCTTCAGGGCCACCGCGATGCCCGAGTCCCGCAGCGCGGCCTCGAGCCGCTTGCTCAGGAACTCGCTGCGGGGGCGCCCGGTGTGCTTGGCGTCGATGCGGACCACGGCGTCCAGATCGTCCATGTTCAGCGTGCTCACCTCGACCCTGTCCGTCTCGCGGCTGCCCGCTTCGTCGTGCTCGCTCATGCTTGTGCCCTCGCTTCGGTCTTGGTGCTCGCCGCCCGCGCCTGCAGCACCTCGTGTCGGAACGCGCCCCACAACGCGGCCCCGATGGCCCCCGCGTGGATGCCCTGCTCGTGCGGAACGACGGTCACGTCCAGGTTCTTGGCCTTCTTGAGCAGCGCGTCGGTCAGCGCCGCCTGGAGCCCCAGGTCCGTGGAGAGCCCGCCGGTCAACGACACGACCCCCTCCGCTCCCGTGGCCCGCAGCAGCTTCGCGAAGCGGACCGCCATGGAGTCGTGGATCCCCCGCAGGATGTCCTCGGTGCGGATCCCCCGGCTCACCATGTTGATGACGTCCGTCTCGGCCAGCACGGCGCAGATCCCCGAGACCGGCTCGGGGTTTCGGGACGTCAGGGACAGGGTGCCCACGTCCGCCACGGTCACCCCCAGGTAGCGCGCGATGTTCTCCAGGAACTGCCCCGTGCCCGACGCGCACTGCGATGTCATCCGGTACTGGATGACCTTGGCCCGCTCGTCGATGCGCATGGCCCGCGCGTGCAGCGAGCCCACGTCCAGCACGGCCCGCGTGCGGGGATCGAGATACAGCGCGCCGCGGGCGTGGGTGGTCATCCCGTAGAAGTGCCCCGTCGCCCAGGCGATGTTCTCGCCCTCGCCGGTGCTCGCGGTGTAGTCGATCTCCTCGGCGTCGACCCCCGCCTTCTTCAGCGCGAGATCCCAGCACTGCTGGATCACCGTCTGGGGATCGCGCCTGCGGATCCGGTCTGCCACCAGCGCCAGCGGCTCCTCCTGCCCCGCGCTCCCCACCGAGAACACGGCCACCTTGATGGCCCCGGTACCTACGTCGATTCCTGCGGACAGCGTCATGCTCAGGCCTCCGCGGCCTGGCGGTGCGCGAAGACCGCGGCCCCCAGGGCGCCCGTATAGATCGAGCTCGGGTCGATGTTGAGGGTCATTTCGCCGTAGTTCTCGGCCACGAGCATGCGCAGCGCCCGCTCCGCGGCCGTGTTGTTGGCGACGCCACCGGTCCAGGTGAACTGGTCGGTGATCCCGCCGCTGCGGGCGATGAGGGACATGGCCCGCAAGATGATGGCCCGGTGCAGCCCCAGCAGGATGTCCTCCCGGGACTGCCCCATGGACAGCCGGTCCCGGAGCTCGGCCCCCGCGAACACCGTGCACGTCGAGTTGATGCGCACCTCCTTGGTCGCCTGCAGGGCCAGCGGCCCCAGCTCGTGCAGCCCCAGGTTCATCTCGTCGGCGATGTAGCCCAGGTAGCGACCACACCCCGCCGCGCACCGGTCGTTCATCTGAAAGGACGTCACGATGCCGCTGGCGTCCACCTGGATGGCCTTGGTGTCCTGGCCGCCGATGTCGAGCACCGTGCGGGTGCCGGGGAACATGCGGTGGGCCCCCAGCCCGTGGCACAGGATCTCGGAGCGGATGCACTCCTTGGGGAACGGCAGCCGCGCCCGGCCGTAGCCGGTGCCCACCTCGCAGGCGATCTCGATGGGCTCGGAGACGGCCGACATCACGGCGCGCCGCAGCGGCTCCGCCACCCGGTCCCGGTCCTTGCGCCGCCCCAGGGCCCGCTCCACCGCCGCCGGCGCCATCGCCGCGAGGGACAGGTCCCCGGGCTCGTTCTCGACGGTCAGGATCGCCTGGTCGTACACCCCCAGCACCAGGTCGAAGGGCAGGGTCTCGGGGTCGCTCTCCCGCTCCGCGATGGTCTGGAAGCCCGATCCGGCGATGTCCCGGAAGAAGTCGCTGCGCCGCTCCGACAGGGGCCCGAAGAGGCGCGGGGCCTGGTCGCGCAGCTCGTCGAAGAGCAGCTCCAGCGTGGGCAGGATCCGCGTATTTCCCGCGTACCGGCCGGTGGACGCGACCCGCTCGGCCTCGGTGCGCAGGCTCTCCAGCTGGGTCAGGTGCTGCTCGCAGCGAAAGGCCCGGTCCAGGGCCCGCCCGAGCGTCTCGGCCCCGTCGGCGATGGCCTCCTGTCGCCCGATGGCGTCCGTGAGCAGCCGCAGCCGCGCCTGGTTCATGGCCTCGGTGCGGGCCACCTCGCAGGCGGTGTCGTAGTTGCTGCGGGAGTTGGTGATGCCCTGGCCCACCACCCGCTCGTCTTCATCGAGGATCACCGCCTTGGTGGTGGTGGACCCCAGATCGATGCCGATGACCCACTTCATGCGATCACCGACAGACGCGGCGCGCTGCCCCCTGCGGTGGCTCCCGCGCGGCGTTTCTGTTCGATCATCTGGAAGTAGCTCTCCAGCCGGTTCTTGATGTTGGCGGGGCTGAAGTAGCGCGGATCCACCAGGTCGCTCTCGATGAACGCGCCGGGGCGCCCGGTGCGCTGCTCGAGCTCCCGCAGGATCAGGAGCTGGCCGGCGGAGAAGCTGTTGCAGCTCTTGACCGAGTTGATGAGGAAGCCGTCCGCGCTGTAGTCGGCGATGTACTTGCCCAGCAGCTCGATGCGCCGGGGCAGCGACAGGTTGGTGTAGCAGCCCATGCAGTAGTCGGCCAGGGTCTCCAGGGGGTGGGTCGGGTCGTGCCGGAAGCCCTCGTCGTACAACCCGCCGACCTTGGTGTAGGACGACGCCACGACCACCGCGCCCTCGTCGGCGAACATGCGCCAGAACTCCCGGAAGTGGGTCCAGTTCGGCGTGCCCTCCACGACGATCCGGTACTTCTCCTCCAGCAGCGGCCCGTCGGGCGTGACCGGGCCCAGGCCCGCGGCCATGCGCGCCTCGACCTCGGACCGCAGGAGCTTGTAGTACTCGCCCGCCTCCGGGGTGCCCCGGAACGCCGTGAACAGCGGCCCGATGTAGTACACGCCCCCGAACCACGAGTCGATCGGCGAGGGCCGGTGCTTCGCGGACTCGAGCACCGCCACCAGATCGTCTTCGGCGGCCGCAGAGCGCCCGAGCAGCTCACGGAGCTTGTCGATGTCGAAGTCCTGCCCCGTGACCTTCTCGAAGATCGGGATGACCTCTTCCCGCAGCTGACGGACCACGTACTCGCGCATCTCCGGGGTGATGCGCCCGTCGGCCTGGTAGGGCACGTGCAGCATCGCCACGGGGCAGTCGTACTCCTCGCGCAGCAGCTCGAACCACTTCATGAAGGTGAAGCAGCCCGTGTAGCTGAGCAGGAGCAGATCCGGCTTGGGCAGCGGCTGCCCGGTGGGGCCGATGTTGCCCGCCCGCAGCATGCCGATGTCCGCCTTGACGTAGGAGCACACGTCGGCGCTGTGGCCGCCGCGCTCCGCTTCGGCGATGAAGCCCTTGGACTTGCCCCGCATGCCCGACTGCAGCGCGTTGATCTCGGGGTGCACGGGCAGCACGTCGAACGACAGCATCAGCTCGGTGAGGTTGCCCGGAACGAAGGTGTACACGACCTTCTTGCCCTCGTCCTTGGCGCGGCTGAGCTTGTCGAAGTGCGCCGCGATCATCTCCTTCTGGCGCACCATCGATGCGTCTTTTTCGGCGTCGGTGCGGACTTCGTTCGGGGGACGGGTCTGGATGCGGCTCATGCTTCGCTCCACAGGCGGATCGAGTCGGAGAAGGTGCCCGCCTGCTCGCGGATCCCCTGGAACTGACCGGTGTTCTCGGCGTACTTGAAGGACGTCCAGGGGATGCCTGCGTCGTCCAGGGCGGTGGTCAACATGGGCAGGTCGAGCAGGCTCGGGTCGCAGAAGGAGGGCGACGCGAAGATCACCCCCTCGGCCTGGCAGTTGCGGACCCGGGCCACGATGTCTTCGCCCTTGCCTCCGTCGGGGGTGTACCGGATCGCGCTGTGCCGGCTGCGCGTCAGGAACGCGTGGGTCAGGGCGTCCCAGGGATCTGCCGTCGGATCCTCGAGGATCTGCCCCTTGATCCACCGCTGCTGCAGCGCGAAGTCGTCCTCCACGAGGTAGCAGCCGGCCCGCTCCAGGGTGCGCACCAGATCCAGCGGCGGCTGCTCGCAGAACGCGCCGTGCAGCATGACCCGGGGGTTGTCGCGCACGCGGGCGACCCGCTGGGAGGCGCCCTCGGTGTACTCCAGCAGCATCGCGGTGTGCACATCGACGGGCAGGCGGTGGCCGGCCCAGATCAGCAACGTCATCTCGCTCGCCGGGACCTTCTCGGGGTGGTCGATCCGGAGCCGGAGCAGGGTCTCGGTGGCGGCGCGGCGCGCGTCGTACTCCGCGATGGCCGCCGCCAGGCTCTCGTTGGTGACGGGCTGGGCGCCGATGGACTCCAGGCCCCGGGCCAGATCCGCCAGCTCCTGCCGGAAGAACCGGCCTCCGAGCCCGGGACCGAAGTTCTGGGGCACGTCGAAGTACTTGACGTACCGATCCGCGAACAGCACCTGGAACATGCCCGACAGGTTGCGGATCACATCGCAGGTCGAGGGGAAGACGAACCCGTCGAGCGCGCCGAGCTGGCCGCCCAGGCCGAGCTCCACCACGGACCGGGGGATGTGGCAGATGTAGGACTGGAAGTAGGCGTCGCCCCGGATGATCTCGAGGCCGTCGCCGCCTCCGATGAGGCCGACGGGCAGGCAGCCTGCCGCGCGGATCAGCTCCAGGGGTCCGTAGCCCGGGAGCACGCCGATGGCCCGTCCCGCCGGGTTGTCCGCCTTCCAGGCCGCGACGTCGGCGAAGGACAGGTCCGAGGCCAGGTCGCGGCACCGTTCCACGATCAGGTCGGCGGTCTCCGGGCTCATGCGTGACTCCAGATTGCAGGTCGGCGGTCGAGGAAGGCGGCGATGCCCTCGGCGGGGTCCCGGGCCGTCATCAGCCCGTGCAGGTACAGGGACTCGATGGCCAGCAGGCGGTGCCCCACCTCGTCGATGAGGGCGGCGCGGGCGGCGCGGGCGGCGAAGCGCAGGGCCACCGCAGAGCGGGGCAGGATGTGGGCGGCGAGCCAGGCCTGCAGGCCGTCTTCACCCTCGCCGTCCGCGAACACCTGGGCCACGAGGCCCGCTGCGGCGGCCTCCGATGCGCTGATCGCCCCGCCGGTCAGGAGCATGTGCTCGGCGCGGGCCTGGCCGATCCGGGCCGGCAGCAGCACCGAGGCCGCCGGCGCGAAGACCCCCAGCTGGATCTCTGGCTGTCCGAGCTTCGCTCCGTGCTCGGCCATCAGGATCCCGCACGCCGCGGCCACCTCCAGCCCACCACCCAGGCACTGGCCCCGGATGAGGGCCACCGTGGGGAGCGGCAGCGACACCAGGGCCCGGATCAGGGCGTGGAAGCGGGGCAGCATGGCCCCCACCTCGCCCGGGGCGTGCTCCGCGACGGACGCGCCGAAGCTGAAGTGGCGCCCCGCGCCCTCGATCACGACGCAGCGCAGGGGCCCGTCCACCGGGAGCGCGGCGAGGATCTCGTGCAGGGCCCCGCACATCTGTGCGTCCACGACGTTGCCCTTGGGGCGGTCGAGCACGAGGCGCAGCACCGCCCCGTCGTGCTCGGTGCGCGACGAGATCGGACTCACTGCGCGCCCATGGGCTTGATGTGGGGCGAGGTGGAGCGGATGAAGTCCTCGTTCCAGCGCTCGCCCTCCGCCAGACGGCGGCGCACGTCGAGGAAGTCCACCTCACGCTCCGCCCGGGGCCCGTCGTTGAACGCCCGGAAGCCCGCGTTGGCCTCGGTCATCATGTTCAGGGCCAGCCACGCGCGGTTGGACTCCTTGTTCGTGTCCCAGTGGATGAGCTTGTGCTTGCGCAGGGACTCCAGCGCCTTGGTCAGGCAGTCCGGGAACGTCATCGCGAGCTGGTAGGCGAGGTGGCCGACCCGGGCGTCCAGGCGGGACAGATCGACGGTGCCGCGGCTCATCAGGGCCTTGCCAGCGGCCTTCTCGGCCCCCGTCTTGTAGTCGCCGTGCACGATGCGGCCGAAGTGGTCGAGGTAGCGATCGGTGATGACGAGGGGGTTGGCGATGTACTCGCCGTCCACCTTCAAGGCGGGCTCGGCCTCGGTGATCATCCCGTAGCGCACCGACTTGTGGGCGGACCAGGGCTCGCACAGCGTGATGCTGTACATGGCGCGCTCGATGCCGACGTAGGTGGGCAGGAAGTCGGTGGAGCCGCCGTCGGGCACGGAGCCGTGCTTCGGTCCCGCCTGGCTGAACATGGCCAGATCCGAGGCGATGGTGAAGTCGCAGGCCATGCCGATCTCCTGCCCGCCGCCGACGCGCATGCCGTTGGCCCGACAGATCACCGGCTTGTCGCAGAGCATGATCCCCGAGACCATGTCGTTGAACAGGCGCATGTACTGGCGGTACTCCTGGGGGGAGCCCGCGTAGTACTCGGCGTACTCCTTCGTGTTGCCGCCGGTGCAGAAGGCCTTGTCGCCCGCGCCGGTGAAGACCACCGCCACGCAGGCGCGGTCGTTGGACGCCTTGCGGAACGCGTGGATGACGTCCCGGACCATCGGCGTGGTGTAGCTGTTGTACTGCTTCGGGTTGTCCAGGACGATCCAGACGGTGTGCAGCCCTTGGGCGGCGCTCCCGTCGGGGCGGAGCAGCGGGCGCTCCTCGTAGCGCACCTGTCCAAAGGCGTGCTCAGGGCTCAGATCGTGGTTTGCGAGCTCGGTCATCGGTGATCTCCTCAGGGGGGTCAGAGGCCCGGGACCAGCACGGGGCGCTCGGCGATGGCGTGAGCCTTCACCGCTTCGAGCACCTGCTGGACCTCGGACAGGGGGAATTCACGAACCAGGGGGGCCACCGCGATGCGCCCATCCAGGACCATCTGCAGCAGCTCGGGGTAGTAGCGGGGCAGGCAGCCCCAGTTGCCGCGGGCGGTGGCGTCCAGGGCCATCAGCCGGGACAGGCGCAGGGTGACCTTGTCGGTGGTGTACCCGACCACCATCAGGACCCCAGCGGCCCCCAGCAGCCCGAACGCCAGCTCCTGGCCGGCGGCGTTGCCCGAGCACTCGAACACCCGGTTGCCGGCGGCGATGCTCGACTCCTTGTGGAACGCCTTGACGGCCTTGCTCAGAGCCCGCCCGTCGCCCCGGGCGTTCAGGGTCAGGCTGGCGCCCAGCTCCGAGGCGGTGGCGAGGCGCGCGTCATCGACGTCGATGGCGACCACCCGGGCCCCCAGGGCCGCGGCGAGCTGGATGGCGTAGATGCCCACGCCGCCGGCGCCGATCACGACGGCCGTTCCGCCGGGCTGCAGGCCGGACCGGAGCACGGACTGGTACGCAGTCGAGGCCGCGTCGGCGAGCACCGAGAGCTGGCGCAGCGTGACGTCCGCGCCGCCGATGGCGCTGGCGTCGGACTGGTCGGCGGGCATGGGCACGACGCACAGGCCCGCGGCGGGCACCAGCAGGTGGGTCGCGAAGCCTCCGTGCCCGTCGTTGCCCGGCATGAACTGGTGCGGACACATGGTGCCGTCGCCGATCAGGCACGTGGGGCAGGTGCCGCAGGGCAGCACCGCAGGGACCACCACAGCCGCGCCCACCTGGGTGGTGACGCCCTCGCCCGTCGCCACGATCCGTCCCGCCACCTCGTGGCCCAGGGCCAGGGGCATCGGCGCCCGGGTGCGCACACCCTCGTAGTAGAAGCCCAGATCGGTGTGGCAGACGCCGCAGCCCGCGACCTGCACCAGCGCCTGCCCCGGGTCGGGGGTGGGAAGGTCCGAGTCGACGGGGCGGAGCGGGGCTCCGGGCTCCGTCATCACCCAGCGGCGAAGGAACGTCGGCGACATGGCAGGGGGGCTCTCCTCTGGGGGAGAACCCTATGCCGGGCGCGTTCGGCCCTGACTGATGGATGTCGGGTCGCGCGCCAGAGCCTCTACTTCGGAGCGGCGAGGGTCCGGATATAGGCGACCATGGCCTTGAGCTGGGCCTCGTCCATCACCGCGCCCCAGGGGGACATCATCGCCGAGCGGCCCACCGCGGTGCCGCCCTCCTTGATGATCTTGGCCATCTCGTCGTCGGTCATCTTCGTGGTGGAGAGATCCGAGGGCTTGGGATCGAGCGCCGCGCCGGCGACGCCGTCGCCCTTGCCCGCGTCGCCGTGACAGGCCACGCAGAAGGTCGCGTACTGGGTCTTGGCCTCGTCGGCCGCCGAGGCGGTGCCGAACAGGAAGAGGGAACAGAGCAGCAGGAGCACGTACTTCACAGGGGAACCTCGGGTGGGGATCGCAGGCGCGATGCGTTCGTTGTCTTTGTGGACCGGATTGTGCCGATGGTGGGTCACGCCCGTCCAGGGCTGTCCACGAACGACGACAGCAAAGCTGGCCCGGTTCGTGAATTGACTCGCCGTGAGCAGCGGGGCGAACCCTCCCCGTGGGAGGATCCTTCATGAGCTTCTGGCAAAGCCCCGCCCTCGTCACCGCCCTCGTCATCGCCGCCCTGCTGGGCCTGGCCGAGGCGCTGCGGGCGGTGCCCGCGATCCGGCGCACCGCGATCCCCGCCTGCATCCTGGCCGGCGTGCTGGGCGTGCTCCTCGGCCCCGACGTGGCGGACCTGCTGCCCGTGGATCGCTCGATCCTGGAGACCGTGGTGTATCACGGCCTGGCCATCGTCTTCATCGCGGTGGCCCTGCAGAGTCCGCCGAAGTCCACCGCGGGCCTGGGCGCGAGCGTGAAGGCCTTCAGCCTCGGGATCCCCGTCATGATCACGATGCAGACGGTGGTCGGCCTCGCGGCGGTGCTCGGCCTGGGGCTGATCCTGGGCGAGACGCTGCACCCCGGCTTCGGCCTCATGCTGCCCCTCGGCTTCGAGCAGGGCCCCGGCCAGGCCCTGTCGCTGGGGGCGGTGTGGGAGGCCGGCGGCATGCCCGAGGGCGCGCAGATCGGGCTCATCGTGGCCACGCTGGGCTTCGCCTGGTCCATCGTCGTGGGCCTGCCCCTGGTGCTCTGGGGCAAGCGCCGGGGCCTGCTGTCGCCGCTGACCACGAACGTGGACGCCGTCGTGGCCGAGGCCGACGAGGCGGCAGCGCCGGGGGGGCTCGACGTGCTCACCCGCCAGATCGCGATCATCGGAGGGTGCTACGCGATCACCTGGGCGGTCTGCTTCGGACTGTCCGCTGCCCTGTACTTCGCGCCGGACATCGCGGCCACCATCTGGGGCTTTCACTACATCGTGGGGGCGGGCGTGGCCATCGGCGCCCGGTCCATGCTGAGCAGACTCGGCGCCGCCAACCCCCTGCACGACCGCAGCCTGGGTCGGATCTCCGGCGTGTCCGTGGACTGGATGACCTGCTCGGCGCTGGTCGCGGTGCAGCTGGCGGTGCTGCAGGCCAACTGGGTCGTGCTGCTGGTGGTGACCACGCTGGGGGGGGTCGTCACGCTGTGCCTGTGCCTGTGGCTGTGCTCCCGCGCCTTCCCGGACGCGCCCTTCGAGCACGCCCTGGTGTGGTTCGGGATGTCCACGGGCACCCTGCCCATGGGTCTGGCCCTGCTCCGGGTGGTCGATCCGGACCTGCGCAGCCCCGCGGCCCTGGGGGCGGTGCTCGGCTCGGCGGGGGCGATCCTCGGCGCGGTCCCGATCCTGCTGTTCCTGATCCCCGCCACCGTCGCGGCCTGGCCCGAGGGGCATCCCGCCGCCGCCTGGATGGCCCTGGGCGTGGGCCTCGCCTACATCGCCGGGATCATGGGCTACTGGTGGCGGTTCGGTGGCCTGCGGGTGGGGCGTCCCCTGACCCTGTGGCGTGAGCGGGACTGACGGCGGCCGGGCTACTGTTGTGCCCGCCATGGCTTCACACCACCTGTCTCCGATCTCGCGGCGTCACGCCCTGCTGCTCCTGGGCGCGGCGTCCAGCGCTACGCTCCTGCCGCTCCCCGTGTTCGCGCACGGGACCCCGGGCCGGCCGAAGCTGCCCACCCTGACCGACAAGGACGAGGAGAAGCTGCGCGAAGGCAAGCTGTTCCTGACCACGGAGCGGGACGCAGCGGCCGACGGCGCCGGCACCATCACGGGCCTCATCGAGATCGACGGCGCGCCCGAGGACGTGTGGAAGGTGCTGCTCGACTTCGAGTCGATCCCGCAGAGCAGCAAGGCCGTCAAGGAGGCAAATCGCTACGCGGACGACCGCGGCAGCCCGCACCGCATCATCAACATGCAGTACATGGTCAAGGTGGCCTGGGTCGAGATCACCTACCACATCCACCACGACTACTTCGCCGATCAGGGCTACCTCGTGTGGACCCTGGACGAGGCGAAGGACAACGGCATCGAGCTGACCATCGGCTCGTTCTCCACCTGGCCCGGCAGCGCGCCCGGCAAGACCCGGTTCCTGTACCGCACCCGGGTCAGCACGGGGCGCAGCATCCCGGACTGGGTCGAGGAGGACCTCAGCGAGGGATCCCTCAAGTCCTACATCAGGTACGTCAAGAAGCAGGTCGAGGCGTAGACCTTGATCCGGTTCGCCCGGGACGGTCGGGCCCACGCGGCGCTCGCCATCGTGGCCCTGGGCGTGGTGGCTGGACCCTTCGTGCTGGGTCGCGGCGTGGACGTGCCCGACGACGCCCTGTACTCCGTGGTCTCCACCTGGGAGTGGGTGCGCCACGCCATCTGGAGCGGCGAGAACCCCTTCTTCGTGCCCGGACGCATGGGCGGCGTGGCACTGCACACCGAGGCGAACCAGATGGGGCCCATCTACCCCGCCATGTGGCCGGGGTTCCTGCTGCCCGTGTGGATCGCCCTGCCTGCCGCGTTCGTCGCCCACGCCGTCGGCGCGCTGCTGGCGGCGCGCTGGCTCGCCCGGACCTTCGGGGCCAGTGAGGCGGCGGCCACCGCGGCAGGGCTGGTGTACGCCTGCGGACCCTTCGGACTGGCCCTGTTCATCGAGAGCCCGGCCGACGCGATGCCCGTCTTCGCGTGGTTTCCGGCGGTCCTGGCGTGTCATCGCATGCTGGAGTCCGCCCCGGACCGTCAGCAGCGGCTGAAGTGGGCGGCGCTCGGGGGGCTCGCCCTGGCCGCGCTGCTGACAGGGGCCGACATCCGCCACGCGGGGGGAGCCTGCGGCGCGCTGGCGGTGTGGTTCCTGCTGCGCTGGCGGACCCTTCCGTGGGCGGCGCTGCTCACCCTGCTGGGCCTGGCGGGGGGCGCCACGGGCATCGTGCCGGCGCTCCTGGAGTTTCAGGCCTCCCGCGGCTCTGACGCGCAGATCGCGGCGATGGCGATCCCGCCTGTGCAGACCCTGACGTGGTCGTTCGCCGCGTCCTGGGTGGCGCCGAAGCCGTTTGTGACGGCTCGGGAGTTCGGGCTCGGCGCGGTGCTGGGTGTCACGTTCGCCTTCGCGTTCGCGCGCCGAATCAGCTCGGACCGCGGACCCGTGCCGGCCCTGGCCGCCTTCGTCACCGTACTGTTGCTGACCGCGGCCGCGATTCCCGGGGTCCGCACGATCCTGGCCCCCCTGACCGTGCTCGCCCACCCGGTCCTGATCTTGTACTACGCCCTCGCCATGGCCCCCGCGGCGGTGATCGGCGCGCTGGGTCTGGACCGTCTCGTCGCCATGGACCGGGACGAGCTGGGTGAGGCCCTGCTGAGCTGGCCGGGGCTGCTGGTGGGGGTGATGGTGGTCGCCGCGCTGGCCCGGGTCACGCCGCTGGGCCGGCCGACCTTCGGGTCGGCGTACGAATGGAGTCACTGGATCGGCGGCCTCGTGCGGGCGGTGCTCATCCTGGCCGCCGCGGCCCTCGTTCTTCGTCGCTGGTCAGGACAGGCCGAGCGCATGGCCGGACTCCTGCTCCTCACGACGCTCGACCTGGCCCTGCTCGGCGTGCACACCCACGCCGCGGTCCCGTCGCGCCCGATGGGCCTGGGGGACCGCGCCCACGCGAGCGGGGAGGAGATCCTCGCGCACGGCTCCCTGCACGCCGGCGAGCTCGCGGTGCTGCTGGAAGATGGACTGGAGACGGCGCCCTCCCTCACTGACACCTGGGGCGACCCGAGCCTGGGCTTCGACGACGTCGCGCAGGGCGGCGAGGTGGAGGACCTGATGGTGGAGGCGCCCCTGGTCCAGGCCCGGCTCCTCGACCGCCGCTGGCCCGTGCACCTGGCCAGCGGGCATGGCTGGCGCAGCCTGTCCGGTCGCACGAAGCTGGCTCCTCCCAGGGCCTCGGCCATGTTGCTGCCCCTGGCGCGGGAGCTCAACGGTCTGCCGCCCTTCGATCCGCCGCCCGGGGTGTTCGGGGATCCGTGGGACGTGCAGGCCGTGTCCCGCCGCGCCGCCGTCACCTTCGCGCCGGACGGCCTCG
Source organism: uncultured Pseudomonadota bacterium (assembly GCA_937891735.1). Taxonomy (GTDB): domain Bacteria; phylum Myxococcota_A; class UBA796; order UBA9615; family UBA9615; genus JAGSHC01. The sequence goes on along the minus strand of CALAGR010000478.1, from coordinate 1,892 downwards.
GGGCCCGCACGATGGCGCTGCACCGGATCCCGGTGGCGGTGGATGAGATGGACCACGTCTGGCGGGTGGACGGGATGATGCCCCGCTGCTACTCGCCCCCGTCCACGATCCTGGTGCCGAGCGAAGCCAACCGGGTGCGGCGTTTGCTGGCCACTGCGCCCTCGCCGGATCTGCCGGCGCTGGTCGAGGAGCCGGTCCCCGAGGGACTCGTGCGGGCCCAGGTGAGCTGCGCGCAGGGCGGCCTGGATGTCCAGGTGGAGACCGCGGGCCCCGCCCTGGTGGTGCTCGGCGAGCGGCTGCATCCCGGGTGGCAGGTGCTGGACGGGTCCCAACGGCTGCCCACCGTCGCTGTCAACCAGGTGCACACCGGGGTCCTGGTGGCCGCCGGCTCCCACACGCTGCGGTGGCGGTTTCGCCCGCCGGGGCTCGCCTGGTCGGCGGTCGTGTCACTGTTTGGCCTGGTCTTGGGGGGCGCTCTTGCTACTGGACGTTTCGGGCGCCGGTCATCACCTTGAGCAGGTGGTTGGACTTGTGGTCGCTGATGCGCAACGCGTTGGCGTGCGGCTTTCACTCATCGTGATCGAGCGCTGCCCAGCGCGCTCCACGCCCCGCGCCGAGCAGGAGCAGGGCCAGCACTGCGGCGAGGGAGATCCCCGAGGTCGCGAGCGCGGCGAGCAGCCAACGAGGTCGATAGCGCAGGACGACCCGATGCATGCCTGGGGCGACCTCCGGGACCTGCAGGCGCACAGCGAGCAGCCCTTGCTCCTCGATCACGGTCCCGAGATCGCTGGAGAAGCCTGAGTCGTGGTTCTGGTTGATGACGACCGTGCATGTCCCTGCCACGTCTACGTCTACCTCGACCCGGTTCGCTGTCAGGGTCGGCTCCGCCACCTCGCAGGGTCCATCGGTCCATACGGCTCCGCGCCAACCAGGGACCAGCGTGGGGTCCCCCGCGTCATCGATCATGAACCGCGGCACGGGATACTCCGGTGGGTAGATGTCGGCGTACCAGTTGATCACGCCGATCCCAGCGGGGACCGTGAAGAACTCGCGAACAGCGTCAGGTCGGAAGAACTCCCGGTACATCTTGGGGTGCTCGAATCGGTCGCGGTCTTGCGGCGGCTCCAGAAAGACCTGGAAAAATGTCTCCTCAACCGGGAGCGGGTCCGCGGCGGCGGAGAACAGGGTGCTCCACAGCGGCATGTTCTGGAGCGCGGGCCAAAGCAACAGCAGGCCCGCCGCCATGAGCGCCCCGCGGCCCCATCGTGCGACGGCCAGCTCCACGGCCATCCCGAAGCCCAGGGCCACCGGAACCACCAGGAAGAAGTTGAAGTACTTGTATGGGTCGGAGAGGGTGGAGAAGCCTGGTAGCCCCCACACCAAGATGCGGTACGGGTCGCCGATCGCGTTGGGACCGAAGCACAACAGCGCGTAGACCAGCCAGAGCAGGGCCCACGGGGCCATGCGGCGCCATGCGAAGGCGGAGGCGAGCCCGAAGAGGAGCACCAGGGGCAGCGTCAGACCGAGGGGCGCGTACTCTTCCGCCTCGGGGTAGGACGGCTCGTAGTAGGCGGTGACCCGCGCGAGTGGACGCTGCAGGTGGCCTACAAACGAGGCGGGGGAGGAATAGAAGCAGCGTTTGGCGTCGGCGGCATCCCTGAATGGGTAGCGGCCGTCTGCGTTCACGGCGAAGTAGTCCGTCCCGCGGGTGGTCAGGTCCGCGATGGAGGCCAGCTTCGCGGCGCCGACCGCGAGGAGCACCACCACCACGATCATCACCCGCCGGGCCATGGGCAACCATGTGGGCCTCCGGACGACCGCCGCAGCCGCGGCGACCCCGCAGACGGCCGCCGCCCCCCCCAGCCCGAGCGCGCCGTGGGCCAGCCCAACGA
>CALAGR010000477.1 GCA_937891735.1 uncultured Pseudomonadota bacterium | reverse complement strand
CCCCGAGCAGCAGCGCGCGCGCCGCGTCCGGCCGGTCCCCGTCCACCAGCAGATCGCTGATCTCGGGCAGGCGCGCCACCAGGAACCGGGGGCTCCGGCAGGTCTGCAGCAGGTCCGTGAAGCCGGCCACCGCGGCGTCCAGGTCCCCGGCCTCGGCCCGGCCCACGGCGAGCCCGTGCATGGCCGCACAGGTCTGTTCGCCGCCGCCCGAGGTCAGCGCATCCACCGAGGTGCGATCCAGCAACTCCGCCGCCTGATCCTGCCGACCGAGCGCCACGAGCGCCTCGACCTGACCCGACACGGCCTCCTGCCGCAGCCCCGGCTCCTCCCCTCCCGCCGGCGAAGACGCCACCTGCTGGTACACATTGAGGGAGTCCTCGTGCCGCCCCGCGGCGGTCAGCTCCCGCGCGAGCATCAGCAGCAGGGACGCGTACGCCACAGGCTGCAGATCCGGCAAACCCGCGGCCCGTGCAGCGGCCAGCATCTCCTCCACCGCCGCTGGCGTGGAGCGACCCAGCTCCGCCAGCACCTCGGCGCGTTCGACCACGATCACCCCGCGCAGCGCGTGCTGGGCGGGCAGATGCAGCAGTGCGCTGTCCATCAGCGGCAGGGCGGCCTCGGGCGCCCCGCGCCGTCGCATGAGCGTGGCCTGCCCGAACCAGGCGGCCGCCACCAGCCCGGGATCCTTCGCCGCCAGGGCCACCTCCTTGTACAGGTCGATGGCCTCATCGAACTGCCCCGCTTCGTCCAGGAGGCCCGCCAGCTGCAGCCGCGCCCGCAAAGACATGGACTCGTCGCTGTTCGCCCACAGCACCGTCTCGCGGGACGCCGCCACCGCCCCCTGCATGTCGCCGGCCCGGTAGCGCGACTCCACCAGCGCCTGCCGCAGGGCCAGCCCCGACTCGGGCAGGTCCACGCGCGCCACCTCGTCCCGGAGCAGCGCCTCGGCGCCGGCCACGTCGCCGATGGTGGCGAGCAGATCCGCCAGCTCCAGCGTCGCCTCGACCCGGGTCTCCACCCGCTCCGCGTGGCGCTCCCGCACCCCCTCGTACAGCGCCCTGGCCTCCTCCACGGCTCCCCGCCGCACCGCCAGGCGGGCCAGCCCCAGCGCGCTCTGGGCCGCGAGCTGGTCGTCCCCGCCGGCGAGCTCCCGCAGCCGGATCTCCTCGGCCTGGGGGTCGGTGCCCATCTGCAGCAGGCGCGCCCGCTCCTCCCGCGCCCGCTCGCGGATCAGCGGCAGGTCCGAGTAGGCGGCGATGGTCGCGTCGAACCCCTGCACCGCGTCCCCGATGTGCCCCATCCGGGCCAGGAGCGCGGCCCGCTCCAGGGCGACCTCGCCCTGCCCTTCGAGGTCGAGGGAGGCGGGCACCCCGTCCAGCAACACCAGCGCCGCGGCGGGGCCCGACAGCTCCTCCACCACCCGCGCCACGATCATCACGAGCTGGAAGCGCTGCAGCTCGTCGGGCACCTCGCCGATCCGGACGACGAGGTCCTCCGCCACCTCCGCGGCCCGGTCCGCGTTGCCCCGGGCCATCAGGGTGCGCGCCAGGATCAGGCGGGACACGGCGATCTCCCGCTGGCCCGCCCCCGGCTGGTCGAGCTCGCGGGCGTAGGTCAGGGCGTCATCGAAGCGCTCGTGGGCCAGCAGGAACTCGCCCAGGGCCAGGAGCGGGACCAGAGGCGGCTCGTGCTCGTCCCGCTCGGCGATCTCCAGGGCCTCCCGGAACTTCGTCTCGGCCGCGGCCTCGGCGCCGACGTCGTCCAGGAAGCGCGCCATCTCCTGAAGGACCGTCATGCGCGCGGCGGGCTCGGTGTCGAACCGGCGCTCCAGCGCGAGCCACGTCACGCGCTGCTCGCCCACCAGCTCGTCGGGGCCCACCTCCCGCATGCCCGGATCCACCCGCGTCATCGACATCCAGGTGTAGGCGCCCACCGCCACGCCCACCACCAGCAGCGCCGCCAGCCGCGTGAACGTCGAGGTGCCCACGACGGCCGAGACCATTCGCCCCAGCAGCGGCACCGGCAGGGCGGCGCCGGCCCCCTCCAGCAGCCGACGGGCGCTGCGGTCCAGCCCCGCGCAGCGCTCCAGCCGGGCGCCCCGGGCGGTGATCTCGTCGAAGCTGCTGCCCCCGAAGTCCACCGACTCGAAGATCGCCCCGTCGAGCGCCGCGCGTGTCAGCGTCACCCGCTTGAAGTCGGCGAACCGGACCGAGGCGTCCCGCAGCTCCGCGCCCACCGCGCTCACATCGACAAACGAGGTGTCCACGAGCACGAGGCGGGAGGCGCGCACGCCGTCCATGCAGCTGCGCTCGACGTCCGTGTCCGTGAGCCGCAGATCCTCGAGGAGGGCGCCGCGCAGGGACACCTCCCCCAGCCGCACCCGCTCGAACACCGCGCCCGTCAGATCGATCCCGTCCCAGTCGCCGCCGGTGGCCTTGGTGCGCACCCACTCGCTGTGGTCCGCGCGCGCGTCCTTCAAGGTGACGCCGGCCATCGAGGTCTCGCTGAGGGTCGCGCCGGACAGCGCAGCGCCCGCCAGATCAGCGCCGTCCAGGGTCGCGCCCGTCAGATCCGCCTGCACGAGCCGCGCGCCGCGCAGGTTCGCGTTCGTCAGGTTCGCGCCGGTCAGGTTGGCGTCGGCGAGGTCCGCGTCGGCCAGAACGGCCCCCGACAGATCCCGACCCGCGAGGCTCGCCCCGGACAGGTCGCGCCCCGTCAGATCGGCTCCAGCGAGAGACCCGGAAGGGAGCGACTCCGACATGGCGCGATGATAGCCGCCGGGGATCCCCGAAAGCGTCTCGCCGCGCGGACTTGAGGGGTTTGACACCCCGCGGTCGATGCTGAAGTCTGTGCGCATGCCTCGCGCCTCCATCCCCTTTCTGCTCGCCCTGCTCCTCCTGCCCGCCTGCGGCGGCGGCGAGCCTGGAGCGCCCACCACGGCTCCGCCGGTCATCGTCGTGCAGCCCCCGAGCGACTCTGCGGGCGGCGGCGGGGCCCCCACCACCACCGGATCGGACTACGCCGGGATGGCGTGGGAGCAGGCCGGCGCGGCCCCGGCCCAGGCCGAGGGCGGTGAGCCCGACAGCGTGGTCCTGCTGCTGAGGGAGTTCGAGGCCGAGCTGACCGATGCCCCCGGCGACGCCAAGGGCAGCAACGGCTTCGATGACCTGCTCTCGGCCCTCGTGGCGGTGGACGCGCGCTACCTGTACGCCCGCGTGCTGACCCAGGAGGCGATGACGCTGAGCGGCGACAAGGTCCGGGAGCTGCGCTTCTGGCTGGAGCAGGCCGGCAAGATGGTGACCGTGGAGGTCAAGGTGGGCAGCCAGGAAGCGCCCTGCGAGCTCCTCGACGCGGCCTCAGCGAACGACGAAGCCACGATCGTGAAGGGCTGCTTCTGGCTCGGGAACGCCATCGACATCCGGATCCCCCTGGACGCGATCCCGGCCACCATCAACGTCGCCAACCCCTTCTGGGCGAGCGGGTTCCAGACCTGCTGCGCAGACGAGGCCCGCAACGAGCCCTTCGACACGCTCGAGGCCGCGCAGGAGGTGTGGCGCGTGCCCGGACTCGCGTCCGAGAAGGCCAGCGTGGACGACACCCCCTACACGCCGGGGCAGGCCACCGGGGACGAAGCGCCCAACGTCCCCTGAGCGTGGGCGCCGCCGTTCAGGGGCGGATCAGCGGCGCAGCCAGCTCACGAAGTCCCGCAGGCCGTCTTCGAACGTGACCGACGGCGCGTACCCCAGGTCCCGGCCGGCGCGGCTCACGTCCGCCCAGGTGCGCTTGACGTCGCCCAGCTGCTCCGGCTGCCGGTCGATGACGGCGGCCTTGCCGACGGCCTCCTCGATCGCGGCGATCAGCTCGTCGAGGCGGATCGCGCGGTCGCTGCCCAGGTTGTAGGCGAAGTGATCGAGGCGGTCCTGCTGCACGGCCGCCAGCGCGGCCAGAACGCCGCCGACGATGTCGTCGATGTGGGTGTAGTCCCGGGCCGAGCTCCCGTCGCCGTACACGGGGATGGGCTCACCGGCGTCGATGCGCCGCGCGAACTTGTGGATCGCCAGATCCGGGCGCTGCCGGGGTCCGTACACCGTGAAGAAGCGCAGCGCGACGGCGCGGATCCCCCGCATCCTGCGCCACGTCCGGGCCAGCGCCTCGCAGGACTGCTTCGTGGCCCCGTAGGGCGACACGGGGCTCAGGGCCGCCGCGTCCTCACCGAACGGCACGGGGTACTCGTCGCCGTACACCGAGCTGGACGAGGCGAGCACGAACGGGATGGGGCTGGATCCCGAGCACGCCCAGTCCAGGGCCCGGGCCGTGCCCTCCACGTTGACCGACGTGTACAGCGCCGGGTCCCGGATCGAGGGACGCACCCCCGCGCGGGCCGCCAGGTGGATCACGCCGTCCCAGCCCTCGTCGGCGTCGAGCTCGGCCCAGGTCTGGGGGCTGCGGATGTCGGCGTGCACGACCTGCGCGAGGCCCGAGGCCACCGCGGCTTCGACGTTCTCGTGCTTGGTCCGGGGGTCGTAGTAGTCGTTGAAGTCGTCCACCACCGTGACCCGCCGGCCCTGCAGCACCAGCGCGTCGAGCACGCTGCTCCCGATGAAGCCCGCGCCACCGGTCAGGAGCACGCGGCCGCTCATGGGATCAGGCGTGCAGCTCGATGTCGTCGACGATGCCGAGGATCACGCTGTGAAACGGATCCTGGGCCGTGCCGAGCACCTGCCGCGCCGCGTTGCCCTCCCGGGCCACCACGACCAGATCGCCTTCCCCCGCCTGCACGCTGTCCACCGCCAGGAAGGCGTGGGCGCGCTTCGTGACGCCGTCGGGCCGCACCGGCTGCACCACGAGGATCGTGCGCCCGACGAACACCGGGTGCTGCACCGTGCTGACCGAGGTGCCGATGACGCGACACAGGATCACGTCAGGCTCCGGGCGTCGACTTCATCGACGATGCTGATGATGGTCGCGTCCACCGGCACGAAGTGCACCGGCAGCGCCAGCGTCGCTTCGCGGCCCCCGACCCACGACACGATCTCGCCGGGGCCCGCCTGGGTCGAGTCGCACGCCACGAAGGGGTCGCCCACCGACTGCAGGTTCTCGTCCAGGGGATCGAGCAGGAGGAGCCGAACGCCGGTCAGGCCTTCGTACTTCTGGGTGGCGACAACCGTGCCGACGACGCGTGCGAGTTCCATCGGGAGCGAGGATAGCCGGTTCTACGGCAGCGGCGCGAGACCAGGGCCGCTCGCCCCGATCAGCGCGCGGGCTCCCACGCGGGATCGACCCGACTCAGCTCGATGAGGTTCAAGGAGTTGCCGCCGTGCCGCGCGTCGTCGATCTCCCGGTGGGTGTTGACCAGGAACGACACGGGGGTGCCGACGGCGATGTCGTCCTGGGCGGTCCACTGCAGGTACTCCAGCCCCGAATCGCCCGGCGCCTCCAGCAGGACCTCCCAGCTCGGCGCGGCTCCGATCTGCAAGGCGAGGTGCGGCGGCTCGTCCGTGGAGAAGAAGAGGCCGTCGTGCCACAGCCGGAACGTCAGCAGGTCGCCGGCCAGGACCTCCACCAGGGACGGCTGCCGAAGGGACACGTAGTTGCAGTAGTCCAGGTTCACGCTGAGCGTGTCGTCGCTGCCGAAGGCCTCCTCGTACACGGCCAGGGGATCGCAGCGCAGGAAGGAGGCGTCGGGCCGCTCGGCCGCCCAGGGATCCGCGTCCGCGTCCTGCCAGGCGCCGTGGTCGATGAGGCTGGCCGGCTCCCGGGGGCCCGATGGACACCCCAGGACCAGGACGAGCCCGAAGAACACGCGCCGCCTCACGCAAGCCCGCCCGCGAAGAGGGCGTCGGGCCGGGGGATGAGCTCGCGTCCGAGCAGCGCGCGCCGCTCCTCGATGGACGTGCAGGCAGCCTCCAGCGCGGCTTCCAGGTCCCACTGGCTGCCCGCCAGGGTGAAGACGCCCTTGCCGCCGATGCCCTTGCCCAGGCGCATCTCCAGGATCCGCACCGCCACGGTCTTGCAGGCGGCGTCGCACGCCACGATGGCCGCGGCCACGGTGCTGGTCTCGATCACCCCCAGGGAGTCGACGTCCGGGTCCAGGGCGTGGGTCTGGCCCATGATCGCGAGCACCACGTCGCCGTGCACCCCCGGCAGGAAGAGGTGGTCGACCACCGCGTCGCCGCCGTCGGCCCGTCCGGCCCGCCAGCTCTCCTCCACCTCGGCTTCGCCGCCGGTGATGAGCACGAGGTACTTGCCCGGAGACACCGGGCCCGCGTACGCCACCTCGACGCTCGCGCGCTTCACCATCGCGTCGCCCGTGCGCAGCGCGCGAGCGATCGAGTCGAACTCGATGAGGGCGATGGCAGGGTTTGCGGCGCGGTGCACGGCGTAAGGATGCCACCCGCAAGGCCTGCGTGCTCCCGCTAGTTCCCGTCCGGGAACTACCGCAACCTCTCATCCGGGGTTTCCGGATGAGAGGTCGCTAGAGTCCGCGCATGGACAAGCCCCCCATCCTCTTGGTGCACGGCGCCTGGGTGAACGGTCGCTGCTGGGACTCCTTTCGGGAGCGCTACGCGGCCCGCGGATACACCTGCCACGCGCCCAGCTGGCCCCACGACGAGCGCTCCGTGCAGGAGCTGAGGAACGCGCCGGCCCCGGAGCTCGCCGGCGTCGGCATCGGCGAGATCGTGGAGCACTACCGCGCCAGGGCGCAGGAGCTGGGCGACCCGATCCTGATCGGCCACAGCTTCGGCGGGCTGTTCGTGCAGCGGCTCGTGTCGATGGGCATCGGGCGCGCGGCGGTGGCCATCGACTCGGCGCCTCCGTTCGGGGTGCTGCCCAGCTTCGCGGCGCTGCGGGCGGCGTTCCCGGTGGTGTCCACCCCTGGGCACTGGAAGAAGACGCTGACGATGTCCGAGGAGGACTTCGGCGCCACGTTCGCCAACGGCGTGCCCGAGGCGGATCGGGCCGCGGCCTACGACCAGTACGTCATCCCGACGCCGGGGCGGGTGTACGCGCAGGCGACCTGGTCCCCGAAGCTGGTGAAGGTGGACTTCAAGAAGCAGGACCGCTGCCCCCTGCTCCTGGTGGCGGGGAGCGAGGACAAGACCATCTCCGCGTCGATGAACCGCGCCAACCACGGCAAGTACAAGCCGGGGCCGGTCACCGACTTCAAGGAGTTCGAGGGGCGCAGCCACTTCCTGATCGCCGAGCCGGGCTGGGAGGAGGTCGCGGACTTCGTGATCGACTGGGTCGAGCAGCAGCTGGGCTGAGATCCTCCCGCAGTACCCCACCACACTGAACATCCGTCTAGCATGTGCGCATGTCGTGGCCCCGCGTCATCGCGCACGCCGACATGGACGCCTTCTACGCGTCCGTCGAGCAGCTGGACGACCCCTCGCTTCGCGGCCGCCCGCTGCTGATCGGCTCGGACTCGGGTCGAGGCGTGGTGCTCACGGCGTCCTACGAGGCGCGCCCCTTCGGGGTGGGCAGCGCGATGTCGATGGCGAAGGCGAAGCGCATGTGCCCCCAGGCCCTGATCGTGCCGCCTCGCTTCAGCCGGTACACCGAGATCAGCAAGCTCGTGATGGACACGTTCGAGGACTTCTCGCCGGACGTGGAGGCCATCTCGCTGGACGAAGCGTTCCTGGAGATGACCGGCACCGAGCACCTGTTCGGCACCCCGGGCGTCATGGGCCGCCGGCTCAAGGAGGCCGTCAAGGAGGTCACCGGCGGGCTCACCATCAGCGTGGGGATCTCCGGCACGAAGTACGTGGCGAAGGTGGCGAGCGACTTCCGCAAGCCCGACGGCCTGACGGTCGTGCACCCCGACCACGCAGCGGCGTTCCTCGCGCCCCTGGGGGTCCGCAAGCTGTGGGGCGTCGGACCCGTCACCGAGCAGCGCCTGATGGCGGCGGGCTTCACGCACATCGGCCAGCTCGCCCAGCAGGACGAGGACACGATGCAGCGGCGCCTGGGCAACCTGGGCCCGCACCTGCGTCGCCTCGCCCTGGCCCAGGATCCGCGGCGCGTGCTGACCCGCCGTCGCGCGCGGTCCATCGGCAGCGAGCGCACCCTGGCGGAGGACATCAGCGACCGCCCGTCCATCGAGGAGCACCTGCGCCGGTCCGCCGAGTCCATCGGGCGCCGGCTGCGCAGCAAGGAGCTGATGGCGGGAGGGATCCGGGTCAAGCTCAAGACCAGCGACTTCCAGCTCATGTCCCGGCAGACGCTGCTGGCGACGCCGTCGGACCTCGGGCAGCGGCTGTACGAGGCGGCGATCCCCATTCTCGACCACTTCCCGTGGGACCTGCCGTTCCGGCTCGTGGGCATGGCGGCCTACGACATCGTTCGCCCCGGAGATCCGGTGCAGCTCGATCTGTTCGGCGCCACGGGGGCCCGGCGACGGGACCTGGAGGCCGCCATGGACGCGGTGCGCGACGCCTTCGGGAGCACGGCGATCACCCGGGCCGAAAACCTCGGTCGGGACCTGTGGAACACCCCCAACCTGGACTTCGTGCCGGACGCGGCCGAGGCCGAAGAAACGCACTGGGAGCTCGACGAGGTCGAGACCGCCGACGATCAGTGGGAGCTGGACGACTCCTGAGTCGGCGGCAGGTCCTTGTTGAGCTGGGCCCACAACCACGTGTACTGAAGCGCGTACAGGAACGCGGCCTGCTCGTTGTTCGCGGCCGCGCCGTGACCGCCTTCGATGTTCTCGTAGTACGCCACGTCCTTTCCGAGCTCCCGCAGCCGCGCCACCATCTTGCGCGCGTGAGCCGGGTGCACCCGGTCGTCCCGGGTGGACGTGGTGATCAGGATGGGGGGGTACACCGCCTCCGGATCGACGTTGTGGTACGGCGAGAAGGCCTTGATGAAGGCCCAGTCTGCGGGCACGTCGGGGTCGCCGTACTCCCCCATCCAGGACGCCCCGGCGAGCAGCTTGCTGTACCGGCGCATGTCGAGCAGCGGCACCTCGCTGAGCACGGCCCCGAACCGGTCGGGATACAGGGTGTACATGTTGCCGGCGAGCAGGCCGCCGTTGCTGCCGCCCTCGCAGCCGAGCCGCTCGTGGGAGGTCACGCCGCGGCTCACCAGGTCCTCGGCCACCGCGACGAAGTCCTCGTAGGCCCGCATGCGCTGGTCCCGGAGGGCCGCCTGGTGCCACCGGGGCCCGAACTCGCCGCCGCCCCGGATGTTGGCGACGACGTACACGCCGCCCTTCTCCAGCCAGGTGATGCCCCGCGTCGCCGAGTAGCGGGGCAGCAGCGAGACCTCGAACCCGCCGTAGCCGTACAGCAGCGTCGGGTTGGAGCCGTCGAGCACGAGGTCCTCCCGGGCCACCTCGAAGTAGGGGATGGGCGTGCCGTCGGCGCTGGTGGCGATGTGCTGCTGGACCGCGAGTCCCGACGTGTCGAACCGCCCCGGGAGCCGCTTGAGCACCTCGGGCGCGCCCTCCCCCAGGGTACCCATCGCCACCGAGGTGGGGGTCAGGTAGTTGGTGATGGTGAGCCAGTAGGCGTCGGACTGCAGGGAGTCCACCGGGGATGCATACAGCGTTCCCAGCGCCGGCACCCCCGGCAGCGGGGCGCGGGTCCAGGCTCCGTCGGAGAACGTCATCACTTCGATGCGCGACGCCACCATGTCCAGCAGGTTGAGGATCAGGTGGTTGCGGGTGGTGGACACGCTGCGCAGGGACACGGTGTCGGTGGGCTCGAAGAGCGTGACGAGCTCTCGCTCGCCGGCCATCCACCGCAGAAGGTTCGTGCCCACCAGGGAGCCGGCGGCGTAGGTGGTCCCGCCGACGGTCCAGTCCGTGCGCAGCTCCAGCAGCAGGTGCTCGCCGAAGAACTGCACGTTCGCGTCGGCGGGCTTGTCGATCCGCTGCAGACCGCGCTTGCTCCACAGGGACACCTCGTCCGCGTAGAAGGTCAGGTTGCGATAGACCACGTTCCGCTCGAAGCCCGGCGTGGGGTCGTGCCAGCCGCCCACCGCCACGTCGCTCGCCTGCCCCTCGATCACGGTCTTCGCGCGGCGCAGCGGCGTGCCGCGCTTCCAGACCTTGAGCAGGCGCGGGTAGCCCGAGTCGGTCAGGCTGCCCTCCCCGAAGTCGGTGCCCACGAACACGGTGTCCTGGTCGATCCAGCCGATGCTGTGCTTGGCTTCGGGCAGCGTGAAGGCCTTCTTGTCCACGAAGGCCTTCGCGGACACGTCGAACTCGCGGACCACGGTCGCGTCCGCGCCGCCGCGGGACAGCTCGATCAGGCAGCGCGCATACGCAGGGGGCAGGCAGTCGGCGCCACCCCACACCCAGTTCTCGCCCTCGGCTTCGCCCAGCGCGTCCAGATCCAGCACGGTCTCCCAGGTGGGAACGTCGGTCTTCCAGGACTCCGGCGAGGTGCGCCGCCACAGGCCCCGCGCGTGCTCGCCGTCCTTCCACAGGTTGTAGTACAGCGCCCCGATCTTGCTGACCATGGGGATCCGGTCCGAGGCGTCCAGGGTGGCGAGGAGCCGGGTGCGCAGGGCCTCGAAGGTCTCCCCCTGGGCGAACGCGGCCACCAACTCGGCGTTGCGCGCCCGGGACCACTCCAACGCCTTGGCGCCTTCGACCTCCTCCAGCCACAGGTAGGGATCGTCGGGCTGCTCGCTGACGACGGCGTCCTGGGCGAACGCGAGGGCCGGGAGCAGGGCGAGGGCGATGACGATGAAGCGCAGCATGACGGCGTTCTAGCGCGTGTGGTCAGGGCGCGGGAAGCGTCGGGGGAGGCAGGGCCGAGAAGGAGTCGATCTGCTCGACGCACAGCGCGTGCGCGGAGCGGCCGTCGGCGAAGCCTCGATACCAGTCGGCCGTCCACAGAAGCGACCGCCGCCAGTCCAGCCGCGGGCCCCAGCCGAGCTGCTGGCGCGCCTTGGAGGAATCGAGCCGGAGCACGTCTTCTTCCGGCGGACCTCCCTCGTCCGGTGCCAGCACCAGCTGGTCTGAGCATCCCAGACCCGCCAGCACCGCGGCGGCCACGGTCTGCACGTCGGGCTCGTCCCCCAGGGCAGGGCCGAAGTTCCAGGCGCCAGCCGCCTTGCCGGGGCTCTCCAGCAGGCGCTCGGCCAGGGTGAGGTATCCCTGCAGGACGTCCAGGACGTGCTGCCAGGGGCGCACCGCGGACGGGTTGCGCAGACGGACGGATCCGCCCGCGGCCGCCGCGCGCACGCAGTCCGGGACCAGACGGTCCGGCGCCCAGTCCCCGCCCCCGAGGGTGTTGCCGGCCCGGGCCGTGGCCAGGCCCAGCCCCCGAGCCGCAGCCCACCTCCGGCCGGCCTCCGCAGAGACGATCTCCGCACACACCTTGCTGGCGCTGTAGGGGCCACCTCCGCCGAGGGCCCCGTCCTCGGTGTGCGCGACCTCGTTCGGTCCGCTGTAGACCTTGTCGGTGGTCACGTTGACGACGGCCCGCACCGACGCGGTCGCCCGCACCGCCTCGAGCAGGCGCAGGGTGCCCATCGTGTTGGTCATGTAGGTGTGGATCGGGGCCTGGAACCCGGTGCGCACGATGGCCTGGGCGGCCAGGTGGAGGACCACCTCGGCGCCGCTCTGCTCCAAGGCCGCGGCCACGGCGCCCGGCTCCGTCAGGTCGCCCATCGTCTGGTGGATGCGGCCAGCCAGGTCGAGCTCGTCGAACAGGCTCGGCGTGGTGTGGGGCGGCAGGGCGAAGCCGTGGACCTCGGCGCCGAGCCGCTGCAGCCAGAAGGCCAACCAGGCTCCCTTGAAGCCCGTGGTGCCGGTGACGAAGACCCGCCGCCCAGCCCAGGGGCTCGCCGGGATCCGGTGCGGATCGGAAGGGGGCGTGTCGGTCACAGGTCGCCGCTCGGGGGATCGTTGGGCCCCGCCCACTCCTGGAGTCTGCGGTACAGCGTCTTGCGGTCCAGCCCGAGGATCCGCGCCGCTTCGCCCCGCTTCCCACCCACCGCGTCCAGGACCTGGAGCACGTAGCGACGCTCCAGCTCCGCGAGCGCCACGAACCCGCCCGCGGCGAGGTCGGTCGCCGGCGCAGACGAAGACGCCATCTCGCGGACCCGGGGCGGCAGATCCTCCACCCCGATCTCCTCCCGCGTGGTCAGCGCGACGGCCCGCTCGATGCAGTTGCGCAGCTCGCGCACGTTGCCGGGCCAGGACCAGGCCAGGAGGCGGCGCGCGGCCTCGGGCGAGATGCCTCGAACGACGCAGCCCGGGCGCTGCGCGAACTCCTGGACGAACCGCTGCGCGAGGGCGAGGACGTCGTGCCCACGGTCCCGCAGGGGCGGAAGGTCGATCTGGATGACGTTGAGCCGGAACCACAGATCCTCGCGGAAGCGGCCCTCCTCGATCGCCTCTTCGAGAGCACGGTGGGTGGCGGACAGGATCCGCACGTCGATGGGGATCTCCCGGTCGCCGCCCACGGGGCGGACTGACCGCTCCTGGAGCACCCGCAGCAGCTTGACCTGCAGGGCCATGGGCATCTCGCCGATCTCGTCGAGGAACAGCGTGCCGCCCGTCGCCTGCTGGAAGAGCCCCGGGCGCCGCTCGTTCGCGCCGGTGAACGCTCCGCGCACGTGGCCGAACAGCTCGGACTCGAGCAGGGCCTCCGGCAGGGCAGCGCACGACAGGGCCACGAACGGCCTCCCCGCGCGGGGGCTGCGGGCGTGGATGGCCCGGGCCACGACCTCCTTGCCCGTGCCCGTCTCGCCCCGGATCAGCACGCTGGCCTCGGACACGGCCACGCGGTCCACGAGCCCGCGCAGGGTTCGCATGGCCTCGGACTCGCCGGTCAGCAGGTCGCCGCCGGCCCAGCCCTGGATCTCCTTGCGCAGCTGACGGACCTCCCGTCGAAGCGAGCGGTGCTCCCGGGCGCGGTCCAGGGCGATGGACAGGGCGTCGACGCCGACGGGCTTCGTGACGAAGTCCCAGGCCCCCGCGCGGATGGCCTCGATGGCCGTGTCGAGGCTCCCGAAGGCGGTCAGTACGACCACGGGGATCTCCGGCCGGAGCTCCCGGAGGCGCCGGCACAGCTCCATCCCCCCGAGGCCCGGCATGAAGAGGTCCGTGAGCACGACGTCCGCGTCCAGCTCCGTGCCGTCCAGCCGCTCGAGCGCCTCTTCGGCCCGGGTCAGGGCGACGACCTCCCACCCCCGGCGCTCCAACGCCGTGGCGAGCATCCGCCGAAGCGCGGCGTCGTCCTCGATGAAGATCAGCTGGCCCGTCGGCGGATCGGTCATGTGCGGTCTCCTCGACTCGTCTGGGGCAGCCGCACGGTCAGCTTCGCGCCGCCCTGGGGCGTGGCGCCGATGTCGATGCGGCCGCCGTGCTCGTTCACGATGCCCCAGGCCACCGAGAGGCCCAGGCCGGTGCCCGCGCCCACCTCCTTGGTGGTGAAGAACGGCTCGAAGAGCTGGCCCCGCAGTTCCTCGGGGATCCCCGGCCCCTGGTCGGCCACCTCGATCCACGCCTCGGAGTGGGGCGCATCGAGGCCCAGGGCGATCCGCACCTCGCCGCCCTCTGCCATGGCCTGGATCGCGTTGACGACGATGTTGGACACGACCTGCTGGAGCTGGCCGGGATCCACCGCGGCGACGACGGGCAGCGCGGGCTCCTCGACGACCAGCTCGACTCCGCGCGGCCGCGCGTAGGTCTGCATCAGCCGGACCGTGCTTCGAACGAGGGCCACGAGATCCGAGGACTCGGTGACCGGCGCGCGAGGCCGGGCGAAGTCCAGGAGCTGCCGGACGATCCCCGTCATCCGGTCCGCCTGCTGCTCGATCACGTCCACCTCCGCGGCCACCTCGTCCGCCGGGATCTCCCCGGTCCGGATCATGCGCGCCGTGGCCCCCACCACGTTCAGGGGCGTGCCGAGCTCGTGGGCGAACCCCGCGGCGAGGGTGCCGATGAGCGAGAGCCGGTCCGCGTGCCGCAGCTGCGAGACAGCGGAGAGGCGCGCCTCCGTCTCCGCGACGAGGCTCCGGCGCGTTCGCTGCAGGCCCTCGCTCATCGCGCTCATCTCCCGGGCGAGCTGCCCGAGCTCGTCGTTCTGGGTCAGCTCGATGCGCCCCGAGAGATCGCCGGCGCCGATGTTGCGCGCCAGACCGATCAGGCGCTCGATGGGCCTCGCCACGAACCACCAGCCGACACCGAGCGCGGCGACGGTCGAGGCGGCGGCGAGGAGCGCGGCGGTCAGCAGGATCTTCCAGAAGGTGGCCCGGCCCAGGAGGCGCTGCTCGTCCAGGGACTCGGAGATCTCCAGGGCCCCCATCCGATCAGCGAGCCGGACGGCGACGTAGCTGTAGTGCCGCCCGGAGCCCTCCGCGTCGGTCCAGTGGGCGTCGAGCCCCGGTCCCAGCCCGACCAGCGTGTCGGGCGGTGCGATGGGCATTCGTCCGCTGTCGGGACCCGCGCCCGGCTCGACCCAGCGGATCCGGAGCTGGCCCTCCCGCTCATTCGCCCGCTCGACCAGCGCCACCGCCCGGGCCTCGCCGTCGGTGCGCCAGACCTCACCGATCGTGCTGCCCAGACCTCGCCCCAGGGCGTGGTGGTCGCGCCGCATGTCGCTCGCGAAGGTCTCGGAGACCCCGCGGACCCGCAGCCAGGCGTGGGCCCCCACGATGATCACGATGCAGACCAGCAGGGCGAGGGTCTGCTTCCAGGCGAGCCGCATGCCGTTGCCTCCCGTGCGGGGTGGACTGGGTCATTGTGCCCCCGAGTGGGTCAGGATGACCGATCCGGGGATCTCGAGCGGCCTCCACCGAGCATTCGGAGGCCCCCGCCAGCCCATCGCAGAGTTGGCACGCCGCGTGAAAGAGCTGGATGCGACCCGATGCACGGGCCAGCGGTCGCGCCGACCGACAAGGAAGATCACCATGACCCACCTCCGCACCAGCAGCCTGCTCCTCAGCCTCGCCCTCTCCGCCGCCCTCGCATCCGGCTGCCACAGCCGCAAGGCCGGCCCCGAGAACACCGCCACCTCCGGGACCGAGAGCGCGTCCTCGCAGGGGCGCAACACCCATGGGATCCCCTCGGCCGCGGACCTGTCGACCCTGCGGTCGAACTTCCTCAAGGTGCACTTCGACTTCGATGAGGCCTCGCTGACGGCCGCGTCCCGCGCCGCCCTGGAGGCGAACGCGAAGCTCCTCATGAAGTACTCGGAGGTGCACGTGCGGGTGGAGGGCCACACCGACTCCTACGGGAGCGAGGAGTACAACCTCGCCCTGGGTCAGCGGCGGGCCCAGGCCGTCTACAACTACCTGGCGGATTCGGGGGTCTCCCCCACCAAGCTGACCCTGATCTCCTACGGCAAGGAGAAGCCGCTCGTCTCCGAGGGCACCATCGCGCAGGAGGCCGACAACCGCAGGGCCGAGTTCGTGGTCCTCACGGGCAGCGACATCGCCGCGTCCAGCGACGAGCAGCCCGGCGTGAACGTGACCGTCGAGGTGGGTGGCTAGTGGCGCTCCCGGCCGCGGAACGCGCTGGCCTCCGGCGCAGTGGAGACCCCCATGTCCGTCGCCCGAACGGTGCTCGTCGTCGAGGACGACCCCGCCCTCCGCCGCCTCCTCGCCAGCGCGCTGACCCGTGATGGGCACGACGTGGTGGCCATCACGGACGGTCGAAGCTGCATCGCCTGGCTCCAGGCGGCCCGGGACGAGGGGCGGGTCCCCGCTCTCGTCCTGACCGACCTGCGCATGCCGGGCGGTGGGTTGGAGTTCATCACGCGGATCTGCCGGGGGCTCCCCGGGGTCCCGGTCCTGCTGATGACCGCCTTCGGTGACTCGGCGAGCCACGCGGGCGCCCGCCTCGCCGGCGTACGGCAGGTGTTCGACAAGCCCTTGGACGTCGATCTGCTCCGGGCCCGCGTCGCCGAGCTGGTGGCGGCCTGACCATGGGCCCGGGCAGCGAGAACCAGGAGGTGAGGCTGATCGCTGCGGCCTGCCTCCTGACCGCGGCGCTGGGGGTCGTGGACTGGATCACCGGATACCGCCTCAGCTTCTTCGTCTTCTACTTCTTCTCCGTGGCGTGGGCGGCGTCGCGGGTGCGCGTCGAGGCCGCCGTGGGCATCGCGGTCCTGTCCGCCTGCATCTGGGCGGTGGCCGACCACGCCGCCGGGCACACCCACGCGAGCTCCGGCCACGCGATGTGGAACACGATGGTGCGGCTCGTGGCGTTCCTCATCGTCGCGGGGGTGGTGCATCGGGCGCGCCTGGCCCTCGCAGGCGAGCAGGCGGCCACGCGGGAGCTGGAGAAGACGCTGTCCGAGCTCAAGGTCCTGCGGGGCCTCGTCTCGATCTGCGCCCAGTGCAAGAAGATCCGCGGAGACGACGGCAGCTGGCTGCCTGTCGAGAAGTACGTCAGCGAACACACACACGCCCGGTTCAGCCACGGCTACTGCCCCAGCTGCGCCCACGACGTCCTCGTGGAGGCCGGACTGGCCGACGAAGGAACGAGTCCCCATGGCTGACCCGCAGATCTTCCAGCACCACCTGCTGCTCCAGGCCTTCGTGGCGACCCTCTGCGGAGGGCTCATCGGCGCCGAGCGCCAGCTCCGGGGCAAACCGGCTGGCCTGCGGACCTCGATCATCGTGTGTCTGGGCGCCGCGACCTTCGTCGGCCTCGGAGAGGCGGCAGACCTCGGCGTCAGCACCGCCGATCCGGCCCGCGTGCTCGGCCAGGTCGTGGTCGGCGTCGGCTTCCTCGGCGCCGGCACGATCATGAACCGCGGCGACAGCGTCACCGGCCTCACCTCCGCGGCGGTGCTGTGGATGCTCGCCGCCATCGGCTCGGCCATCGGTCTGGGGCGGTACGCCCACGGCGCGCTCCTGACCGGCTGGACCCTGGCGACCCTCGTGGGCATCGAGTTCGCGGAGCGCCACGTCGCCAAGCTCCGGCAGGGCGCCCACTCCTGGGAGCGGATCGCCAACGGGACGGACGACACCGACCCCTAGAATTAAGCGGCGGCGCGCTCCGGCCAATCCAGCGGCGGCGCCCTCACCACGGTGACGGTGATCGGGGCGTGGCGGACGAGGCGCTGGGCCACCGTCCCGATGCGCGCGCGAGCGAAGCCCGACCGCCCATGGGAGCCCACGACGATCGAGCTGGCGGCGAGGCGCTCCGCCGCGGCCAGCAGGCGATCCGTCTCGCCGCCCCGCTCGATGACCGCGACCACGTCACCGGGGAGCCGCCGGGCGATCTGGGCAAGCCGGCTCCGCAGCGTCTCCATGATCGCGACGTCATCGAGCTGGGGCTGGTGCAAACCGGCGGCCTCCAGGGGCATCCACAGCCGGTCGAGGTGCGGCAGCACGTGCACGAGATGCAGCGGCGCATCCAGCGACTCCGCCTGCCTCGCGGCCCAGGTGGCGGCGCGGATGGACGCCGGCGAGAAGTCCACGCCACACACCACCGGTCGGGCCGGGCCAGGGAGCGTGGCGGCTATTCGGACGACGGTGACGGGCATGAGGGCCTCGCGGACCAACCCTTCGGACACCGAGCCGAGCAGGGCCCGCTCGAACCAGCCGCGCCCGTGGGATCCGACGACCAGGAGGTCTGCGTCGAAGTCTGTCGCGCACTCGATCAGGGTGGGGACCACGACGCCATGGCCCACGATGTTCCGGTCAGACGGGTGTGGCAGGTCGGCGGAGAGCTCGTCGAGCTGGAGCTGGGCCTCGCTGAGCCAGTCCTCCATGAGGGTCTCGTGCTCGGGAAGGCTCAGCAGATCTCCTCCCTCGGCCAGCCGGTACAGATCCGGCGCACCACCGATGATGTGCGCCAGGCCGAGTCGGGCGCCCGTCCGCTCCGCGAGCATGGCGGCGTAGCGCGCCGCAGCCTTGCTTTGGCGCGCGAAGTCCACCGCGCAGAGGATGCGGCGAATCGGGGGGGTCAGGGGCAGCGGGGTCATGGATGGGTCTCCCTCGGACCGCGCCAGCGGTCCCAGGAGCCCCGATGCCAGCTCCGTGCCAACTCGGACGCGAACGCTCTGTCGTCGTCCAGCCTGCGGACTCCGCATATCAATATTGGCATGCGGGGTGCACGGGTGTGGCCCGGCCCACACCGGGCCACAAGAAAGGGACACCAGAATGCTGCGATCCATCCTTCCGCTCACTGCCCTCCTGCTGCTGCTCGGCTCTGGCTGCGCGACCACCCAGTCACTCCAGCCGGAGCTGGACGCCTGCAACAGCAAGCTGAGCGCCTGCACGGACGAGCTGGCGGCCGCGAAGGCGGAGGTCAAGCGCCTCCAGGCGATCGCTGACCTCGCGGACAAGCGCGTGAAGGCGTACCGCGATCTCGCCAAGCGGCTCCAGGACGCGTTCGGCGCCGATGGCCTCGAGATCTTCCTGCGCAACGGGCGGCTGATCGTCCAGCTGCCCAACCGGATCCTCTTCGACCTGGGCGAGGCGAAGGTCAAGCCCGAGGGCGTCGAGGCCCTCAAGAAGCTGGCGTCGGTCCTGTCGACGGTTCCCGAGCGGCAGTTCCTGATCGCCGGACACACCGACAACGTGCCGGTCAAGCCGACGGCGCGCTACGAGTCCAACTGGGAGCTGTCCACGCTGCGCGGCCTCGCCGTGGTCAAGGTGCTGGGCGCCAACAAGGTCTCCCCCACACAGATGGGAGCCGCCGGCTACGGCGAGTTCATGCCCGAGGCCTCCAACGACACCGAAGACGGGCGCCTGCAGAACCGGCGCACGGAGATCATCATCATGCCGCTGCTCTCCGAGATCCCCGAGCTGCCCGCGCTGTAGCCCAGCGCCAGACGATGGCCCGTCCTCCCCTCCCCGATCGGGGGGGCGGGCCTGCCCCCGAGGACCCATCATCCCTTGTCCCCTTGGAAGGAGCAGCGATGTCACGACTGTTTGACGCGATTCGGGGTCTGGCTCTGGGGGCCTTGCTGGCCGGCTGCGGCGCCGCCGAGGCGGGGCCCATGGGGCGCGCTGCCCCATCGGCCTGCCCGCCCGAGATGGTGAGCGTCGCGGGACGGTTCTGCATCGACCGGTTCGAGGCGGCCGTCCAGGAGCGGGTGGGCAAGGTCTGGCGTCCGGCCACGAGGGCGCTACGCCTCTCCGGGCGCGCGGTCCGAGCGGTCCCTGCGGACGGGATCCGACCCTACGGCCACGTGTCGGAGAAGGGGGCAGCCCTGGCGTGCGAGGCCAGCGGCAAGCGCCTGTGCACGTCCGCGGAGTGGCTGGAGGCGTGCCGCGGACCGCAGGAGTCGGTCTACCCCTACGGGAATGAACACCGCCAGGGGGCCTGCAACGACGACTACAAGGGCCGGCACCCGGTCATCGACCTGTTCGGCACGAGCGAGGGGGTCTGGGATGGCAAACACATGAACGACCCGGCGATCAACCGCCAGCCCGACACCGTGCTGCCCGGGGGCGCGTCTCCCGAGTGCGTGTCCGGCTGGGGGGTCTACGACATGCACGGAAACCTGCACGAGTGGGTCTCTGACCCGTCCGGGGTCTTCCGCGGAGGCTTCTATGCGGACGCGGCGATCAACGGTGAGGGCTGCCTGTACGCGACGACGGCCCACGGTCCCGGCTACCGCGACTACTCGACCGGCTTTCGCTGCTGTTCGGATCCCCCCGCGGCCGACCGATGATCAAATGGACCCGGCGGCGCGGGGCCGCCGGCTTGACGGGGATCGCCCTGATCACGCTGCTCCTGCTGGTCTTCTGGCCGGCGCCGCCCCCATCGACGGTCGGTCCGAGCCAGTGGGAGGCCCTGAATCGACGGCGGTCCGAGCTCGGTAGACAGCTCCGCGCTCGGACGAGCCGATCACGCCCCGCAGGTGTCGCTGAAGCCGCCCCAAGCCCGGCAGGCAGCATCGCTGCGGCCCCCGCCGTGATCGAGACGGCGGCGGTGGTCGAGGAGCCGACGCTCATCGAGGAGCCGACGCTCATCGAGGAGCCGGCGGTGATCGAGGCGCCCGTCCCCCTGGCGCCGGTGGAGCGCGCTTCCCCCGACCTCGTCGCCCTTCAGCGGCAGGCTGCCTCCGCGGCCACCTCGGTCATCGAGCTGCAGCCTTCCCGAGCGACGGTCACGGCCACCGCCCGACACCCCGACGGCTTCACCGGGGCCACGCTGGTGAACCTCAACCCGGCGGTCAACGCGTGGCACGTGCTCACCCTGTCCGGCCCGGCGGGGCCCCGGACGTGGCACCTCGCCCTGGCGTCGCCGACCCAGGACCGCCTGGGTCTCGCCGACGACTGGCCCGGGATCGTCCTGAGCGGCGCCGGCGGCGCGCTCCGCTGCGCCCTGTGGGGACCCGGGGCCACGCCCACCATCGACGCGGCCGCCACGGCGAGCACCCCGTTCTTGGAGCTCTGTGAGCGGCGGGTGCTCCTGCGCAACCCGGGCCAGGGGCGACGCACGGCCAAGGAACGCACGACGGACTTCCTTCGGGACCGGATCGCGGGCGGCGAGCAGATCACCCGGTTCGTCCGCAAGACGGTCTACAAGGACGCCTGGCGGCGGGACGCAGAGCTGGCCGGCGCCACCTCGGCCCCCCCGGGCGATCCGGCGGGGCCGCCGCCCCTCCGGCTCAAGGCGGCCGACCAACCGCCGGCCTTGATCCCCAACGGCCTGGGCCTCGCCCTCACCGGGATCCAGGGCGCGGTTCGAGCAGGCGCCTGGTACGGGGTCGAGGGGCTGCCCGGAGGATGGGTGGCCACGGTCGCCCCGAGCCTGCTGGACCCGGCCGCCGCTGCGCCCTGGCGCGCGCGGCTCCCGGCGCTCGACGCGGTGGAGTCGGCGTCCCTGGCGTTTCTGCTCGCCTTCGATCTCGACGCGTACTCCCTGGGCTTCACGATCGGGTCGGATCATCCCCGCGTGGGCTGGTCGGAGCGGTCCCTGAACAGCGCGCGCGACGCTCGCTCCGGTCCCGACGGGTTCGGCACGGTCCAGCCCCTGACCCGCACCGGCGTGCTCACTCCCGCGGAGACCGCGCGGGTCGTGGCGACCTTCACCGCCGGCTTCAAGCGGAGCCACGGCGCGTTCAAGTACGGGCCCCTGGCCACCGCGAACCACGGATCCCACTACGGGTTCATCGAGCAGGGGGTCGTGCTGAGCTCGCTGCAGCCGGGGCTCTCCACGGTCGTGGTCACCAACGATGGTCGCGTGGACATCCGCGTGTGGGCCGAGGGCGACACGACCGACGACGTCACCTTCGCCCGCCAGAACGGCGTGCCGCTGGTGCAGCCGGGCGCCTCGGGCCCGGAGCCCGGCCCCCTCGTGGCCCAGTGGGGGCCCGGAAACTGGTCCGGATCCGCGGATGAGAAGCTGCGCTCCCTGCGCGCCGGAGCCTGCATCATCGAAGACGGGGACCGGCGGTTCCTGGTGTACGGGTGGTTCTCGACGGCGACGCCCTCGGGCATGGCGCAGACCTTCCTGGCCGCGGGCTGCCGGGACGCGCTCCTGCTCGACATGAACGCGCTGGAGCACACCTACGCAGCCCTGTACCGGAGCGAAGAGGACCAGCTGCAGGTGCGTCACCTCGTCGATGGGATGGAGGTGCTGGACATCGAACAGCAAGGCCAGGTCCTGCCCCGGTTCCTCGCGTTCTCCGACAGCCGCGACTTCTTCTGGGTGGTCCGACGGGACGGCGCGCGATGAGGGCCATCGCATCCACTCTCCTGATCGGCATCACCGGCGCGGTGCTGTGCTCCGCCGGGCTCGCCCTCGCCCCCACCACGCTGCAGGAGGCCAACGAGCTGCTTCTCGGCAAGATCGCGCTGGCCCATCGGCTCTCCCCCGAGCAGGACGCAGCGGTGCGCGCCGTCTTCGCGGGGAACCCCCGCATCGGCCAGGGGAACCCGGCGATCACGCGGCACCCGGGCAGCCCCGAAGCCTGCCGCGAGCGGCGTGGCGCGGCCGGGGTCCCGCTGGAGTCGGATCCTGTGTTCGAGGAGATCTGCGGCGCCCCCTGGATGGCGCCGCTCTACGACCCTGCGACCGGCGACGCCGCGACCGCCAAGGCCTGCATCGACCAGTTCGAGTTCCCGGACCTGCCCTGCGAGTACCCGGTGGTGTGGGCCCAGGCCAACCAGGCCGCCGCGCTGTGCGAAGCGATGGGCAAGCGGCTCTGCGACGCCCACGAGTGGGAGGGGGCCTGCGCCGGCGCGCTGCTGGAGCCGGACTATCGGTTCGATCTGGGCGTGGGCGTCGACGGCGCGAGCGCGTTCCGCAAGATGCGCGACGCCCACAACGCGGCGTGGGGAAAGAAGAAGTCCTGGGCCTACGGGCCCGAGTACCGCGGTGGGATCTGCTCGACCGGCTCTGCAAAGAGCGACGGGTGTGACGGCGGGAGCTGGGCCGAGTGCGGCTCGAACACCTACCCCACCGGCTGGAGCCCGGAGTGCGTCTCCGGTTTGGGGGTCTGGGATCTGCACGGCAACGCGGCGGAGCATATGAGCCTGCCGACGCGCCCGGAGGAGATGTCCTCCCGCGGCTCCAAGATCCTGGGCTACACCGAAATGAAGGGCAGCTGGTTCGTATGGGACGCGATCCGCGCCCACGAGGACGCGTGCCGGTGGCGGGCCCCGTACTGGCACGGCAGCCGGGTGATGGACACCCACAGCCACGGCAACTACCACCTGGGCTTTCGCTGCTGCGGTGACGCGGCACGGTGACCCGCCCGCGGATCGACGCTGACTGGCGCGGTAGTTGCATCTCGAATCACCGAGAGGCGTGGGCCATCGTAGGGGCGCCCACGCCAGGGAGAGTGATGAAGATGACCAGGACCACACCTCATGGACTCCGCTTGCTGCCGATCCTCGCCGTCGCGTGGCTGGCGCTGCCGGGCACCGCGTTCGCGCAGGGGATCACCGAGGTCTTCGAGTACTTCGACGCGCACCCGATCCCCGGATCGATCGACGGAGACGTGATCTGGTGCCTACAGGAAGGCCGGCACACCCACGGCTACGCGCTGGATCCCGACCAGGAGCCCATCTACGTCGTCGACGACGTCACCTACTACGTCGGGGACACGGTCGTCGCCGGCGCGCCCATGGAGGCGGTCTGGTATTGGGGCGCACACCCGCTGGCGCACCTCGGGCACGCCTGGTGCGTGCTCGATGGCCCCCACGCCCACTACTGGCGGCCCTGGTGGCGCGCCTCGAGCTGGTCGTCCTCGTCCTGGAGCGTCCGGGACGGGTACTGGACGTGGGTGAGCGGCTACGACGACTGGTACCGCTGGTCCCATGACCGGTGGTACGGGCGCCAGCGCGCGATCCAGGTCTGGTCCCTGGAGCACCCACGCTACGCCCCCCGCTACCAGAGCAGCCGGCACCCGGGCGTCGTGTACGTCATCGACCGGCGCGCCACGCCCAGCTGGGACCCGCGGCGCCGCGAGGACAGCCGCACCCGGACCACCCCGTCCACCACCCCGCGCCGCACCACCCGCGAGCCGACCCGCAGCTCCGGCGACAGCAGCAGGAGGCGACGATGACCCCCCGAACACTCCTGACCTCGTTCAGCCTCGTCGTGCTCCTCGCGACCACGCCGGGCTGCTTCTACATCGTCGACGCCACGCCCGATTACCCGCGGATCCGCTCGGTGGACGGGTTCTGTGATCGCGATGACTGGTGGGAGCTGACGGCGGAGGTCAGCCACCCCGCGGGGGCCGGGTACGTCGGCGCCGTGTGGGTCGACGTGACCGAGGTGTGGTGGGACCAGTGGGGCGAGGTGCAGACCGATCTCGGCAGCGTCGACCTCGACTACGACGGGGACGGCTTCTGGTACGCCGAGCTCCCGAGCAGCCCCTCCTTCCTGGACTGCTGGTGGGCCTACGACTACGACCTGACCTTCGTCGCCGAGGATCTGGACGGAGACCGGGACAGCGTGTCCATCACCCGTTGAAGGAGACCGCCGTGACCTCTGTTCGTGTGTTGATCGCCGCGCTGGCGACCCTGTCCGTGGCCTGCTCCTTGCCGTGCCGGGCCGTCGCGCAGGATGACCCGGAGCCGACCTCCGACGACAGGGTGGAGGCGCCGCCCCAGCCATCGCAGCCCCCGCCCACCCCCGCTCGGGGAGCCGAGGGTCCGCCTGCGGACGCCCCGCTGGCGGTCCCCGTGGCGCCCGTGGAGGACCGGCTGGCGGGCCTGACCCGCTACACCGGCCAGCGCTTGCAGGTGCGCGTGGAGCGGCACCTCGAGGGCGGCGGCTACACGGCGGTCACAGGCTACTACAGCTGGCCCTGGGTGCCGTTCGTGGGCGTCGGAACGACCTACGTGGTGACCGAGCCGGTCATCGAGTACAAGACCTGGTCGGTGTACCAGGGCAGCGCCCGGCTCACCGTGCCCACGTACCTGGACGTGGTCGGTCGCACCGACGATGCGGCCCGGCTGCGCCGCCGGATCCAGCACCGCCGCGTGGGCTCCGGGGTGTTGCTCGGCGCGGCCGCAGGCGGGCTGATCGCGGCGGTTGGAGGCGGCTTCGCCTACATGAACGCCCGCGACGGCTACGAGCGCGCCGGCAGCTCGGCCATGGCGCTGGCGGGGGGCCTGACCGCCCTGATGTCGGTGAGCGGCAGCTTCGGTCTGGCGAGCGACGCGCGGCGGCTGCGCTGGAGCTTCCCAGGGAGCTTCGACGGGGGGATCCAGGACGAGGTCCGGGCCCACAATGATCGGCTTCGGCAGGATCTGGGCCTCAGGGCGTCGGACGTGCGACCGCTCGACGAGGGGCCGCGGCGCTGAGCCACCGCGGGCCTGCTCAGCGCCCCGATTCGGCCTTGGCTGCGGCGCCCAGAGGGAGCGGGCCCGTCGCCGGGTCTCCGTCGCGCGCGAGCAGGCGCGCCAGGAGCTCCACCGGGGTCACCGTGCGGTAGTGCCCATCGACCCAGCGCACGAGGAACTCGACCTGCCCCGCGTGCTGGTCGCGCCAACCCTGTACTGCGAGGCGCACACCGACCCGGATGCCCAGGCAGGCGACCAACGGCGCTGCGCCGTACGCAAACGCCGCGGTGATCGCCCGCGACATGGACTGCACCTCCTCGGCGCTGCCGACGCCCTGGCCCAGGCCCAGGACCAGCCCGAGACCGGTGACCGCGACGGTGGCCAGGAACCCGATGGTGCTGATGACGGTGGGCAGCGCATCCAGGGTCTCCCCGCCCATCGCCCCGGGCACCCGGGCGATCTGGCCCGAGACCAGCCGGCCGGACCCGAAGATCAGACGAGGAGCGGCAGCATCTGTGTGGCCAGCGCCAACACGAGCAGGAACCCGCACAGGTCCGTGATCGTGGTGAGCACCGGTCCCGAGGCCAGGGCCGGATCGACCCCGAAGTGCTTCAAGACCAGGGGGATGGTGCCCCCGATCGACACCGCCAGCACCGTGTTGATGGCCAACGCCCCGCCCGCCACCAGGCCGAGCCACGGGTTGCCCTTCCACAGGTACGCCACCCCGCCCAGCAGGATCCCCAACGCCAACCCGTTGAGCAGCCCCACGGACAGCTCCTTGCCCCAGACGTGCAGGACGTCCTGGGGCCGCGCCACGCCGATGGAGAGCTCGCGCATGGACACGGCGACCGCCTGGTTGCCCGAGCACCCCGACATGTCCGAGATGATCGGCAGGAACACGGCCAGGGCGATGACCGAGGTGAGCGTGTCCTGGTAGATGGCGATGACGCTGGCCGCCAGCATGTTCAGGAGGATGTTGATCGACAGCCACTGCAGCCGGCGCCGCGAGCGGGTGAGCGTGTCCATCGAGCGGAGTTCCTCGCCGCCGACGATGCCCGCGTGCTTGAGGTGGTCGCGATGGGCCTCCTCGCCCACGGCCTCCTCGACGGTCGCCCGCCGCACGACCCCGACCATGCGCCCGGCGTCGGTCACCGGGAGCCCGAAGTAGGAGGCTCCGTCGAACAGCTCCTGCAGCCCGTCCAGCGTGGTCAGGACGTCCACCGAGATCGGATCGGGGATCATCAACTCCCGCGCCCTCTGGCGAGGCCGCGCCAGGAGGAGGTCGCGCAGACGCAGCACGCCGGTCAGCACCCCTTCCTCGTCGATGACGTAGATGTACTGGACGTGAAAGTCCCGGTAACGGTCCGCGTGGCTCCTGAGGTGCTCCACCACCTGGGACACGGTCGCCGTGGCCCGCACCGCGGCGTACTCGACGACCATCAGACCGCCGGCGGTGTCGTCTTCGTAGCCCGCGAGGGCCCGCACCTCGGCGGCCTCCTGGGGCGACAGCTGGGCGAGCACCGCGGCCGCGTCCACCTCGTCGAGATCCCGGAGGATGTCCGTCTCGGTGTCGGTCGGGAGCTCGCGCAGGACATCCGCGGCGTAGGCGGGGCTCAGATCCTCGACCACCTCCGCGGCCTGGGCGCGGGTGAGCATCTCGAGGAGATCCGCGGCCTCCTCGGGCCCGAGCGCCCGCAGCACCAGCCGCCGCTCCTCGCGGTCCATGTGGGCCAGCGCACGGGCGGACTCGCCGGGACCCAGGGAGCGGGCAAACGCGGTGAGCCGTTCGAGGTCTCCGCTGTGCGTGTGCTCCAGCAGCGTGTCCCAGGGAGTCACGGCAGCCCGTCCCGCACCTGGCCGACGTGCACGATGGCGTCTCCCTGGTAGACCACGGGGTTCCGGGCGATGCCGAGCACGACCCCCGCGTTTCTCGCCTTGAGCGCGCTGCTCCGGCCCCCGAACGGCCCCGCGACGCAGCCCAGTCGCTGTCCCTGTTTCACCCGCTCGCCCAGCTCGACCGTGATCCGCGCGAAGCCCGCCCGCGGCGCCCGCTCCCAGGTGGATCGGCGACACAGCAGCGACGGCACGCCCCGCGCTGCCTCCTCCGCCCACATGCCGAGCTCTGCCAACACGCGCATCACCCCTGCGACCCCCTGCCTGATCGGGGCCTCGTCGAACCGGAGCGCCTGCCCCCCCTCGTAGACCAGCACCCCCACCCCTCGGTCTGCGGCCGCCGCCCGCAGGGAGCCGTCCCGGGTGCGTGCGTGCATCAGAACCGGCGCGCCGAACGCCTCGCCCAGGCGGCGGGCCTCGGGATCGTCGAGGTCACAGCGGATCTGCCCCAGGTTGTCCCGACCGCCGGACCCGGTGTGCAGGTCGATGCCGAACGAGCAACCGTTCACGACCTCGGACAGCAGGGTCCCCGCGAGCCTGCGCGCCAGGCTGCCCCCTGTGCCGCCCGGGAACGACCGGTTCAAGTCGCGGCGGTCGGGCAGGTACCGGTCCTCGTGCAGGAGCCCGAACACGTTCACCGTCGGCACCGCCAGGAGGGTGCCCGTCAGCTGGCGGGGCTTCAGCCGCTCCAGCACCCGGCTGATGATCTCGATCCCGTTGAGCTCGTCACCGTGGATCGCGGCGCTGAGCCAGATGCGGGGGCCGTCGTTGCTGCCCCGCAAGACCATGCAGGGCAGCGTCACCTCGGGGCCCACCGGGAGGCCCGAGACCGGAATGTCCACGCGCACCGCAGATCCCCGGCGGATCCGGACACCGCCCACGGTCAGCACCTGGGCCTGGCGCCGCTTCGCTCCGACGGGCTTGACGCTCAAGTCGCCTTCCCAACCGGCGGAGCCCGCTTGAGCCATCGTTCGCTCACCGGCGAGTTCGGGTCCGTCCAGTCCTCGGGGATGCCGCACACCCAGGATCGCGCGGGATCGACGGCGAAGCGGGTGCGCAGCCCCTCGCGCCCCAGGAGCATCTGAAAGCCCATCTCCCCGCGGCCGGTGAGCGTGAGCTCGATGGGCCACGACCGACCGCCGACCACCACCACGGTCCGGATCACGGGGCGCTGCTCCCGGTGTCCGTTGCTCGACTTCACCCACCGGGTCTCCAGCAGGTCGGCCTCCACCCGCAGCGCCCCCGCATCGGGCTCCCCCGCCGGACGGACGACGAAGCGCAGGCGATCAGGTCCGTCGCCCACCGCGGGCACCGTCTCGATCTCCTCGGCGTGCAGGGCCGAGGTGCGCGCCCCGGTGTCCAGCTTGGCGTGGATCCACGGCACGCCGAGGCCCGGCAACGAGACCCACTCCCTCCAGCCCAGCAGCTTGCGCGGGGCCGTGAGAGCCCGCGGGCGCCTTGGCCTGGCAGCGCCGCGCGGCGCGGGGGGCGTGTCCTTCATGCGGTGGGTATGCACCAACGGACCGTCGCGGTCAATGTCCCCGCGGTCCATGGCCCGGTCCCGTATAGTCCGTCGCCCCCCACCTCATCAGCATTGGAATCGAATGAAGATCGCCATCCTGTCGTGCGCGCCGAAGGCCTACAGCACCGCGAGGCTGCGGGAGGCCGCAACCCAGCGCGGCCACACCTGCAAGGTGTTGAACACCCTGCGGTTCGCGATCTCCCTGGAAGAGGCGAACCCCTCGCTGCACTACCGGGGGCGCAAGCTCAGCACCTACGACGCGGTCATCCCGCGCATCGGCGCGTCCATCACGTTCTTCGGCACGGCCCTGGTTCGGCAGTTCGAGCAGATGGGGGTCTACTCGCTCTCCCGCTCCCATGGCATCTCGGTCAGCCGGGACAAGCTCCGCGCGCACCAGATCCTCAGCCGGCACGCCATCGGGATGCCCGCGACCACCTTCGTTCGGGACCGCGCCGACGTGCTGCCCGCGATCCGCCGCGTCGGCGGAGCCCCGGTGATCATCAAGCTCCTGGAGGGAACCCAGGGCATCGGGGTGATCCTGGCCGACTCGGAGAAGGTCGCTGAGGCGATCGTCGAGACCCTGCAGAGCGCCAAGCAGAACGTCCTGATCCAGAAGTTCGTGAAGGAGAGCCGCGGGCGGGACGTGCGTGCGTTCGTGGTGGGGGATCGGGTCGTCGCGGCGATGCGCAGGACGGCCACGGGCTCGGAGTTCCGAAGCAACGTGCACCGGGGCGGAGTCGCCGAGGCGGTGACCCTGGACCCTGCGTACGAACGCACGGCCGTCCGGGCCGCCCACATCATGAGCCTCCGGGTCGCCGGGGTGGACATGCTGGAAGGGAGCGACGGTCCCAAGGTCATGGAGGTCAACAGCTCGCCCGGCCTCGAGGGGATCGAGGGAGCCACCGGCATCGACGTGGCCGCAGAGATCATCAAGGAGCTGGAGGCCCAGGTGAGCTTCCCCGAGATCGACTACCGGGAGCGCCTCACCCTGGCGAAGGGGTACGCGGTCGCAGAGATCCCGGTGGATGCGACCTCGCCGCTCGCGGGCAAGACGCTGCGGGAGTCGGCGCTGAAGGACCGGGATGTCCTGGTGCTGTCGATCCATCGGGGCGGGCTCGTCCTCCCCAACCCCAGCGCCGACCGGGGGATCCTCCCGGGGGACGTGCTGATCTGCTACGGCAAGCAGATCACCCTGCAGCACCTGATCCCCGCCGGGGCCGCCAACCGGAAGCGTCGGTCCGCTCGGGGCGCGGCCAGCTAGAGCTCCCCCCACCTGAGAGTCGCCGCGTGCACCTCGACCCACTGCTCCCGCGCCTCGTCGGCTCCCTTCTGTTCATCGTCGTGCTCGCGCTGGCCCTGCGACGCACCGGCACGCCCACGATCGTGGTGTACCTGCTGGCCGGCGTGGCGCTCGGTCCCGAGGGCTTCGGCTTGCTCCAGGACCGGGCGATGCTCAACCGGATCGGTGAGTTCGGGGTGCTGCTGCTCCTGTTCTTCGTGGGGATGGAGATGTCCCTGCCCCGGCTGCTCCAGGGCTGGCGCGTGGCGCTCGGGGGCACGGTCCTGCAGGTCGCGCTGTCCGTAGCCGCCGCGCTCGTGATCGGCCAGCTGCTCGACTGGCCCATCGGTCGCTCCGTGCTCCTCGGGTTCGTCATGAGCCTGAGCAGCACGGCGGTGGTGGTTCGGCTGCTGAAGGACCGGGGGGAGACCAGCTCGCCCGTGGGCCAGGACGTGCTCGGGGTCCTGCTGGCCCAGGACCTGGCCATCGTCCCGATGTTGATGATCCTCGGCGCGATGGCGGGGGGCTCGGTGGACCTGCGCCTCCTCGGTGGGCAGGGCCTCGTCGGTGGGGCCGCGGTGCTCGCGATCATCGCCGTGCGGCGGAACCCGGGCCTGCTGCAGCGGGGGGTGGACCGCTTCTCGGCGGACCCCGAGCTCCGTCTGTTCGGAGCGCTGCTCTTCTGTCTGGGCCTCGCGACGCTGACCGCCCTGGCGGGACTCTCGACGGCGTCGGGGGCGTTCCTGGCGGGGCTCCTCCTGTCGGTGGCGGGCCGCACGGAGTGGGCCCATCACGCCCTGGACGGTCTCCGGATCCTCCTGCTGGCGATCTTCTTCGCGGCGGTCGGCGCGCTGCTCGATCTCGACTTCATGATGGAGAACAGCGGAGCGATCCTGCTGCTCGCGGCCCTCGCGTTCGTAACGAACACGGTGGTCAACACCTTGATCCTGCGCGCGCTGGGGAGGCCCTGGGACCGAGCCCTGCGCGGCGGCGCGTGGCTGTCCCAGATCGGCGAGCTGAGCTTCGTGCTGGCGGCGGTCGGGCTCAACTCGGGCCTGATCCACGAGTTCGGTCACGACCTGACGGTGTCGGTGATCGCCTGCACGCTCGTGTTCTCGACAGCATGGATCGGCGCCTCAGCGCCCCTGGAGCGGCGCCTCGCGGCCCGCCTCGAAGCATAGGCGCGAGGCCAAGCGCAGCGCGGAGCGCAGATGCGTGGACACGCATCAGCGACGAGCCGAGAGCCGCGCGGATGCGTGTCCACGCATCAGCGACAAGCCCCCGGATTAGAGGTTCGGATCGAGGCCGGCGAGCGTCCGGTCGACCTGGAATATCTGGTCCTGTGTGAGGTACGTCCTGCAGGTGGGACGTGGCGGCTCAGACATCAGGTTCGCCGGACTCGAGACGTGTGCCAGCCCCAGACCGTGGCCCACCTCATGGGCGGGGAAGTCGCGATAGGGCCCGCGCTGCCGTCGTCCCTGGCCGGAGCGCCGCCACTCCCTCATCGACAAGAACACTGTGGGGGTCATTGGATCGAACCCGAGCACCTCCTGCGACTCGGCGGGCATCTCGAAGAAGCCTGCGAGGTCGGGCGATGGAAAGCCGTAGCCCGCGATGCGCCGTGGCAGGGCAACGGGGGGGACGACCGCAGTCACGACCACAAGGTTCAGTTGGGGCTGGCGCGGCCGGGACCAGGTGTCGAAGAACTGCCGCGCGCCGTCGAGCAGGAAGGAAGGGTCGGTATCGAGGGTGATGGGCGCGCCGAGGCTGCGAAACGTCAAGCCATAGGGAGCCCAGATCCGGGCAATGCTCTCCGTCAGCTCCTTCACCTCCTCATCATCGAGACCTTGGGACTTGAAAATCTGGACGGGCAGCTCGAGGCCGAGCGGGTCCGGCGTCGGTCCATGGCGGAGGCAGTCGCGGCGACGCACGGCCTCCTTCTCCGGCACGAACCACTCCTCCGCGTGTGCGACGGCGGCCTGGGGGCCGGGACCGCCAGCGCAGGCGGTGAGCATGATCGCGAGCGCCACGGGCACACCCGACTCGAGTGCCCTGCGCATCAGCAGAAGGGCAGCCAGACCGGGATCTTGAGGCCGTCTCAGGTGGCCAGGGCCACGGCGATCCTCGCGGCGCCTCGACGCGGCACAGGTCGCCATGCGGCTTCGCCGTTGTGGACTCCCGGGGTCTGGACGAGCGGCTCGGACAAGGTCCATCGATAGCAGGCCAAGCGCAGCAGGCCAAGCGCAGCAGGCCAAGCGCAGCAGGCCAAGCGCAGCAGGCCAAGGCCCAAGCCGGGAGGCTGAGCGCTCGGAGGTCAAGGAGCGCAAGGAGGAGCGCGGAGGCGTGTTCCTACACGCCGCACAAGCGACGACGCTGCAGCGACGCCGAGATCCGAGTGCTCAGCCCCCGGCTCAGACGATGCGGAAGTGGCCTTTGAGGGTGCAGCGCCGCTGGCGGGAGAAGCTCAGCGCGGTGGTCAGCCCTTCACCCGTGGGCGAGGCGATCGTGAAGCTGGTGTAGCCCTCGCCGCCGCTCGCCAGCCCGGCATACGCGGGCGCGTTCTTCACGAAGATCGACGTGTTGATGATCCGCGCCATCCGGTGCAGGTTGTCGATGTTCTTGCTCCACATCGTCGCCGTGTGGCCAAACCCGTGCTCGGCCTGCACCGCCCGCGCGATGCCCTCATCGACGTCCTTGACCCGCGTGACGGGCAGGATGGCGGTCAGCATCTCCACCTGCACGAACGGGTGGTCCCACGGCACCTCGCAGATCACCAGCCGCGGGTCGCCGTCGTACGGCACCCCCAGCGCATCCAGGAACACGTGGGCGCTCTGGCCGACGTACTGCTTGTGGATGTGCTTGCGGTCGTCGGTCAGGATCAGCTGCTCCAGCCGCCGGATCTGCTGGCCCTTGAGCAGGACCGCGCCGTTCTTCTGCATCTCGACCAGGAGCCGGTCAGCGACACTCTCGACGACGAAGACCTCCTTCTCGACGATGCACACGATGTTGTTGTCGAAGCTCGCGCCGGCGACGATGCCGCGCCCCGCATCCGCGATGTCGGCCGTCTCGTCCACCACGCAGGGCGGGTTGCCGGGCCCCGCCGCGATGACCTTCTTGCCGCTGTTCATGGCCACTTCGACCACCGCGGGACCGCCCGTGACGCACAGCAGCCGCACGTTGGGGTGCTTCATCAGCCCCTGGGCCGACGCGATGGACGGCTCCGCGATCGCCGTCAGCGTGTTGTCCGGTCCGCCCGCCTCCACGATGGCGTCATTGATGAGCGAGATGCACAGCGCGCTCACCTTCTTCGCCGAGGGGTGGAAGTTGAACACCGCCGTGTTGCCCGCCGACAGCATGCCGATGCCGTTGTTGATGACGGTCTCGGTGGGGTTCGTGCAGGGCGTGATGACCCCGAAGGTGCCGTAGGGCGCGTACTCGGTCAGGCAGAGCCCGTAGTCGCCGGTGTAGACCTTCGGCTCCAGGATCTCCGGGCCGGGGGTCTTGTTGATGACCAGCAGGTTCTTCGTGATCTTGTCGGCGTACCGCCCGAGGCCCGTTTCCTCCACGGCCATCTTCGACAGCAGATCGACGGCCTCGGTGCAGCGGCGCCGCACGTTGGCGATCATCCGCTTGCGGGTCTCCAGCGGCACCGTGCTGTAGATCTCGAACGCCCGTCGGGCCGCCGCGACCGCGCTGTCCACGTCCGGGAAGAGCCCCCGGCCGGACATGCGCGCACCGTCGAGCGTGCTCTTGGGCACCCCAGACGCACCACCGGACCCGCCGATCCGGCGGACCACCTTGTCGACGATCGCCTGGATGTCAGCCTGATCGAGGTCGGCCATGGGCTAGTCCTCAGCCTTGTCGTAGAGCCTGGTTCCGTCTGCGAGGTCGATGGAGTCGATGATCGCCATCACCGTCGCGTCGCACGGACGGTTGTCGGTCTGGACCGTCTGCCGCGCGGAGCTGCCGGACGCGTAGAGCACCACCTCGCCGACGCCGCATCCCACGGAGTCCGCGGCGATCACGATGTTCTCCTTGAGCTCCATCTTCGGCCCCAGATCCTGGAGCACGAAGAACGCGAGCCCGTCGAGCTTTTCGTCCTTGCGGGTCGAGACCACGGTCCCGACGACCTTCGCCAGCTTCACGAGGCGACCTGCTACTTCTTCTTGGTCTGGCGACCCAAGGGCAGCGCGCTGTCCACGTTCTCGTGGGGGCGCGGGATCACGTGCACGGACACGAGCTCGCCGACGCGCTGGGCGCCCCGCGCGCCCGCTTCGGTCGCGGCCTTCACCGCGGCCACGTCGCCGCGCACGATGGCGGTGACGTAGCCGCCGCCGATCCGCTCGAACCCGACGAGCTCCACCCGCGCGGCCTTCACCATCGCGTCAGCGGCCTCGACCATGGCGGCGAAGCCGCGCGTCTCGATCATTCCCAGTGCGTCCGACATGCTGTCTGGCTCCCTACCCCTGTGGGGTCTCGATGAAAGGCTGGTCTACTTGCGCGACGGCAGCGACTTGCCGTCGATGGACTCAAGGGCGGCGATGGCCGCCTCCCGCGCTGCGTCGATCTCCGCCTCCGAGCCGGCCATGTACAGGCGGCCGAACGCGCCGATGGAGCGCATCTCCACGAGGTTCACGTTGGCGGCCTTCTCGGCCTCGTTCGCGGCCAGCGTGATGTAGCAGGCCGGCTCGCACTCCAGGATGAAGAGCGACTCGCCCGGCACGATCATCTGTCCGTAGCGGATCCGGTTGATCAGCTGGGTCATGTACGGCTCGACAGACCGGATGATCTGGTCCGACACGATGGTCGGCTTGATGCGATCCCCCTCCAGCAGTCCGCAGTGGTCGAGGATCGCCTGCCCGGCTGCCAGGACCTGGCCCTTGTCGTCGTGGTGCAGCTCGAGGGCGCCGAACGCGCGCTCCACGATCTGGATCGCCGGCATGCAGTCGGTGGCCTTGAGGGCCACGTCGGTCAGCGAGTTCACGATCATGCCGGGCGAGGTCTCGATCCACAGCGAGGCCTGCCCGGGCACCGGCAGGAAGCCCTTGGCGGTGGTCCCGATGAACGAGGCCAGGTGGGGCTGCAGGCTGTCGAGGTAGCAGTAGCCGCGCAGGGTCAGCATGAAGCGGGTCCTCTGAGGTGGTGTCGGGGTCGGGTCTCTCCCGCCGACATCGGGTCGCCATTTCACGCGCGCGGGCTCCAAGAGTCAAGCCGGCCGAGCGCTCAGCCCCCCGGCTCCCACTCCTCGTACTCGTCGTACTTCTCCATCCTGCCCCGCACCCGCTCGACCGGATACTTGCGCTCCGCCGCCTGCAGCTTGCGCAGGACCGCCGGACCTAGATCCACGCCCGCCCGCGCGCAGAAGTTCAGCAGGCAGATGGCGATGTCCGCGGCCTCCGCTTCGATCTCGGCGCGCTTGTCGTCCGCGGGATCGTCCAGCGCCCGCCACAGATAGATCTGCTGGAGCTCCGCGGCCTCCACCGCGAGGGCCGCGGCCACGTTCTTCGGCGCGTGGTACTGGCCCCAGTCACGCTCCTCCATGAACCGCGCGACCTCTGCGCCCAGCGCCCGCAGGTCGTTCGGATCCACGGTCACGTCGTGCGCTCCAGCTCCAGGAGGTGCTCCCGGCGGGGCCGCTCGGCGAACAGGTGCGCCGTGTCCTCGTGGAAATAGGGGCGCTCCTGCGAGACCGCGGCCACGAAGCGCAGCGGCACCGAGCCCTCGCGCAGCAGCTCCCCGAGCTGGTCGTCGATGAAGACCGGCGTGTCTGTCTCGACCCCGTCGCCGATCACCAGGAACATCCGGCCGCCGGGCCGCAAGACCCGGGCGAGGCCGCGAAGCACGGGCCCCATGGCGCCGATCCAGCTGCCGGGGCGCGTGCCCCGACGGCCCATCTCCTGCGTCCACGCCTTCCTGAGGATGTCCTGGGTCATCCCCGGAGGGGCCATCCACTGGGCCGTCAGGCGCTGCTCCAGCGCGTAGTGGTACACGCCGGGGTAGGGCGGCGAGGTGATGACCACGTCCACGCTCTCGGACTCGAAGGGGAGCGAGCGGGCGTCAGCCTCGCGGATGTCCGGGTCCCGCAGATCGGGATCCAGCCCGTCCGCGAAGTCCGCCAGGGCCATCACCACCTTCTCGGTGCGCTTCAGGAAGTGGTCGCGAACGACGTGGCGCGAGACCTCGGGGGCCCGCTTGCTCGGCTTGCTGCCGAACTTGCCCAGCAGGGGCGTCATGCAGAGCAGCAGCACCTCCCGCACGTCGGGATCGCGCACCGCCTCGATGGCCGTGCGCACGTTGATGAGCTGGGTCAGGACGTGGGGCGCGAACGCCTTGTTGCCCACCGCGAGCACGCCGAAGGGTGACTCACGCCGCTGGTTGGAGCGCTCGTACACGCCCACCGCGCTCCGGGCGACCTTCTCCAGGAAGTCCTCGTCGCGGCGGGTGGTGCGCAGCTTCGCGATCCTGAGCCCGACGGCGTTCACGTCCGAGCCGAAGGAGCGACGACCCGACTTCGACGCCTCGACCAGCACCGTGCCGGACCCGCAGAACGGATCGAGCACCACGGCGTCCCGCGGGGCGAGCAGGAGCAGGTTCCGGGCCCACGCAGGGTGGAAGCGCGCCGGATAGGGGTGAATGCCGTGCACCCCGCTCAGGGGCAGATCCTTGTCCTCCGGGAGCACGCGAAACGCCTGGGCCAGCTTGTCGGCCGCGACCGGATCCCCGTCGTGACGCTCCGCGCCGCGCACGTGGCTCAGCGGACGCCGATTGGAGGCCGCACGCTTGGGCGCCTCGGGCGCCTGCGGGGTCTTCGGACCCTTGCCGGTGCGCTTCTTCGGGCGACCGCGACTGGGGCGGCGGGTGACGCCAGCGGCGTCGTCTTCAGGCTTCGGAGGCACGGCTCGGCTTCTACCAGACCCCCGGTCCGAGCGTGCGCCACAGATACAACCAGGTGGTCATCTCCTCCAGCCGCGAGTCGTACCCCTCGAGGGGCTGCACGGCGCGGCTGGCGCGGGCCATCGCGCTGATCCGGATCAGCTGGATGAAGGCGGGCCGCAGCTCCGGCTCCTCCAACAGGCCGTGGCCGTGCATGAGGAGCCCGGTGGTCAGGGCCGCCCGACGCGACCAGTCCGCCGCGCGCCCCCGGCTGCCCGTCAGCTCCCGCGGGTGCCCGTCGAG
The DNA here is from genome assembly GCA_937891735.1 of uncultured Pseudomonadota bacterium. GTDB lineage: Bacteria > Myxococcota_A > UBA796 > UBA9615 > UBA9615 > JAGSHC01. The sequence goes on along the minus strand of CALAGR010000477.1, from coordinate 2,416 downwards.
CAGCGCGTTGACGCAGAGCAGCCCCCACTCCAGCGCCAACCGGGCCGGCGACCGACGCGCGTGGGCGAACTGCGCGACGTCCACCGCGCTGGTCAGCCACTCCCTGCCGCGGAGCAGCCAGCCGGCGTCCAGCAGGTCGGCGCCCCGATCCGGCAGCGACCCGTCCAGGGGCAGCTCGGCGATCATGTCCAGACCGTGCAGGCCCGCGTACAGCGTCTCGACCGGATCGAAGGTCGACGACAGCCCCGCCACCTGCTCCTCCATCCAACGCCGATACACGGTGCGGGTGATGACCCGGCCGTCCGCCACCTCCACCAGGTTCGGCACCGTCCACACCGACACCATGCGCTGCCGCACCCGGGCCCAGACCGCCGGATCCTGGCTGAGCTTGGGACCCTCCAGGGCCGTGCGGGGCGCACACGCGCACACCGGCAGGAGCGAGCCGTACCAGCGCTCGCCGCACACCACGAGCCGGGCGGGGAAGTTCATGCAGGCCTGGGGCTTGGCGTCCGCCCCCCCGGCCTTGTGGGCCGCGCACAGCCCGTCGCTGTCGAGCAGGGCGCAGCTGCCCTCGATGGCCACGACGTTGAGGGAGTCGGCCTGCCCGTCGAAGGCGGGATGAAACACGTCGTCGATGGGCACCGGGCGGTCCCACCCCTCCCGCAGCAGCGGCACGATGCGGTCCCGCTCCTGGGGGGTCACGGGGATGTGGTGGTACGTCCCGCAGCAGGAGCCCGTGCCGGTGCACGCCGAACGAAGCAGGGGCAGCGCCAGGGGCCGGGAGTTGTCCGCCGGCGTCACCGCGCGCTCCACGAGCTGCCCGAGCCGGGCCGGACCCGAGGAGTCCACGGGCGACGAAGCGGAGGGCGGCGGACCCGAGCCCACGGGCCGCTCCAGGGGCCGGCTGCCGTCGGGGGAGTGCACGAGCTCGCGGACCACCCCGCCTTCACAGACGCGGCGAACGAGAGAGGCTGTGGATCGCTGGCGCACGCCGACACGTTACCGGGGTGCACGGCCGCGCGAGAGCGTGTACACCCCGGGCATGGCCGACTCCCCCGATCCCATCCTGCTCCAGCTCAAGACCGGCGCCGGGCGCCGCGTGCTCGGTGGGCACCCCTGGGTGTTCAGCAACGAGCTGCTCGTGGTGCCCAAGGCCGACGTCATGGCGCCCGGCGCGCAGATCGAGCTTCGGGACAGCCGCGGCCGCTTCGTGGGGCGCGGCTACGGCCACCCCAACACCCTCATCACGGCGCGGATCCTGAGCCGCCGCGAGACCCAGCCCCTGGACGCGGACTGGCTGGAGAGGCGCCTGCGCAAGGCCCTGGAGCTGCGGGAGGTGACCTGCGCGGGCCGCTCCGCGTTCCGCTGGGTGCACGCCGAGGGCGACGGGCTTCCGGGCCTGATCATCGACCGCTTCGACTCCGCCGAGGGGGGCCGCAGCGTCGTGATCCAGGTGAACACGGCGGGCTTCGAGGGGATGAGGTCCCTGGTGGAGGACGTGCTGCGCGAGCGCTTCGACGTGACCCGGGGGATCTGGAAGAGCAGCGGACGTGGGCGCCAGCTCGAGGGGCTGCCGGATCACGTCGCCGTGGGGTGGGGCGAGCCCTCGCCGACCTGGACCGTGGACGACGAGGGGGCGCCGGTCACCTTCGATCCCCTCACCGGCCAGAAGACCGGCCTGTTCCTGGACATGTGGCTCAACCGACGGCGGTTCGCGCCGTCCCTGGCCCAGGGGCGGGTCGCCGACCTGTTCTCCTACGTCGGGCAGTGGGGCCTCGCCGCCGCCCGCGCGGGGGCCACCGAGGTCGTCTGCGTGGATCGCTCGAGGGACGCGCTGGACCTCGCCGGGCTGAACTTCGCGGCCTCCGGGCTCCAGGACCGGCTGGAGACGGTGCGGGCCGATGTGGGCGACTGGCTGGAGTCCCAGCCGGATCGCTCGTTCGACGCCGTGATCTGCGACCCGCCGGCGTTCATCCAGGGCCGCAAGCACGTCGCCAACGGGCTGCGCGCCTACCGGGCCCTGTTCGCGCTGGCTCTTCGCAAGGTACGGCCGGGGGGCCACGCGGTCCTCGCGTCGTGCTCGGGGCTCCTCTTCGAGGACGCCTTCGGAGACGTCGTGTCCGAGGCGGCGCGCAAGGCGGGGCGCATGGTCACGGTGTTGATGCGCGGAGAGCAGGCCCCGTGCCATCCGGTGCCGGTCCAGGTCACCGAGTCGCGCTACCTCAAGTGCTGGCTGGTGTCGGTCGGCTAGGGACTCCCTCGATCTGTCCCCAACCTGGCGTCCCGGACGTGCTTGCGGGCGGAGATCCGGCCCCGTGTCAGATTTGTCGAATACGACAACTTCCTGGCGATTTGTCCTACTTGATGATCCGGTTGGTTCAGGCCGCCATTGGTGGGGGTGGCGATGACGAGGGGC
>CALAGR010000476.1 GCA_937891735.1 uncultured Pseudomonadota bacterium | reverse complement strand
AGGTAGCCCCCTGCGATACTGACGACCATGAGCTTCGACGCCCTGCTCGGTCACCTGGAGTTCGGCGAGGATCCGACGGAGCCCCCGCCCTTCGCAGAGCACGTGCGCGGGTCGGGAGCCCGGTCCGACCTGGGGCGACCGACCTGGCTGTTTCGGGGCCCCCTGCCCTTCCCCCACCTGCTGCCGGCCCTGCGGGCGGAGGCGCAGGCCTGGCGCGGCAAGGCGAGCCGCGTCAACACCCACTCCATGGCCCAGGGCGGCCCTGCGACCACCGCCGCCCAGACCTCCCCAGCGCTGCTCGACTTCCTGCGGGCCCAGGTGCCCCCGGGCGTCGCGTTCGAGCCCACCACGTCCTACTACCACTGGTACGCCAGCGCCGAGGATCGGGTGGAGCCGCACCGCGATCAGGCGGACTTCTTCCTGGGCTGCATCCTCCTGCTGCACCACGAGCACCAGGGCGCGCCGACGTCCCGCTTCCTGCTGCACCCAACCGGGGGTGAGGCGGTGCCGGTGCCGCTGGATGCGGGGGACGTGGTGGTGTTCTTCTCGGGAGCGGTCACCCACTCCCGGACCGCGCCGGGCCCCGGCGAGCTGGTCAACACCCTGACCTGGGGCTTCGAGCTCGCGCCGCCCCGGTGAGGGCGATCAGGGGCTGACTACCGCGCGAGCGGCGTCGGCAGGGCATCCAGCCGGGGCCCAGGCCCGGCGCGCCCGGCCCGAAACCCGGCCTCGTACTCCTCGGGCGCAGACCCGATGGGCACGGCGGCCTCGAGCCGGGACAGCAGCCCCACCGGCTCCTCGATCCACCCCAACCGCGCCAGACCCCGACCCAGCTCGCCCGCCGCCACCCGGTGCCCCGCGGCGTTCCAGTGTGAGTCGTCGAGGTAGTACAGGCGCTCCTGCTCCGCCGCGCGGCCCATGGGGATCACGAGGTCGATGCGGGGGATCCCGATGGTGTCGGTGAGCTCCACCACCCTCTGGGTCGGGATCTCCACGTCGAACTCCCGCGAGCCGTCCAGAGCGCCGCCGCCGGGCCGGTAGCCCAGCTCCCACCCCTCCTCGAACGCCATGCGCAGGTCTTCCCGGACCACCATGATCTTCGAGGGGATGGCCAACACCGCGAGCTGCGGGCCGGCCTTGCCCACGCGGTGCTTCAGCTCGCCGAGCACGTCGGCGGTGATGCGCCAGCCCCCCTCGATGGGCGGCGGCGGCGGCGCCAGATACAGCCACGCCACGCCCCCGAACGCCTCGTAGTCGAAGGGCTCCATCCCCCAGGGCCACCGCCGCACGGAGTCGTACTGCGCCGCGTGCAGGCCCCGCAGCAGCAGCCGGTACAGCGCCGAGCGACGCTGCAGGACCCCGTCCAGGGGCAGGTGGTGCGCGAGCAGCGGGCGGTTCAGCTCCGCGCGCTCGTCGTTGTAGGGATCGCCGGGCCAGGGGGCCCACCCGCGCCGCGTGATGCGGCGGTTTCGCACCGTGTGAAACGACGGCCCCTGGATGTCGTCGAACGCGTCGTTGCCCTCAAAGAGGGCGAGCACGACCACGTCGGGCTGGATCGAGTCCCAGCGATCCATCAGCTGCAGCATCGACTGCTGGGTGCCGAAGTGGGGCACCCCCAGGTTCCACACCTGCACCGCCTGGCCCGACGCGACCAGCGCGTCCTCGAGCAGCCGGGAGAGGTGCTGGTCGTCCGCGACGCCGACCCCCGCGGCGAACGAGTCCCCGATCAGCGCCACCCGCAGGGTCCCCGCCGGAGCGGGCCCGGGGGTGCGCAGCCGGTCGCGAAAGCCCAGCGCGTTGGTCGAGAAGCGGTCCGCGTCGTCCACGAACCCCGGCGCCAGCCGAAAGCCGGTGGACGGGTCGTCTTCGTACATGCCGGGCGGCGCGGGGGCGTGCTCCGGCGGCGGCAGCGCGGGGTGTGCGTACCGCAGTCGGGCCATGCCCTCACCGAGCAGCGACGCCAGCGCGATCCCCGCCAGGAGCACGAGCCACCGGGAGCGCCGCCGGGGGGAGAAGGATGCGGAGTCCGACACGGCGGCGATCTTGGCACACCGCCGGTCAGGGCATCGCGTCCGGCGTGTAGGCGGGGGGATCCTGGGTCTGCCTCCAGCGGAACCGGCCCCCCTCGGCCCACCCATCCAGATAGGCCTCCTTCAGATCCGGGGTCCACCCGGACCAGTCGAAGTCGGTGGGATCCATGGGCGCCAGGCGGTGCCCGATCGACCGACCGGAGCCGAACACGAGGGCGCGGACGACCCCCGGCTCCATCCGGGAGAAGTCGAGGGCGTCGCCGCGGCACAGCCCCTGGGGCTCCGCGGGGGGCTGGGGCGCCTCCCACTCGCACTCCCGGAGGCCCAGCAGGGGGCACAGGGGGAAGCCGTCGCCGGGCCCCTCGGCGCAGAACAGCGCCAGGCGCACCTCCGTGGTCACGGGCTCGCCGTAGTCGAACAGCGCGTCGACCACCCCCAGCAGGAACCAGCGCCGGTCCGTGGGATCGAGCTGCCCCGCGACGTCCCGGACGCGGCCGATGGTCCGGGCGATGGGCTCGTAGTTGAAGACCCCCGCCTGGGCCCCGAAGTTGATGCCCATCCCGTGGGCCAGGAAGGCGCGATCCGCGGCCGTCATGGGCTCGTCGGGGCACGCCGCGTCGGCCCGCTCGAAGAGCTGGTTCAGCTCCACCGGCCCGGACTGCGGGTCGTCCTCCAGACAAGGGATGTTGCACTCGTTCCAGGTGGCCCAGGAGCGCAGGTGGTTGGCCCGGGAGATGGGGTCGCGCACGCCGCAGATCTTGTGCGCCTCCAGCGGCGGCCCGCGGTGCTCGGTGTAGTTGCGCAGATACCGGAACGGCCGGAAGCGCGCGTAGGCCTCCGCGGGATCCGCATCCACCAGCGAATCCCAGGCGTTCATGCCCCCTCCGGTCACCAGCAGCGCGACGGTCAACAGCCCCGCCGCCAACGCGAGCTTGCCGCCGGATCGGATGGCGCTCGTGAGGCCGATGGCGAGGCCCGGCAGCAGCAGCGCCCAGGACGGGATCAGGTACCGCACGTCGGTGGGCCACGGCGCCGTGGACACCTCGGGCCACCAGCCCTCCGGCGGCGCCTCGATCCGCATGCTCGTGAACACGTAGCCGGCGATCAGGCCCAGCGCCGGCAGGGCCACCAGCAACGTCCTGGGGGCGAGCCGCGCCGCGAGCACCATCCACAGCAGCAGGGGCAGGGCGACCACGTAGCCCAGCACCCAGATGGCGCCGCTGCCGTCGCGCAGGGCGCCCCGGGTCCCGTCGGACTGCAGGGCCCGTCCCGTGCGCAGCGAGTCGGGCTGCAGGAACTGGTGCCGCACGTGCTTGCCGCCCAGCACCTCGGCGGTCTTGTTCGCCTTGCGGCCGAGCCACGACTCCTGGTCCCGGTCTCCGCACAGCCCCACCTCGATCTCGTAGGCAGAGCAGCCCTCCATGTCCAGGATGGGGTTGAAGGCCCGGCGCACCAGCGAGCCGAAGCTGTGTTCGCGACCCCATTGGGTCTGCACCAGCTCGTGGGAGCCCGCCACGCCCACGACGAGCAGCGGGAGCAGCGCGAGTCCCATGAACACGAGCCGAAGCCGCTGGGAGCGGAGCACCGCCCTCACCTCCTCCACCAGCGTGCCGCCCATCGGCGTCGGCCACAGCGCGAGCACCACGGGGGGCCACGCGACCACCCCGGACCGCGTATAGAAGGCCCCGAGCCCCGCCACCACGCCGGCTGCCAGCGCCAGCCGCCGGCGCCGCGCCGCGCCCACCTCGTCGGC
>CALAGR010000475.1 GCA_937891735.1 uncultured Pseudomonadota bacterium | reverse complement strand
TCGAACCCCTGTTTCCGGCGTGAGAGGCCAGCGTCCTAACCGCTAGACGATGGGAGCACATTTGTGCCGAGAGTTTTGGTTGAGGCGCCAGGACTTGAACCTGGAACCACTCGGTTCAGAGCCGAGTGTTCTGCCAATTGAACTACGCCTCATCAAAGAACGGACGCCCTTCGGCGCCGCGGCGCGTTTTATAGGGAGCCCGAAAACGTGTGTCAACCCCCGAGGTCGAGGTGATGGGTCTGTCCGCTGTCATGGCGTGCAGGACACGGGCTGGCAGCGTGGATTCATGGGCACGCGCATCACCTTTCTCGGCGGCACCGGCACTGTCACCGGTTCCAAGTACCTCGTCGATCTGAGCGGCCCGGATGGAGACGCCCGCCTGCTCGTGGACTGCGGCCTGTTCCAGGGGCTCAAGCGCCTCCGGCTGCGGAATCGGGAGCCGCTCCCCGTCGACCCGGCCTCGATCACCGCCGTCGTCCTCACTCACGCCCACATCGATCACGCGGGCTGGCTGCCCGTGCTCGTGCGCGACGGTTTCACCGGGACCGTGCACTGCACCCACGGCACCAGGGACCTGTGCAACATCCTGCTCCCTGACGCGGCGTACCTCGCCGAGGAGGAAGCGGCCTACGCGAACCGCCGCGGCTTCTCCCGACACCATCCCGCAGCGCCCCTGTACACCCGAGCCGACGCCGCCATCGCCCTGACCCGCCTCAGGTCCCACCCGTTCGACACGCCCGTCGAGCTCAGGACCGGGCTGTCGGTGACCTTCCGGCCCGCCGGGCACATCGTCGGGGCCGCCTCTCTCCTGTTCGAGGCGCACGGAGAGCGCCTCTTCTTCTCTGGCGATCTGGGACGTCCCCACGACGTGGTGATGCGCCCGCCGGCCGATCTACCCGCCGTCGATCACCTCGTGGTGGAGTCCACCTACGGCGACCGCAAACACACCGCCGAGGACCCGGCCGACGTGCTCGCCGACGTCGTGTGCCGCACCGCGGCCCGGGGCGGCGTGGTGATCATCCCGTCGTTCGCGGTGGGACGTGCCCAGTCCTTGATGCGCCTGCTCTCGATGCTGCGGCGGGATGGCCGGATCCCGTCGATGCCGATGTACCTCAACAGCCCGATGGCCACGAACGCGACCGAGGTGCTGCGGCGCCACATCGCCGACGTCCGCCTCACCCCCCGGGAGTGCCAGCAGGCCTGCGAGCTCGTCGAGTACGTGCGCTCCGCCGATGCCTCCCGCGCCCTGAACCAGCGCACGGGGCCGATGGTCATCATCTCCGCGAGCGGCATGGCGTCCGGGGGGCGGGTGCTTCATCACCTCAAGCAGTTTGGTCCCGACGGGCGCAACACCATCCTGTTGGTGGGCTATCAGGCTGCGGGCACGCGCGGCGAGGCGCTGCTCCGGGGCTCGCGCCTGCTGCGGATCCATGGAGAGATGGTCCCCATCGGCGCCGAGGTCGTCCGGCTCGATGGTCTGTCGGCCCACGCCGACTACGACGAGATCATCGACTGGCTGGGCACCGCCCCGACGCCTCCGAAGACGGTGTTCGTCACGCACGGCGACCCCCAGGCGTCCCAGGCCCTGCGCCTGCAGATCGAGGGGAGGCTCCACTGGACCGTGCAGGTGCCGGAGCTCGGTGATGCCGTGGACCTGGGCTGATCCGTCGCCCCCCGCGGCCAGCGCGCCGGGTTCCGCGTGATCGTGCAGATCGATGAACAGTGGGGATGGCCCCCACCGCTCCACCGGTTCTCTCCCACAGCAGACGGCTCCCCATCGGGGAGCGGCTCGCCCCTCAGCCTCCGGGCGTCCACTTCGAGACCATCACCCACACCGTGCCGGCCGCCGCCAGGAACGCCGGAAACCCCAGGGCGAGCCACCACCGACGTGCCCGCTCGAACGCCGGGTCGAGCTGCGCTGCCCGCGTCTGGCCCTCGGCGAGTCCCGCCTCGATCAGCCGAGTCATCCGGATCTGCAGCCCCGCCGCGGGCACCCAGCACAGGCCCGCGAGCGTGTATCCCGCCAGCCCCCACAGGATCCACGGCGTGGACAGCGGCATCCCGAACCCCAGCACCATCCACAGCCCCGTGGCCGGGATCAGCACCCCCGACGGCACCGTGAAGACCCAGTCCGCCAGGACGATCTCGCGATGCACCCACGCCATGACGCGCAGGTCGCCCGACAGGTCGGCCCGCAGCATGTACCAGGCGCTGCCCAGACCCGTGCCCAGGAAGAGCACCGCCCCGAGCACGTGCAGGGCCTTCAGGACCGCGTAGAGCATCGGCGCGCCAGGATGAGGGTGCCCACGAAGATGGGCAGGTTCTTGGTGAGGGGCCCGAACGGATGGGCCCACAGCAGCGGCTCGTGCAGCGACACCATCAGCGGCAACGCCACCAGGGCCGCGGCCTGCGCCCACAGCACCCACCGCAGGGGGCGCCACGCCAGCAGCAGGACCGCCACCCCCGAGGCGGCCTGGGCCACCCCCAGCGCGCCCACCAGCACCGAAGGGTCCACCGGCAGGAGTCGCGCGGACAGCGCCAACTCCCACTCCTGCTGAAAGAGGATCTTCGGGAGCAGGCCCTCCGTCAGCCAGATCGCCGCGATGCCCCCTCGAAGCAACCAGAGCACCCGGGGCGTCCAGCCCTCGCGGGCCAGCAGCGTCGCGGCCCACAGCGCGGTCAGCAGCGGGATGTTCTTGGTCAGCACCCCCACCGGGCTCACCAGCAGCATCGGCTCGAGGCCGGCCAGGATCGCCGTGAACCCAGCCACCGCCGCCGTCTGCAGGATCGCCAGCCACCGGTCCGGCGGGCCGAGCGCCACCCGCAGCCCCAGCACGAGCTCGGCGGCGCAGGCCGCGATCATCAGCCACGAGGGCAGTCCGAGCAGGGTCAGGTAGGCCGCCCCCACCAGTCGGAAGTGTGGATGAAGGACCAGCAGACCGGTCGTCAACCACACCGCGGCCACCGAGACGAGGAGCGCCCGTCCCTGCCGTGCGTCGTTCATCGAAACAGCCTATCCGGGCCGTGCCCCAGGGGGGATACTCCGCCCATGTCCGCCTCGGCCCGACCCCTGTACGCCGCTGGCTTCTACCCGGACCAGCCCGCTTCATGCATCGCGGCGCTCGACCGCCTGGTCGCCGCGGTGCGCCTTCCCCCCGACCTGCCGTCCCGCATCGTGGGCGCCCTCGTGCCCCACGCGGGCTGGGTGTACAGCGGCAGGACCGCCGCCTACGCGTGGCTCGCGCTGACCCGCGCCCGGCCCGACGTCATCGTGCTCCTGGGGGCCGTGCACCGCCCCGGGGTCCACCGCGCGACGGTGTGGAGCGGCGGTCCGTGGGGCACCCCGCTGGGGGACATCCCCATCGACAGCGCCCTGCGCGCGGGGATCCTCGAAGAGGGCGCGGGGGCCATCGAGCAGGGAGAGCAGCAGCACGTCGGCGAGCACTCCCTGGAGGTCCAGGCGCCGTTCATCAAGCGCCTCATGCCGAACACCTCCATCGTGCCCATCCAGGTCCCGGCGGACGCCCGGGCCCCCGCCGTGGGCAAGCGCATCGCCGCCGCCATCCAGGCCGATGCGCGCTCGGTCGTCGTGGTCGCGAGCTCGGACCTCACCCATTACGGCCGGCAGTACGGCTTCGCCCCGGCCGGAGTGGGTCCAGCGGGGTTGGCCTGGGGCCGCGCCAACGACGCCCGACTGATCGCCCGCGCCCTGGATCTGGACTCCGTGGGGGTGCTGGAGGAGGCCGCCGCCAACCACAACGCCTGCGGATCCGGGGCCCTCGCGGCCGCGACGTCCGCCTGTCGCGCCCTCGGCGGCACCTCAGCGACCCTGCTGCACCAGACGACCTCCCACGACGAGCGTCCCGGCGACGGGTCGATGTTCGTCGGCTACGCATCGATCCTGTACGGGACCTGATGTCCGACCGGGTCGTCTGGCGTGGGTTTCACTTCCAATGGGCGCTGACGTCCCACCGCCTTCCGCTGCTCGGGTCCCGCTTCGACGCCGATGGGCCCGAGTTCGCCCTGCGCATCGGAGCGTGGCCCGCCGACAAGGCCATGGTGGCGACCCGCGCGTGCCGCCTGGGCGCTCCGGCCCGGGTCGTGGCTCGCGGGGTGGTCGAGCTCCGACCCAGCGGCCCCATCGGGCACCTGAGCGCCGCCGAGCAGGGGATCGTCGTGCCGTCCGTGCCCGACTGCGACGTCGTGTGCGTGCTGGACGGCTTTCGGATCGCCGCCCTGGTCAACCCCGCGGGCTGGCACGTGGGGGGGATCGGTCTCGACATCCGGCCCACGGGACCCGACTCCTTCGTGGCGCGGGTCGAGCTCCGCCCCGCCGAGAGCCCCCACCCGGCGATCTTCGGGCTCGGTGCGTGGTCCTGGGACCAGCCCTGCGCGCACGACGTGTCGATCCGGTGGGCGGCCATCGCGGTGCCCCGCGGCAGCCTGCGCGTCGGCCGGGGCACGACCTCGGTGGCCTCTGCGCTCGGCACCACCATCGTCGACTGGGCTCCCGCCCTCGCTCCCGCCGGCCCCGATGACGCCTGCCTGCTCACCGGGTTCAAGCTGCTGATCGACGCGCCCGCCACGCAACGCCGGCGGTCAGGGTACCTGCGCAACCTCAACGGCCGCTACGTCCGCGAGCTCGGCGTGGGGATCCAGGGGGGCGTTCCGGCGGTCCACCTGTCCAACGCCCCCCGCTTCGCCGTCCGGCTGGGGGCCGTGTCGGGGCTGTACGTGATGGCCGCGATGGCCGTGGTCGCGGTGGTGGTGGCCACCCAGTGGGCCCTCGGAGTGGCCGTGCTGATCGCCCTCGCCCTGGTCACCTGGGCCTGGCCGCGGATCTGGTTTCAGGCCCCGGCGGTGCCCTGGGCGCTCGAGGTGCAGGCGTCCTGCGCGATCCTCGAGGGGGTGTCGGCGCAGCCGTTGGACCAGACCTGGGCGCACCGCGGCGACGTCTCGCGACCGCCCGACCCGCCGGATCACGGCGCTACAGCGGGCTCCACATCTGCTCTGTCGCCCACGGCGGGTTGAGCAGGATCCACACCGTCAAGGCCGTGGCGAGCCCCGTCACGAGCAGCGCGACGACCGAGGTCCCGATCCCCGCGAGCGACGATCCGTTGCGCCGCAGCGCGTGGCCGACCCCCACCTGAAGCACGAGGCCCACGCTCCAGGTCACCCCCGCCACGAGGGCCGGCAGCACGGCGGCCCAGTCCTCCTCCACCCAGCTGGTCAGCGCGAGGCCGCACACCCCGGCCGTCAACGTCACCGCGGAGGGGCCCACCAGCGCGGTCGCGAAGATGGCGAGGGAGGTCTTCAGGGTGGCCGCGGGCCCATCGCCCGGGGGCTGCAGGGCGTTGACGGTCACCAGGTAGAGCGCCAGCGGCATGAGCACCGCGAGCCCCAGCAGCGCCCCGAACACGAAGCGCTCGAACGCGGCGTTGTGTCCGAACACCAGGCCCGATGCGCTCCAGCCGAGTCCGAGCAGCCCGATCAACGCGACCGAACCCGTCTCCTTGAGGGGGATGGGGTGGCCTGCTGCGCGCTCGAGCGCCTGTCGGGGCTGCGAGAAGCAGTCGCGCAGATGGTCCCCGGGGTCGTCTGTGGCTTTGATGGGCATCGGCAGGACGCAGACTGCCACGGTGTCCGTAGAACTTTCTTCGCCGGATCACTCATTTTGTTGGCCCTCACCGCGGCTCCGCGCCGTCTGGGGCCACGTGAGCATGCTCCTCCTCCCCTACATCACCAGCATCGGCGGCGCCCGGCCCGACCCGCGGGGGCTGCTACGATCACCTCGACCCGCTCGCGTTCGTGCGCTCGGGGTTCGGGGGGCGAGCGGATTGTCGAGGGGGCATGTACGCATCGCGGACCATGTCCGGGCGTGGCAGCGTCGGGCGCCCGGGGCGATCGACGAGCTCGTGCCTGCGCTTCGCGCCGAGATCCTGCCCATCGCGCGGATGATCCTGCGGGACGCCCAGGCCGCCGAGGATGCGTTCATCAACACGATGACCAGCCTGCTGGAGCACCTGGATCGGGTCGATCCGGAGGCCTCGCTCGGCTACGCACGGCGGGCGATGCGCTCGGCCTCGGTGGACATCCTCCGGTCCCGCCAGGTTCGGGACATGCGCAGCGCGCAGCGGGGGGCAGACGGGATCCGCAAGGCTGATCCCAACCGGAGCACCGAGCCGGTCGAGCGTCTGGACGCGGGCGTGACGGATCCCGAGGGGCGGGCGCTGCGGGACGAGGCGCGGGTCCGGATCCTCGCGGCGATCGGAGGCCTGCCCGAGCCCGAGCGCACCATCGTGCAGCTGCACCTCGTGCAGGGCCTGACCCTGGACGAGTGCGCCGACAAGGTCGGGATCTCGCGCACGTCCATCAAGCGGGGGCTGCGCTCCGGTCGAGCCCGGCTCGCTCGGGAGCTGCGGGATCTGCGGGAGGGGGATGACGATGGCCGTTGACCCGCGCATGGAGGAACTGCTCGAGCGGTATCCGTCCGAGCTGGACGACGCCGAGCTCGCCGCGCTCCGCGCCGCCGCCGAGCAGGATCCCGACGTGGCGGCGGCCATGGACGCGCTGCTGCTGGTGGACGCGGCCTTCGATGACACCGATCTGCACGCCGAGCTGAGCCCCGCGGGTCAGCGCAAGCTCGACGCGAACCTGCGCGCCGTCAAGGCGTGGACCCTGGGACCCGCCGCTCCCACCGAGGCCCGCGCCGACAACGTGGTGGACTTCGCCGCCGCCCGCAGCCGCCGCATGGCGATGGTGGGGCTCGCCATCGCCGCCGCGGTGCTCGTGGCGGTAGGCTTCGCGGCCCGGGGCTGGTTCGCTCCCCGGGGCCCCGGCGGCGGCTACGACCCGTACCACGGGGGCACGAAGGGCGACGACGACAGCGCGGGGCCGTCCCTGGAGGGGCAGATCCAGATCCAGGGGGCGCTGCGCGTCCAGGACGGCGACTCCGTGCCCGCCGACCAGCCGGTGCTGTTCACCATCCGCCTCGAAGACGCCGCGTCCATCGCGCTCCTCGAGATCCAGGAGGGGGTGACATCCGTTATGTGGCCGGCGCCGGGGTACCAGTGGGTGGGCGTCGTCGGCAACAACCGCCTCGCGCCGCCCGGAACCGACGGGTCCTACACGCCCGCGCGGCCCGGCACGGCGACCTACGTCCTGGTCGGCAAGCAGGGTGAGCTGCGCTTCGCGGGCCCGCGCCCGTCGACGCTGGACGCGTTCATCGAAGAGACGGGGGCCCAGACGCTGGATCGGGTCACCGTGGTCTGGAGTGGGGAGGAATCGACGCCATGATCGGACGACTGCTCGCGGCGCTGGCCGCCTTGCTGATCGCGTCCCCGGCTGCCGCCCAGGGGGTCTTCGGCGCCCTCGAAGAGGGGGCTCCGGCGGAGCAAGCGGGCGCCCGTCGCGCCTTCGTCATCGGCATCAACAGCTACCGCGACCCCTCCTTCGGGCCCCTTCGCTTCGCGCAGCGGGACGCCGAGCGGCTGGGGGCGGTGCTGTCCGATCCCGCCCGGGGTGGATTCGCCCAGGTGGAGCTGGTGGTGGACGGCGACCTGACCGCCCGGGGCATCGTCAGCCGCCTGCAGGCCTGGGCCCAGACCATCGGCCCCGAAGACCTGGCCGTCGTCTACTTCTCCGGGCACGGAACCCGGAAGATCGACGAGAAGAACCGCTCCGTCGTGTACCTGGCGACGACCGACACCGCCCGGCTGGAGCCCGAGAGGAGCGCCATCCCCCTGTCCGCCATGCAGGAGTTCCTGGCCACGCTGGCCACCACCCGGCGGCTGCTCGTGGTGGACGCGTGCTTCACCGGGGACGGCAAGATCGCGGCCGCCACCGCCGAGGCCCTGGGCAAGGCCGTGGTGGACGAGAAGATGCCGTATTCGGACTCGGTCGCCGAGAAGGAAGCGCAGCTGTTCGCGACGACGTACGGCCGCCCCGCCCTGGAGCTCGAAGAGCTGCAGCACGGCGTGTACACCGCCTACTTCATCGACGCGTTGGACACGGCCGCGGCGATGGCGGACATCAACCAGGACACTGTGATCAGCGTGTCCGAGGCCCACGACTACGCCCGGGACGCCACCCTCGCCACCACCGGCGAGATCCAGATCCCCATGGCCTTCTACAAGATCATCGGCAACGAAGAGCTCTTCCTGTCCGGCGACGCCACGGCCCGGTCGGACGCGCGGCTCGCCCTCATCACCAGCTACGCCGGCCCGCAGCAGGGCATGGTCATGCTGGTGGATGGCGAGGAGAAGGGCGCCTTCCCCCGCACCGTGGCCATCGAGCCCGGCGCCCACGTGGTGGAGTTTCGCAACCACAAGGGCAAGCTCGTGGAGAAGGGCCGGATGGCCTTCTCCGAGGGGCACACCTACGACGTCAGCCAGATCCGCAGGACCCTGAACGGAGGCCGCCACATGGTCTCGGTGGGCTACGCGCACAGCTGGTTCCCCGGCGTGCAGTTCAAGACCGAGGGGGTGCCTGACGGCCCCGGCGTGCGGATTGGCTACGCCCTGCGGTTTCCGGGCCGCTCTCCGGCGATCCGGGTGCTCGGCCTGGGCGCGGACCTGACCTGGGGCGCGTTCCCCGAGCGGGACGACGTCACAGCGTCCGGGATCCCGTTCGCGCCTACCACCCACATGCTCGACCTCGGGGTGGGCCCGACCTTCCGCGTTCCCCTGACGGTCGTCACATTGCAGTTCATGCCCCGCGTCTCGGGGATGCTGCTGCTCCGGGCGATCACCGGGCAGCCCTATCTGCCCTGGATCCTCGGCACCGTGGGCATGGACATGTCCGTGGCGATCCACCCCCATCCCCGGGTGGGCATCAAGGTCGCGTGGGTGCCTTCGTTCACCAACGCCGCGGTGGACCTCACCCAGGCGGACATTGCCTCGGAGCTGCAGGCGGTCCCGGGCTGGCAGCCCCCCATTCGTTTCCTGAATCGAATCGTGGGCGGGATTGAAGTCGGCCTGTAGAGTCCCGCCGCCCTTCCCCTTGGAGGGCGCGGGAGGACCGATGACCGACAGCGCAGTCCAGACGTGGGACGTGGTGATCATGGGTGGCGGCTTTGCCGGCCAGACCCAGGCCCGTCACCTCATCCGCCAGATCCCCGGCATCCGCATCGCGATGGTCGAGCCGCGGACCCTCGAAGAGATCGCCACGATCCACAAGATCGGCGAGTCCACGGTCGAGATCGCCGCGACGTTCCTCGATCGGGAGCTCGGCCTGTACGACTACCTCGTCGAGAACCACCAGCCGAAGGTGGGCCTCGCCTTCCACTGGCCCAGGAGCACCGACAAGACCGACTCCATCGAGGACTACGCCTCGCTGTGGCCGGCCCGCAGCCCCACGCTGCCGAGCTGGCAGATCCATCGTGGCCGCTTCGAGCGCGACCTGATGCAGATGAACCTGGCCGACGGGCTCACCTGGATCCGCGGCAAGGTCGCCGACATGGACCTGACCCCCGGCGCGGCGAAGAACACCTGCACCGTGGTGACCACCGACGACGAGACCATCACGCTTTCGTGTGACCACCTCGTGGACGCCGCGGGCCGCGTGTTCCTCACCGGGCGCAAGACCGACAACATGCTCGTGGGACCGAAGAACCTGTTCGGGCTCAAGAACGGCACCGCCTGGGTGCGCGTGTCCGGCGTGGACCGCACGCGGTTCATCGAGGGCATCGACGCCGACCGCACCCACACCAGCCAGTACTACTCCACCAACCACTTCTTCGGCGCGGGGCACTGGCTGTGGATGATCCCCATCGGGATGGGCGACAACCGCGAGCTCAGCCTGGGCGTCATGTATCACCACGACGTGATCAAGGGGAAGGACCTGGACAGCGAGGCCAAGTTCAAGGCGTTCCTGAAGGCCAACCACAAGGTGCTCTTCGATCTGATCGAGGGCTGCCCCGTCGAGGACTTCGTGCACTGGAGCCGCCCCGCCCACTACTGCAAGAAGATGTTCAGCGAGGACCGCTGGTACGCCCTGGGCGACGCGGCGTACTTCGGCGACGCCTTCTACAGCCAGGGCACCTCGACGATCGCCTTCGCCGTCGAGAGCATCACCGAGCTGATCAAGACCCAGCGCGCCGACGGCGCCGACTGGGAGCGCAAGCGCGACGCCTACAACCGCTTCAACCTGTGGTGGGGCGCCAACGTGGTGCACCTGTACCGCGACCACGCCATGCAGCTGGGCGATCCCGGTGTCATGAGCTGGCGGATCTACCTGGAATACATGTGGTGGTTCGGGGCGTGGGTGCCCACCTACCTGGGCAAGTTCTTCCTCGATCCGAAGTACGTGGACGACACGCTGTCGTTCTGCCAGCGGCACTTCCTCAAGGAGGTGTACGACGACCTCAACCGCGTGGTGGCGGGCGAGGGCAACCGCCTGCCGTTCATGGACTGCTACCGGGCGGACCAGCTCGCGTTCGGGTTCTCGCCCAGCGCCGAGCACGACCACTACCTGGAGAACGTGGAGTCCGCGCCCGGTCGGCTCAACGTCTACAAGTCCCTGAGCAAGACGTTCTTCTTCGTGGCCCTGTGGTGGCTGCGCTTCCAGTGGACGGCGTTCGGCCTGGGCGGCCTGCTTCGCTGGCGCACCTGGCGCCGCGTGGGCTCGCTGCTGTGGATCTCGACGTTCATCAAGATGGGTGATCTCCGGCACGTGTGGTGGCGCAAGCGGGGCGTGCCCCGGAACCCGACGTTCTCGGCGTTGCGGGAAGAGGTGCGGGCGATGGGTCCGCGACGCAACGAGCCGGAGCCCTGGGTCACCGAGCCGGACGCGACCCCCACCGAGGCGGCGAGCGCCTGACCCGCTGCGGGGGGCGCTGAGGATCCTTTTCCTCACGACCTGGGTCGGGCAGCCGATACAGAACCCCCATGTCCGACTCCATCACACCCCCTGTCGATCTCGGCGCTGTCCTCGGTGCGGTGCCGGAGGCGATCGTGGTCGTGAATGCCAACGGCGCCGTGACCTGGTCGTCCGACGCAGCCCTGCAGCTGTTCCTGCCGGGGAGTGACGGCCGGCTCCGACTCGGCATGGACATGGTGCATCCCGATGACCGGAACGAAGTCTTCGAGATGGTGCAGGCCCTGCGCTCCGGTCGCACCAGGTTCGCGCGGGGCACCTGGCGCCTGCGCGGCGCGGACGGCGACTGGTCCCTGGTGGACACGGCGGCGGTGGATCGCACGAAGGACCCGGCGATCAACGGCTACGTGATCACCACCCGCACGCTTCCGGAGAGCATGAGCGACCCGGCCGCGGACAGCTACTCGCTGGTCGCTCGCTGCGCCATCGACGGCTACTGGGAGTGGAACCTGCAGACGGACCTGCTGCACCTGTCGCCCGAGTGGCTGGCGACCGTCGGCTGGGGCGACGCGGACCGGTGCTACCACTCCGCGGAGTGGTTCGACTCGGTGCACCCCGAGGACCGGGACGCGCTCATGGCCTCGATCCGCGCCCACCTGGAGGGGAACGCGGCGCGGCTGCTCAACGAGCACCGGGTGATGTCGGGCTCCGGGACCTGGGCGTGGGTCGAGATCCGGGGCGTCGCGGAGCGCGACGGCCAGGGCAAGGCGGCCCGCATGGTCGGCTCGCTGACGGACATCGCGCACACGAAGCTGACCGACACCCTCACCGGTCTGCCCAACGGCATGCTGCTCATGGACCGCCTTGGGCACCTGCTGTCCGCGGCGCGCCGGGACCCGCAGCTCTTCGCCGTGCTCGTCCTGGACCTGGACCGACACCCCGTGGTCCGCGAGAGCCTGGGGCACAAGGCCGGCGACGAGATGCTCAAGCACGTGGCGCGGCGGCTCGAGCGCACGCTGCGCCCTGGGGACACGGTGGCTCGGCTCGGCCAGGCCCGGTTCGGCGTGCTGCTGGACGACATCCGGGACGACGCGGACGCGCAGCGGGTCACTGAGCGGCTGCACGCGGCCCTCGCCGAGCCCATCCAGGTCGAGGGGCAGGAGGTCTTCACCACCGCGAGCATCGGCATCGCCATGCACACCCACTCGGACGAGACGCCCGAGGATCTGCTGAACGCCGCCGAGACCGCGATGCGCCGGGCCCGGAGTTCCTCCGAGGATCGCAGCGCCTACTTCGACCGCGGCATGCACGACAAGGCCCGGGCCCGGCTGGAGCTCGAGACGGATCTGCGGCGCGCGGTGGACGCGGGCTCCTTCGAGCTGCACTACCAGCCGATCGTGGACCTCGTGGACGCCCGGGTGGTGGGCTTCGAGGGGCTCATCCGCTGGGACCACAAGAGCCGCGGCATGGTCAGCCCCGCGATGTTCATCCCCATCTCCGAGGAGACGGGGCTCATCGTGCCCATCGGGCGGTGGGTGTTGAAGGAGGCCTGCCGCCAGCTGCGCGCGTGGGTCGACGAGCACCCCGGCGCCGACGAGCTCCTGCTCAGCGTCAACGTGTCGGGCCGGGAGTTCGATCAGCCGGACCTCGCGGACCGGATCCTCGCGACCATCGAGGAGGTGGGCCTGTTCCCGGGACAGCTCAAGCTCGAGATCACCGAGACCGCGATCATCCGCAGCCCCGAGACGGCCGTCGCGGTGTTGACGCGCCTGAAGGACGCCGGCATCAAGCTCGCGCTGGACGACTTCGGCACCGGCTACAGCTCGCTGAGCTACCTGCACCGGCTGCCTTTCGACACCATCAAGATCGACCGCAGCTTCATCAACGAGATCGGCGGCGACGGACAGAGCCCGGTCATCGTCAGGACCATCCTGAACCTCGCCGAGAGCCTGGGCATGGAGGTCATCGCGGAGGGCATCGAGACCGCCGATCAGTGGGCGGTCCTCAAGGAGCTGGGCTGCCAGTTCGGCCAGGGCTGGCACTTTGGCCGGCCGGTGCCCGCCCTCAAGGCGCAGCAGCTGCTGGTCCGCAAGGCCAGCTGAGGGCGCGGGCTCCTCGGGGTCAGCCCCGCGGGACGGGGTTGTCCGGCAGCTCCCCGAACACCGCAGTCTGGGCCGTGCCCGTGCGCTTCGCCCGATACATCGCGATGTCGGCCCGCCGAAGCAGCTCGGTGGCGTCCAGGTCTGCGTGTTCGGCCATCGCGATGCCGACGCTCACCGTGATCCGGCGCGGGGCTCCCGCCGCCTCGATGGGCTCGGCGAGGGAGGCGTGCAGTCGTCTGGACACCACCAGGGCTGCATCGACGGTGCCCACGTTCGGCAGCAGCACCGAGAACTCGTCCCCCCCGAACCGGGCCACGGTGTCCCCTGGGCGCACGGCTTCGTGAAAACGCCGCCCCACCTCGACGAGGACGGCGTCGCCGACGAGGTGGCCGCCGGCGTCGTTGACCGCCTTGAAGTTGTCCAGATCGCAGAACAGGACCGCGAAGGGGGGCGTCTCGCGCCGCTCCAGCCCCTCGGTGGCGTGGCTCACCCGCTCGGCGAACAGGTTGCGGTTGGGCAGCCCGGTGAGGGCGTCGTACATCGCCTGTCGGCGGATCGTGGCCAGGGCCCGGGTCAGATCGGTGATGTCCCGGGTGATCGTCAGCACCGCAGGCTGGCCCAGCAGACCGGACGGCAGGAGGAGTCGGCTGTTGGAGATCACCCGGCGGCGCCCGTTGGGATCGAAGACCTCGACCGACTGGTCCTGGATCGGCTCACCGGTGGCCAGCACGGAGCGCACCTCGCGCAGCATGCGGTCGTTGTTCGAGGCGCCGGGGAAGAGCTCGTCGGCGGTCCGGCCGAGCATCTGATCCGGGGACCGCTCGAGCGCCGCGGCGGTCGCGGCGTTGACGTACAGGTAATGGCCGTCCGCATCGACGACCTGCACGAAGTCGGGCAGGCAGTCGAGGATCGTCGCCAGGAGCTCGTTGGAGACCGTCACCGTCGGGCGACTGTAGCGCAGGAGCGCCGCTTGCCGTGCCCTCCCCGCGTGGGCAGAGTCGGCCTCAATGACACGCGCCGGATCAACGGAACGCGGTCGTGTGCTTGTCGCGACCTCCCAGCACCTCAACGACTCGGTCCTGGACGCGTTGCGGCGCCGCGGGTTCGTCGCGGATCGTGTGCCCGCTGGCCAGTCGGTCGCAAAGACGCTGGATGGGGGCCGCTACGCGGTGCTGATCCTCGAGTTGGACGGCGATGGCCGCTCCACGATCAACCTGTGCGAGGAGCTCTCCGACGAACGGCCATTGCTCAACGTGCTGGTCCTGACCGCGTCCCCGCGCCTGGACACCGCCCTCGCGGCGCTGCGGGCCGGCGCCTACGACTATCTGACGTGGCCGGTTCCGGTGGACGCGCTGGCCATCGCGCTGGATCGGGCGGTGCAGAACCGGCGCCTGCGTCGGGAGGTCCGGCGTCTGCGGCGCGTGCTGAACCCCAGCATCGCCTTCGAGGGGATCATCGGCGAGAGCCCCGCCATGCGGGACCTCTTCGATCTGATGCAGCGCATGGCGGGGTCCGTCAGCACGGTGCTGGTCACGGGGGAGACGGGCACGGGCAAGGAGCTCGCGGTGCGCGCCCTGCATCGGGCGTCGCGACGCAAGGACGGCCCCTTCATCGCCGTGAACTGCGCGGCGCTGCCCGAGCCGCTCCTGGAGTCCGAGCTGTTCGGCCATGTCCGGGGGGCGTTCACGGATGCCCGCAGCGACCGGACCGGCCTGTTCGTGGCCGCCACCGGCGGCACGCTCTTCCTCGACGAGCTGGGCGACATGCCGATGCCGCTGCAGGTCAAGCTCCTGCGCGCGCTCCAGGACCGGGTCGTTCGTCCCGTCGGGGGAAACAAGGAGGTCCCGTTCGACGCGCGCATCGTGGCGGCCACCAACCGGGACCTGGAGATGCTCGTGGAGGCCGGCACCTTCCGCCAGGACCTGTACTACCGCATCAACGTCATCCACCTGGAGCTGCCGCCGCTGCGGGCCCGAGGCGGCGACATCCTGTTGCTGGCGGAGCACTTCCTCAAGCACGCCTGCTACCTCGCCGACCGGGCGTCGATCCCCATCGACGAGCAGGCCGTGCGTCGGCTGCTCGAGTACCCGTGGCCGGGCAACATCCGGGAGCTGGAGAACGCGGTCGAGCGGGCTGTGGCGCTCGCCGGGGACGATGGCCTGAGCGTCAGCGACCTGCCGCCGCGGGTCCGGGACTACCGACCCCTTCGCTCACCGCTGTCGCCGTCCGACCCCGAGGAACTCGTGACGCTGCGGGTGCTGGAGGAGCGCTACCTGCGTCGTGTGCTCCACCTCGTGGGTGGAAACCGCACGGCGGCGGCGCGCGTGCTGGGCATCGACAGGAAGTCGCTGTACCGCAAGATCCAGCGGTTCGGACTCGCCGAAGCCGCGGGCGATGAGGCGCCCGACTAGTCCTCGTCGTCGTCGTCGTCGTCGGCGTCGAACCCGTCAAAGCCGCCCTCGTCGTCGTCTTCGTCGTCGTCGTCGTCGTCGTCGTCGTCGTCCTGCACCTGGGAGCGCAGGTCCACCAGGATGTCGTCGATGTCGAGCTCCCGCTCGTTGCACAGTTCCTCGAGCTTGAGCTCGAAGTCGCCGGCTTCGACGTCCACGCCGTACCAGGCGAGGACGGAGCGGGCGGCGGGGGACGCGCTGACCAGTCGGCCGACGCGGGTGTCTTCGGTGATGCGCATGTCATGACTCCACAGGGGGGTGATGCCTCGGTGGAATGCGAGGGGCGTGCCATGTCGAAGATCCGCTACAACGAGGCCCTCCCACCACGAGGGCGGGGCATATTGCCTCGGATGTGTGGTGTATTGCCTCGGGCGCATTGCCGCGTCGGCTCCTCCCGTTGCGGGAGCCGGGCTGATCGTGCGCTGGCATGACAGGTGCAAAGGGCGCCGCGACGCTGTTTGAATCTCACGGTGCACCGAGGGTCCCACATGAACCTGCGCAGCTCCCAGACTCGCGCCCCCGGTGACTTCTCCACCGAGGCCCACTACTACCCCAAGGTCCTGAACGCGCACATCCATCCCCTGGTGCGCTTCTTCCTGGGGCTCGGGAACGCCCGCGTCATCGAGCGGTACTGCCACCTGCACCCCGAGGTGGCGCCCGCCGCGGTGGCCAAGGCGCTGACCACCCCCACCGAGCACTTCCGCTGGGGGGGCTGCGATCTGTTCCACGTCACCAACGAGAAGGGGGTGCGGCGGATGGTGGTGGTGGAGACGAACTCCTGTCCCTCGGGACAGAAGTCCATGCCCCGCATCAACGAGGAGGAGGAGCAGGCGGGCTACCGCATGCTGCTGGAGCGCTGCTTCCTGCCGCTGCTCAAGCGGCGTCGGCTGCCGGCGGGGGACCTCGCCGTCATCTGGGACAAGAACCCCATGGAGACCACCGGCTACGCGGCGGCCCTGGCCGACCTCACCGGCGAGACCGTGCACCACGTTCCGTTCTTCGACCAGGACCCGGATCCGAAGGCGCGCTTCGTCGATGGCGTGCTCGAGGTCCGCACCGCGGCGGGCGAGTGGCGCCCCGTGCGCGCGGCCTTCAGGTATGTCACCCAGCGCCCCTGGAACCGGATCCCGCCCGTCACGCGCACGGCGATGCTCAACCCGGTGGTCGCGTGCCTCGCTGGCGGCCGCAACAAGATGCTGGCGGCGAAGGCCTACGACCTGTTCAACGCGGAGCTCGCGCCGACCGGGCTGCGGGTGCGCACCCCGGAGACGATCTGGGACGTGGACAAGCAGGAGGTGCCCCTGTGGGTGCAGCGCATGGGAGGCGTCGCCGTCGTCAAGGACCCGTACAGCAACGCGGGGCAGGGCGTGTACACCATCGCCAACCCGGCGGAGCTGGACGCGTTCATGGCGGTGACCCACCGCTACGGGCGCTTCATCGTGCAGGCCCTGGTGGGCAACTCGGGGTGGTCGTCGGCCGGGCGGGACGGTCGCCTGTTCCACGTCGGCACGGTGCCGGACCGCCAGAACCGCATTCACGTGTCCGACGTCCGGTTCATGGTGGGCGCGGCCCCCGAGGGCTTCTTCCCGGTGGCCATCTACGCGCGGCGGGCGCGCCAGGCGCTGGAGCGCGACTTCGACGGCTCGAGCAGCTCGTGGGATCAGCTGGGCACGAACCTGTCGGTCAAGAACCCCGATGGCACGTGGTCGAGCGAGCCCGAGCGGCTGATGCTGATGGACGCGCGGGACTTCAACCGCCTCGGACTGGGGCTCGATGAGCTCATCGAGGGCTACGTGCAGACCGTGCTCGCGGTCACGGCCGTCGATCGCATGTGCACGAACCTCGTCACCACGAAGGGGATCTTCCGACGCAAGCTGTTCGAGTCCCTGACCCCAGACCCCGCCCTGACCGCCGAGGTGTGCTGATGGATGCTCCGCACTGGGCGCCCAACGCCCGCATCACCGATGCTCTGAACGTCGACGACCTCGAGCCCAACGCCCACCACCGGATGGTCGTGACGCTCGCCGAGGACGCCCTGGGGCGCCCGATCCGCGTGCCGCTGTTGATCGCCAGGGGCGCGCGTCCGGGCCCGGTGTTCGGCATGACGGCGGCCCTGCACGGCAACGAGCTCAACGGGATCCCGGTCCTGCATCGGGTCTTTCAGGATCTCCAGCCGGAGCGGCTGAAGGGCACCGTCGTGGGCGTGGTCGTGGCCAAC
Source organism: uncultured Pseudomonadota bacterium (assembly GCA_937891735.1). Classification (GTDB taxonomy): domain Bacteria; phylum Myxococcota_A; class UBA796; order UBA9615; family UBA9615; genus JAGSHC01. The sequence goes on along the minus strand of CALAGR010000475.1, from coordinate 8,992 downwards.
GTGCCCGGGTACCTCATGCACCAGCGGGAGTTCTCGGACGGCAGCGATCTGAACCACCTGTTCCCCGGCAAGCCCATGGGCAACCTCGCCGAGCTGTGGGCCCACCGGCTGCTGCATCGGATCGTCCGCCGCTTCGACTACCTCGTGGATCTGCACACCGCGAGCTTCGGTCGGGTCAACTGCCTGTACGTCCGGGCGGACATGAGCCGCCAGGCCACGGCGCGCATGGCCCGGCTCGTGAATCCCGACATCCTGCTGCACAACCCGCCCTCTGACCGCACGCTCCGTGGTGCCGCGGACGAATTCGGGATCCCCGCGATCACCCTCGAGATCGGCAACCCCCACCGCTTCCAGGAGCGGTACATCAAGCGCGCGCGGTCCGGTGTGCGCACGCTCCTCGGCGAGTTCGGGCTTCTTCCAAAACGAAAGCTCCCCGACAGCCCTCCGCCCGTCCTGTGCCGGTCCTCGTCGTGGATCTATACGGATCGCGGGGGCCTCCTCCGGGTCTTGCCGGAGGTCACCGACGCGCTCGAAGCGGGCCAGGTGATCGCGCGGCAGACCAACGTGTTCGGAGATCTGGTGCGCGAATACCTGGCCCCCGAGGCGGGCGTCGTGATCGGGAAGAGCGTCGATCCGGTGGGTCAGTCCGGTGCGCGCGTGCTGCACCTGGGAGTGCCTGCGGCCGCCGGCGAGTTCCTGGCCGGGATCTGAATCTGAGGAGTGCGGAGATGCGCGTCGCCATCCTGGTGAATCACCCGTTCGAGCTGAAGTCGTCCATGTCCACCGCCCTGTTCGCCTGGCGGCTGGCGGGACGGGGGCACGCCGCCCTGCTAGTGCCGGTGCACGGGCTCTCCTGGGGCGCCCACGCGCCGTCGGTCCGGGGGTTCGTCCTGACCGCGTCCGCCGCCCCCGAGCAGGCCCTCGCCCAGATGCGGGACAGCCCCGCGGTCGTCCGGGAGCTGCGCCCGGGGGACGTGCTCCTGCTTCGCACCAACCCGGCCCGGGACCCGGCCCGCGCCGAGATCCACCGCGCGGCCCTGAAGCTCGCGCGGCTGGCGGCCCAGCACGGGGTGATCGTCCTGAACCACCCCGACGCCATCGAGCGCGTCGGCAACAAGCTGTACCTCCTCGAGCTCCCCGCCTCGTCGCGGCCCCGCCAGGTGATCAGCGCCGAAGTCGAAGAGCTGGTCGCCTTCGCGGAGTCCGAGTCGGGACCGGTGGTGTTGAAGCCGCTGTGGGGCACGCGCGGCGACGGGGTGGTGAAGGTGGACGTGGCCGTGTCGGGCATGCCGGCGCTCCTGGCGGCCGCCGAAGAGCTGCTGGCGAGCGGGCCCGTCGTTGCCCAGGAGTACCTGAACGAGGCTCCCGAGGGCGACACCCGCCTGCTCGTGCTCGACGGCGAGGTCATCGAGGTGGGCGGGCGACGGGCGGTGGTCCGGCGGGTGCCCGTGCCGGGGGAGTTCCGAAGCAACGTGCACCTGGGCGGCACGGCGCATCCGGGGCTGTGGACCCCGCAGCTCGCCGCGCTGTGCTCCCTGATCCGGCCCTGCCTTCAGGAGGCGGGCGTGTTCCTGGCCGGCGTGGACGTGGTGGGCAACAAGGTGGTCGAGGTCAACGCCTACGCTCCCGGCGGCTTCGCGAACGCCGAGGAGTTCGAGGGGGCGGACTTCATCGGAGCCGTGCTGGACGCGGTGGAGGAGCGGGTGGCCCGGTCGGGGTGAGCGCCGCTACTCGAAGCGCCGCTACTCGAAGCGCAGCTCGCCCCGCCACACGCTGTTGCTCGAGGCGATGCCCGCGAGGGGGTACTCCGACCCCGGCACGTCGAACCGGCTGCGCATGATCGCGACCTGCGTGAGCTGCGCCGGGCCGGACGTGAAGAACGAGAGCACCTGGGGCGAGAAGGTGAAGGCGCCGTCGTCCCAGGGGTACAAGAACAGCATCGGGAACCCGTCGAGCTGGGGCGGGCCGAGCAGGTAGATGTACATGTCCGCGACGTCGTAGGTCTGGCCGGGGGTCCAGCGCAGCTCCAGGGGCTCCGTCAGCGGGTGGGTCAGGTCGCACCAGTCCGGGTCGGTCATGGCGAAGTCCCGGGGCAGCGAGCGCAGCGCCTCGGGGATCTCCCAGGCGTCCAGCTCGTTCTCTCCCAGGTCGCCGCCCTCCGTCCGCAGCGCGAACGTGGCGTTCTCCAGGTAGTCGGAGGGGGTCAGGTCAGGCGCCGAGTAGGTGACTCGCCCCGTGAACGGGCCGACGTCGCGGTCCAGGGTGACCAGCCCCTGCTCGCTCTCGAAGTACACGTGGGGCCCGGCGTCGAACGTCTTGGGGCTCGGGCAGTCCGTCGCCCCGCCGGGAGGCTGGGAGAACCCCGTGGCCGGCACGTCGAAGCGCGGAGGCGCGGCGAGGCTCGAGCTGCCGCCGCTGGAGGGGCAGGGGAAGTCGTTGGGCTCGTAGAACAGGGCCGTGGCCCCCATCCGCGGCAGGTATCCGCACTGGTCCACGTCCCACAGGCGGGACACGGAGTAGCTCAGGGACACGCGGGCCCGCAGCGGGTTGGCGGCGGTGGCGATGACCGTGAAGCCGTCGATCAGCAGGCGCGTGACCGGGCCGTCGGCCGTGCCGCTCTGCACCGCCACGTCCCGCAGCCCATCGCGCGCGTTGTTTCCGATGCGGATCCGCGCCGCCAGGTGCTCGGTGTCGATCACCTGCAGGTCCTCGATGACGATGCCCGTGCCGAGGTCGAGCACGGTCTGCTCGTCGGCGAACCCGGCGTCTTCGGCCTCCAGGCGGACCTCGAGGATCTGCCCCTGCTCTCCCTGATCCGGGGCGATGCTCATGGACCGGTCGGTGCGGTCCACGTGGAACGCGTTGCGCAGCGTCCACACCTCGGGCCCGTTGTAGACGACGAGATCCCGCGGGCCGACGTCCGCGCGGGGCGCCACGTGAGCCACGAAGTGCAGGCGGGAGGAGCTGTCCACGGCGATCTCGCCGATGACCTCGATGCCCGGACCGAGGCTGGCGAGGGTCAGCCCGGGGGTGAAGCTGGTGTCCCAGCCGGTGACCTCGACCTGCACGGTCTCGCCGAGCGCCGCCCCGCGGGGGCTCAGGTCCAGCGAACCGGTCTCCACCACGAAGCCGTCCCGCACCGTGCGCTGCAGGCCGTCGCCCCAGGACACCACCACGTCCCGGGGGCCGAGGGGTGTCTCGGGCCCGATGAGGATCTGCGCCCGCAGGTGAAAGGAGCTGTCCACCAGGATGCTCTGGGTGACGATGCCCTCCCCGAAGTCCACGCCCGTGGCGCCGGGGGCGAAGTCGGTGGCCCGCCCCCAGACGCTGATCGTTCGCGGGACGCCCGCAGAGCCCGATCCGGGCGACAGCCACACGGCGGCGTCGTAGACCGGGGTGGGCTCCTCGAACCCCTCCACGGGGGGCTCCGCGGGCGACGTCGTGCACGCGGCCACCGGGAGCAGGAGGAGCAGGAGCGCGAGGGGGCAGGTCTTCATCGGGACATGGAGTCTAGGGCCATCGAGGGCAATTCGGCAGGTTCACCGCGTGCCCGATCATCGTCCGCGACCGTCGTTATTGACCGCGCCCCCTCCGGTCCCTACCCTGCCGCCGCCTAGAGCCCCGAGAGCCGAGGGCGGACCCCGAAAGAGCCCAATGTCCAACGATCAGTTCCGCAACGTCGCGATCATCGCCCACGTCGACCACGGCAAGACGACCCTCGTCGACGCCATGCTTCAGCAGTCCGGTCGCTTCGACGACATGCGCGGCCACGTGCAGGAGCGCGTCATGGACTCCAACGACATCGAGCGCGAGCGGGGGATCACGATCCTCGGCAAGGCCACCTCGATCCGCTGGAAGGGCCGCAAGATCAACATCGCGGACACCCCCGGACACGCCGACTTCGGCGGCGAAGTGGAGCGCATGCTCGAGGTGGTGGACGGGGTCTGTCTGCTCGTGGACGCGTCCGAGGGGCCGCTGCCCCAGACCCGCTTCGTGCTGAGCAAGGCGCTCGAGGCCGGTCTGGCGCCCATCGTGGTCGTCAACAAGATCGACCGCCCGGACGCCCGGGCCGCCGAGGTGCTGGACGAGATCTACGACCTGTTCATCGAGCTCGGCGCCGACGACTCCCAGATCGAGTTCCCGGTGTTCTACACGAACGCGAAGCTGGGCCAGGCGAGCACGTCCGCCACCGAGCCGGGCGTCAACCTGGACCCGCTCCTGGACTGCATCGCGGAGCGGATCCCGGCGCCCACGGGCGACCCGGACGCGCCGCTGCAGGCCCTGGTCACCAACCTGGACTACAACGAGTACATCGGGCGCCTGGGCACCGGCCGCATCTTCAACGGCACCCTGCGCGAGGGCGAGTGGGTCAGCCTCATCGCCGAGCACGAGACCCGCAAGATCAAGATCGGCCAGCTGTACGTGTACGAAGGCCTGGAGCGGATGCGCGTCAAGGAGGCCCCGGCGGGCGAGCTGTTCGCGGTGGCCGGGATCGAGGGCATCTTCATCGGCGACACCATCGCGGCCGCCGAGAACCCCCGGCCGCTCCCCCGGGTGAAGGTGGACGAGCCCACCATCGCCATGTTCTTCATGGCCAACACGAGCCCCTTCAGCGGTCTGGACGGCAAGTACGTCACGTCCCGGAACATCCGTGAGCGCCTGGACAAGGAGCTGATGGGCAACGTCAGCCTCAAGGTCGAGGACACCGAGGCCGCCGACAAGTTCAAGGTGATCGGCCGCGGGGAACTCGCGCTGTCCGTCCTGATCGAGAACATGCGCCGCGAGGGCTACGAGATGAACGTCTCGAAGCCCGAGGTGGTCACCAAGCACGACGCGCAGGGCAAGCTGCTGGAGCCCCAGGAGCGGGTCGTCATCGACATCCCGTCCGAGTACCTGGGCGTGGTGACGGAGAAGCTGGCGCTGCGCAAGGGGCGCATGGCGGAGCTCAAGACCCTGGGCAGCGACCGGCAGCGGGTCGAGTTCCTGGTGCCGTCGCGCGGGCTGATCGGGTTCCGCAGCGAGTTCATGAACGACACCCGCGGGACCGGCGTGATGAACACCCTGTTCGAGGGGTGGATGCGCTGGGCGGGGGACATCAGCTACCGCAAGAACGGCGCGCTGATCTCGGATCGCACCGGGCACACCACGACCTACGCGCTGTTCAACATCCAGCCCCGGGGCGTCCTGTTCATGGGTCCGATGGAGGACGTGTACGGCGGCATGGTCGTCGGCGAGCACGCCAAGACCCAGGATCTGGACGTGAACGCGGTGCGCACGAAGCAGCTGACGAACTTCCGCACGGTCAACAAGGACGAGGCGCAGATCCTGTTCCCGCCCCGGCGCATGAGCCTGGAAGAGGCGCTGCAGTGGATCGACGACGACGAGCTCGTCGAGGTGACGCCCAACTTCATCCGCGTGCGCAAGAAGGAGCTCGACCCCGCGAAGCGTCGCCAGGCGAGCCGCAACGCGAAGAAGGAGAACCAGTAGGGCGTTCGCGTTGTGCGGGCCCCACCCGGGGCCTACCATTCGCGCTCGATGGCACGCCTCCCGATCCTGCTGCTGGCCCTGCTGATCGCCCTCGCGCCGGTCGCCGCTGAGGCTGGCGACGCTCCGCCCCTGGAGGCCCCCGCCGCGCAGGCGTCGGCCACGCCGCGGGTGGATGACCTCGGTCGTCCGTTCCCGGATCCGATGCTCGTGCGCCGGGCCCAGGGCTGGACCGGGGGCGGGATCGCCCTCAGCGCCACCGGCGGTGGCCTCATGGTCGCGGGCCTGTTCGTGGGATCCGCCCTGGCTCGGGGCGAGATCGAGGTGCAGGAAGGTCGGCTGCCGGGCGTCGGCATCGGCTTCCTGCTCGGCGGAGGCGCACTCATGCTGGGCACGGGCATCCCCCTCGCGTCCGCCGGCGGCTTCACCAGCAAGCAGCTCGCCCGCACCATCAAGGGGGCGCCGAAGGTGCCGCGCACCGTGGCCAACGACGGGCGGTACTGGAACGCCTACCTCGAGCGCCAGATGGGGCAGAGCCTGTCGGTGATCGGGGGCGGCACCCTGCTCATGGGCGTGGTGGTCATCGCCGGCGTCGTCGCCACGATCGAGACCGAGTACTACAAGCCCGTGGGCATGTGGATCGGCGTGGCCGGCACGTTCACCGGCGGCGCCGCCGTGCTCGCCCTGGGGGTCCTGCTCCAGCGGGACGCGGACAAGAGGATGAGCGCGGTGAAGAAGGAGGTCGATCCCTACCACCAGGACGCGGCCCTGCCGCCGCGCCTGCAGCCCCTCCGGATCGACCCCCGCGAGATGATCCCGCTGCCCACCGGGACCGGGATCGCCTGGGCGTTCCGCTTCTGACCGCGTCGGACGCGCTATACCACCGTCGTGAGTGGCTTCTTCCCGCCCTTTGACGCGCCGCCCGACCCCGCCCAGGGCTCGGCGCTGCCGCTGCTGGTCACGGCCCGGATCCCCGGCCCCGCGGGTCGTCCCCTCATCGATCTGCTCGCCGCTCACGAGTGCCCCGCGATCACCGCGCGGCGGGCCCGGCGGGCCGAGAGCAGCGGCGCGGACCAGGATCCCATCGTCTGGGATCGCGCCCTGGGCGCCAACGTGTGGGACCCGGACGGCAACCGCTTCGTCGATCTGACCGCCGGCTTCGGGGTGGCCAGCGCCGGCCAGTCCAACCCCCTGGTGGTGGAGCGGGTCACCGCCCAGCTCGGCCGCCACATGCACGGCATGGGGGACGCGTTCCCGGGCCGGGCGCGCATCGAGCTGGCCGCGGCCCTCGCCCGGATCGCCCCCGGGGGCCTGGAGCAGGTGCTGTTCGGCAGCGACGGCAGCGACGCGGTGGAGGCGGCCCTGAAGACCGCGGTCATCGTCACCGGCCGGACCCGCATGCTCGGCTTCGAGGGCAGCTACCACGGCCTGAGCCTCGGAGCCCTGTCCGTGTCCCACTACAAGGAGCCGTTCCGGGCGCCGTTCCGGGGCCTGATGGGCCGCACCGCGGACTGGGTGCCCTTCGGGTGCGACGAGGCGACCCTCGCCGCGGCCCTGGACTCCGAGCCCGTGGCGGCCGTCATCGTCGAGCCGATCCAGGGACGGGGAGGCGACCGCACGGCGCCCCCGGACTGGTTCCGCGCGCTGCGGCGGCTGTGCGACGCCCGGGGCATCGTCCTGATCTTCGACGAGATCTTCACCGGATTCGGGCGCGCCGGAGCGCTGTTCCAGGCGGGCACCGACGCGGTGGGAGGGGTGGTGCCGGACCTGCTGTGCGTGGGGAAGGGCATGACGAGCGGCTTCCCCGTGTCCGCCTGCATCGGCACCCGCGCGATCATGGGCCACTGGGGGTCGAGCGCCGGTGAGGCCATTCACACCTCGACCTTCCTGGGACACCCCGTCGGCTGCGCGGCCGCCCTCGCGGTCATCGAGCTGATCGAGGAGCACGGGTTGATCGCCCGGGGCGCGGCCCTCGGCGAGCACATGGGGCGGACGCTGCAGGACCTCGTGGCGCGGGATCCGGACCGCTTCCTCGGCGTGCGGGGCCGGGGCGCCATGCGCGGGCTGCTGGTGCGCGGGGGCATCGCCGCCACGCTGCCGATGTGCCGGGCGCTGCTGAACCGCGGCTGGATCGTGATGCCGGCGGGGGCCGACGGCGAGGTCATCAGCTTCACCCCCGCGCTGACGTTGACGCGGGCCCAGTGGGATGGCGCGGTGGCCGCGCTGGAGGGCCTGTAGGTGGCGCTGCACGCCGCGGTGCAGGCAGCGATCACCGCCTCGGGCGCCCGCCTCACCTGGAGCGATGCGCAGTTCGACGCCCTGGCGCGACGGCTCTTCGCCCACCAGTTCGCGGGCTGCGCGCCCTACGCGCACTACTGCCGGGGGCGCGGCGTGACGCCGGACACGCTGACCGGCTACCGGCAGATCCCCGCGGTGCCGACCGACGTGTTCAAGGCCGTGGATCTCGCCACCTTCCCGGCGCAGGACGCGGTGGTGACCTTCTTGACCTCGGGCACGACGGTGGGCACCCGCGGCCGGCACCTGCTCGCCACGACGGCGACCTACGAGGCGTCCCTGGCGCCCTGGCTCAGGCGCTGGCTGGCCCCGGACGACGTGCCGCTGGTCCTCGCCCTGGCCCCCTCCTTCGCCGACGATCCGCACAGCTCCCTGGGGTTCATGATCTCGTGGGCCGTGGCGCAGGTCGGTGGGCCCGGCTCGCGCCACTGCTGGACGGACGGGCCGGATCTGGACGCGTTCGCCGACGCGGTGCGCTCCGCGGATCGAGCGGTCCTGGTGCTCGGAACGGCCCGGGCGCTGCAACACCTGCTGGAGGAGCGGCTGGCGACGGCCCCCCTCCCGCTGCCCGCGGGCTCGCGGGTGATGGAGACGGGCGGGTTCAAGGGAGCCGCGCGCACGCTGTCGCGGGACGCGTTCTACGGAGGGCTGTCGTCGGGGCTGCGCGTGCCCCCGGAGGCGGTGATCTCCGAGTACGGCATGACCGAGCTGGCCAGCCAGGGGTACGCCCGGGGCTCGCAGCACCTGATCTTTCCGCCCTGGTGCCGGGTGGGCGCGGTGGATCCGGATTCGCTGGCCCTGCTGCCCTCCGGGGAGCCCGGCCTGCTGCGGTTCTGGGATCTGGCCAACGTGGACAGCGTGCTCGCGGTGCAGACCTCGGACGTCGGCGTCGTCACGGAGCAGGGCGTGCTCCTGCAGGGCCGCGCGCCGGGGGCTACGCCGCGGGGCTGTTCGCTGGCGGTGGACGAGATCCTGCGGGGCGTCGCCCCATGATCACCCGGTGGCTGCCCGGGTCCGGGGGGGCCGCGGACACGCCGCGCCAGGGCCCCGACGTCGGCAGCCTCGAGCACCTCGGAGGGCCCAAGGCGCCGCCGCCAGACCCGGGGCTCCCGCTCCCCTGGGCGCTCACCGCGAGCGCCGATCACCTCCGACGCGCCCGCCCGGGCCTCGCGCGGCTGCCCGTCTCGGTGCGCATCGCGGGGCTGGACCGGGT
>CALAGR010000474.1 GCA_937891735.1 uncultured Pseudomonadota bacterium | reverse complement strand
CTTCGTCGAGGACCGCACCTGGGACGACGAGGTCTGGAACCAGCCCCTGCGCGGCTACCGGATCACGCGCCAGGAGGTCATCTCGGCCCAGGACGCCAACGAATTCCTGGGCGCGCTGCCCGAGGGCGGACAGGCCGCCGGGCCCACCAACGAGTCCTTCAACGGCACGGTGGCCAAGGACGCCTGGGTGCACCACCCGCCGGTGGCCGTCGAGGCGGGCTCGGACGTGCGCGTGGTGATGACGGGCGACAACGACGCCGACCTGTATGTGCGCTGGAACCAGGAGCCCTCGACGGAGGACTGGATCTGCCGGCCCTACGCCAACGGCACCGCCGAGGAGTGCGTGCTCGTGGCCCCCACCAACGTCACCGCGCTGCACGTCAGCGTCATGGGGTACGCCGCCAGCTCCACCTTCAGCGTGGACATCACGGTCACGCCCCAGGGCAGCGGCGGCGAGATCGCCACCGACTACCTCTTCAATGACAACGCCGTGACGCTGCGCTACGTGGAGCTGGAGGTCGACTACATCGGCGAGTCGGCGAGCACGCTGGACGGCAACCTGTCCGGGCGCATCGACGACTTCACCCACACCGATTCCTACGAGTACATCCTCGAGCTGGACGCCGACGGCAAGATCATCGGCGGCGAGTGGATGGGGGCGTCCAAGACGTTCCACCCCGACTTCCTGTGGCTCCCCACGGGCCGTGACGAGAGCGCGCCCATCGCGGGCGGCAAGATCACGTGGTCGCTGGTCAACGAGCTGCTCGAGTCGTCGGTCATGAGCACGAGCGGCAACGAGCCGCCGGCCACCGAGGTCGCCACGGTCACCGAAGCCGGCAGCCTCTCCAAGGACCAGTGGGCGCACTTCGGCCCCTTCACGGCGGTGCAGGGCCTCGTGGGTGTGGAGATGACGGGCACCGGCGACGCCGACCTGTACGTGCGCACCGGCGCGCTGCCCACCACGTCCGCCTACGACTGCCGGCCCTACCGCAACGGCTCCACCGAGTCCTGCTCGGTGCAGGGGCCCGGTGAGATCTACGTGTCGGTGCGCGGCTACACCGCGTCCACGTTCGCGCTGAGCATCAGCTACACGACCGAGGTCGTGGGCGGCGACGCGGGCGGCGACACGGGGGACGACACGGGTGACGACACGGGTGACGACACGGGCGGCGACAGCACCAACGGGGGCGGCACGGGCACCGAGCACCTCAACGAGAGCGGCACGCTCGCCCAGGGCGCCTGGGCGCGCTACACGATCGAGGTCGTGGCGGGCCAGCCCATCACGGTGCAGACGGCCGCGCCCAACGACATCGACCTGTACCTCAAGCTCGGCGCCGCCCCCACGGGCAGCGACTACGAGCAGCGGGGCTACACCGCGTCGGGCAACGAGATCATCGAGTACGTGCCCGCGGCCAGCGGCACGCTGCACATCGGGGTGCACGGCTACGCCGCCTCGACGTTCGTGCTGACGACCCAGGACTGACCTCAGCGTGGTGGCCCGCTGTGTGAGACGGGGTGTCTGGCGCGGCTGGGCACCGCTTCGCGCGTTGCCGCCTGCCCCGTTGGCCTGCACCATGACGGGCAGGCCCGGTCGGGCCGCGCCCCCCGGAGCCGCCTCGATGTCACGATTCACCGCCCTCGTGCTGCTCCTGCTCCTCGCGCTCCTGCCCGCGTGCGGCCCCACCCGCGGCGGCTCCCGGGGTGACGACGACGATGACGACTCGGGCACCGGCGACGACGATGACACCACCACCGGCGACGACGACGACGCGACGGGCGACGACGACGATACGACGGGCGACGACGACGACACCACGGGCGACGACGACGACACCACGGGCGACGACGACGACGACGACGACACCACCACCTCCGGGCCCGCCGAGCTGGCGGTGGGCATCTCGTCGAGCGACTTCGGGAACACCTCCGTGGGCACGTCCGTCACCCGAACTGTCAGCCTGACCAACGTCGGAGGGGCCCCCCTGACCTGGTCGGCGTGGCTCACCTGGGACGTGGGGGGGGTCTTTGCGATCGGGGGCGGGGACGTCGTCAACATCCAGCTGGCCGCCGGGGGCAGCGTGTCCCGCACCGTGACCTACACCCCGGACGAGTCCGAGGCCAACTTCACCGCGTTCGTGGTGACCCACGACGGGAGCAACGCCTCTCCGGTGATCCTGTACATGCAGGGCACCGGGGGCGGCGTGCCCACCGAGTCGGCCTGCGGCGACGGCCAGGACAACGACCTCGATGGGTTCCCGGACTGCTCCGATTGGGACTGCGTGGGCAGCGCCGCGTGCGGGGATCCCTGCTGCGGCACGATGCCGTGGCCAGCCTCTTCCTCGATGTGCGACTCCGGGGTCACGCTGACGTGTCTGTGCGCGGTGGATCCGTACTGCTGCGACAGCGGCTGGAACGACTTCTGCATCGCCACCTACACGGGCGCCAACGGGTCCTGTCCGGGCGCGGCCACATGTCCCCAGTGGCCCGAGTGGGACGACTGCCCCAGTGAGCCGCCCGAAAAGTGCTGCGCACCGCCAAGAAAACAGCCAGGAAAGGCATCTGCGCCCCGCCAATGCCTGGAAGTCCGGTTAAGCTCCCAGCCATTCACGAGTCGAGCCGACTCTGATCGACAGAACTTCAAACTGAGGAGTAGCAGACATGAACAAGACGGAGTTCGCCCAGAAGCTCGCCAAGAAGGCCGACATCAGCCAGGCCAAGGCGCTCGAGATCGTCAACCTGATCTTCGCCGCCGAGCCGGGCAAGGGCATCATCGCAGTCGAGCTGGACGGAGGCCGCAAGGTCACGATCCCGGGCTTCGGCACCTTCGGCACCAAGAGCCGGGCCGCGCGCACGGGCCGCAACCCGTCCACGGGCGCCAAGATCGACATTTCCGCCAAGAGCTACGCGTACTTCAAGCCGGGCAAGACCCTGCGCGACCGCGTCGCCGAGTAGTCGAACCTCGTTCGAGTGCAGGCCCGCTCCCCGTCACGGGGGCGGGTCTTTGCGCTTGGGGCGCGCGCCAGCGGTGCGCCGCCATCCGCCCGGCCTGGCCGGGGAACCTGACCTCGCCGCAGCCCCGCCGTAGAATCGGTCCCATGAGACAGCTGACCCTGATCCGCGATGGCAAGAAGGTCGCCGAATACCTGCTCGATCGGCGCGACGTCATCATCGGGCGCGGACGCACCGCGCACATCCGGCTCGACGAGAACCCGGTGGTGAGCCGGCAGCACCTGGTCATCCACGAACAGGGGCAGCTCCACGTGGTCGAAGACCTCGGCGGCGCCAACGGCACGTTCGTGAACGACAAGCAGGTTGGCAAGCACACCCTCCGACCCGGTGATCGCATCGTGCTCGGGCGGGACACGCTGCGCTACGACTTCGGCCACCGCGGAGCCCTGAGCCTGCGTTCGGTGTCCCAGGAGGACCTGGGGGCGGACGATCTGTCCTTCGAGACAGACTCGTTCGTGGAGCCCGTGCCCGAGCTGTCGGTGAGCGATGTGTCGGTCTTCCAGACCAGCGACTCGCTCCAGGACCTGGCGAAGCGCAACACCCCGGTGGTGCCGAGGGGGCACGGCGGCCTGGGCGACGGGCAGATGACCGCGGTGGCGGACAAGGCCGAGCTGGAGATGCTGCTGGCGCAGCTGACGGTGGCCCGCAAGCCACACCTGCGCGTGTTCCTGGAGGGCGGGGACGTCACCAACCTCGACGCGGGCGACGTCGTGGAGCTGGGCGAGTCCCCCGCGCTCATCGGGCACACCGACGCGTGCACCGTGCGCCTGCCCGGTCGCAAGTGGTTCGGGCGCATCGCCGGCCGGCTCAGCAACGAGGCGGGCCGTTGGCACATCGCGCCCGAGAGCACGTTCTGGAACCCCATCTGGATGGGGGAGGACGAGTATCGGCTCGAGAAGATCCGGATGCTCGAAGACCGGGAGATGTTCGAGGTGGGCGGCCTGCGCTTCGTGTACCGAAAGGGCGAGGAACGCTGACCCTTCAGCCCTTCAGCCACCTGAGCACGGCCTGGGCCACCCGGGCCGGCTTCTCCCGCTGCACGAAGTGCCCCGCGCCCTGGATCCGCACCACCTCGTGGGGTACGCCCTGCGCGAAGGCGCGGTCGAGGTCGCCGGCGTACAGGAAGGCCGCGATGTCTTCGTCTCCGTAGATGAGCTGGGTGGGCACCTCGAGGCGCCTCCCCTGCACCCGCAGCGACTCCTTCGCCGCCTCGCTGAAGACTCCGCGCACGAGGGCCCGGTAGTACCCCAGCGCCCCCTGCAGGCCCCCGGGCGCCTCCAGACTGGCCACGACGTGCGCGAGCTCGTCGTCGGGGATGGTCCAGGACGGTGACCACCGCTTGCAGATGGCGCGGATCGCGGCGTAGCCGTTTGCGGGCACCTCCCGCTCGGGGAGCCAGGGCAGGGCGTACCACCAGAAGTGCCGCACCGTCCAGAACACCTTCGGCCCGGGCTTCACCGCCCGGATCGGGGGGATCGCCATCGTGACGAGCTTATCGACCCGCTCCGGCGCCAGCCCCGCGGCGAAGTAGCAGGTGCTGGCCCCCCAGTCGTGCCCCACCAGGCTGAACCGCTCCGCCCCCAGCGCATCCGCCAGCGCGATCATGTCCCGACCCAGGGCGGGCACCGAATAGTCCCCGTCCGGCGCCAGATCCGTCGGGGGGTAGCCCCGGGTCCAGGGCGCGACCGCATGGAATCCCGCGTTCGCCAGGGCCGGCAGGAGGTCGTCCCAGGTGTGCGCCGTGTCGGGGTATCCGTGCACGCACAAGACGAGCGGGCCCTCGCCGGCCTCGCGGATCCGCATCGTGAGTCGGTCGGTCTGGATCGTGCGCTCGGTGACCATGGCCGGTGGGTTTCCCTTGTCCGTGGGGTGGCGGACCGCTATAGCACCGCGGCCTCCGGAGGGACGATGCGCCAATTTCTTCTCATTCTGCTCGCGCTGTTGATCACGGGCTGCCCCGTTCCGCCCAACACCGACGACGACGACTCCGTGAACATCCCCGTCCTCGACGACGACGACTCCGCCGTCGGTGACGACGACGATGACGACGACGACGACGACGATGACGACGACACCACCGAGCCCCCCGGTGACGACGACGACAGCACTCCGCTGGACGACGGCCCGGAGGGCTTCGTGGGCAGCCCCTGCGAGTCGGACGTGGACTGCGACTACGACGGCAGCGTGTGCCTGTACGAGTCCGAGGGCTTTCCCCGGGGCATGTGCACCAAGCCCTGCGACCTGTACTGCCCCGACGATCCGAACCACCCGGTGACGTTCTGCGTGGAGGCCGCCGAGTTCGACGGTCAGGAGCAGGCCGCCGCGGACCTGGGCGACGGCGCGTGCGCCACGCGCTGCGACTTTGAGTACTTCCCCTCCACCGGCTGCCGCCCGGACTACGGCTGCGTGGTCGCGTCCCGGGCCAACGAGCCCTGGACCGAGAAGTACACCTGCCTGCCCAACCGGGGCACCGATCTGACCCAGTGCCACCTGGATCTCGCCGCCCGCGGCGTCGCCTTCGAGCCCACCCTCATCGCCGACGACTCGCCCACGGGGCTGCCCAACCTGACCTGCACCATCGAGGATCCCGTCTACATCAAGTCCCCGGTGTTCGGCGTGGACCTGCTGTACTACGACGGCAACCCCACCAACTCGGTGCTCGCGGCTTGCGACATGGCCCACGCCCTGGCGAGCACCATCGAGGACGTGATCCCCTTCGGCGTGGTCGATCTGCTGCACATCGGGACCTACAACTGCCGCGTCATCGCCGGCACGAGCACCCTGTCGCGGCACTCCTTCGCCGACGCCATCGACATCTACGGGTTCAACTTCAACGACGGCACCCAGTACACCCTGGAGGACGACTGGGAGCACGACAACACGAACCCGAGCACGGCCGGCGGTGCCTTCCTGTACGACGCTGCCTACCGTTGGTACGACGCCTACATCTGGAACATCATCCTGACGCCGAACTACAACTCGGCGCACGACAACCACTTCCACGTGGATCTGACGCCCGGCAGCGACTACATCGGGCTGACCGGCGACCGGTACATCGGGCCTGCGCCCTACTGGGACTGAGTCGGACGCTCAGCGGAACGGCGGGCCCACGAACCACCCCGCGACGCTCCACCGCTCTCCGCGGGTGACGGGCAGCACCCGGTGCCGCAGGTACGCCGGGAACACCACCGCGCTGCCCCGCTGGCGCGTGATGGGGCCCACCACGTCGGGGAACTCGAGCCCGCCCCCGTCGTAGTCGGCGGGATCGCTCAGCTGCACCACCACGGTGAGCTTGCGCAGGCTCGCCTGCCCCGGGCCCAGGTCCGTGTGCCAGCCGTAGTCGTCCCCAGGGGCGTAGTGCGCCACCTGGAACGGCTCCATGTCCGTCAGGTCGAACCGCCAGAAGCGCTCGTTGAGCTGCTGGGCGAGCCCCTGGATCCGCGCGTGCAGCCACTCCGTGTCCTCGTCGCGGGGCAGCCACCGCACGGCGCTGGAGCGCAGGTCCGTGCCGCCCTCCCCCTGTCCGATCACCGCGGCGGTGGACGCGGCGTGCCCCCGCACCCGAGTCAGCACCGCGTCGCACTGCTCGAGGGTCAGGATCCCGTCCGCGGCCAGCATCTGGCACACGAACTCGTTGGGCTGGAGCCCCGGGGGCAGGGAGACGGGGGCGGTCATGGGGCAAGGGTATGATCGTTCCATGCGCCTCGGGATCCCCCTCGCCCTCGCCGCGGTCGTCCTGTTGGGCTGTCGTCCGTCGCCCCATCCGTCGCCCGAGCCGCCGACGCCACCCCTCGAGCGGGTCACCCGGGTGCTGGACGGAGACACGGTGGACCTCGGCGCGGAGCGGATCCGACTCAAGGGCATCAACGCGCCGGAGAAGGGGGAGTGCGGCGCCGACAAGGCCACGGAGGCGCTGGCGGCCCTCGTCGCGGAGGGCGTACGGGTGGACCGCCGGGGCACGGGAGACCGCGGACGCACCCTGGGCTACCTGTACGGAGCCGACGGCACCGCCATCCACACCGCGCTGGCGCGTCCCGGGCTCGTGCTCGCCTACCCCTACGGCGACAACGACGACCAGGCGGCGGCGCTCGCCGAAGCGGAGCAGGCCGCGCGGGTCGAGCACCTCGGGCTGTTCGATCCCCACGCCTGCGGCCCGACCCTGGCGGTGTCTGCGCTCATCGAGATCAGCGAGCTCGTGCAGAACCCGCCGGGTGACGACCTCGCCGACGGGGCAGGGGAGTACGTGGCCATCTCGGGTCCCGCCGGTACGGCGCTGTCCGGCTGGGTCATCAAGGACACCTCGGCCGGAAACCGCTTCTCGTTCCCCGCGGGCACGGTGCTGCCGGAGGGCGGCGCCCTGCGCATCTACACCGGATGCGGCGCTGCGGCCCCGGACCGGCTGTTCTGGTGTCGCAAGGGGGCCGGGGTCTGGAACAACACCGGCGACACGGCGTTCCTGCTCGATCCCTCGGGCAACCTCGTGGACGAGCGCGCTACCACCCGCTGAGGGTCAGCGCCGATGGCCCCGGGGCTCGGGGCACTGCAGGGCCTGAATGCCCGCTCCCTCGGCCCGCGCCAGGGTCTCGCCCACGAGGACGGCGTCGCACCCCGCCCGCCGCATGCGGGTGGCGTCCGCGGCGTTCCGGATCCCCGACTCTCCGACCAGGGTGACGAAGGGGGGAAGCAGCTCGCCCAGCCGCTCGGTGGTGCCCAGGTCCACCGCGAAGGTGGACAGGTCCCGGTTGTTGACCCCGATGACGGTCGCCCCGGCGGCCATGGCCAGGTCCAGCTCGCGGCGGTCGTGCACCTCCACCAGGGTCTGCAGCCCGAAGGCGCGCGCCTCGGCCTGGAACCGCACCGTGTCGGCCCCCAGCACGGCGACGATGAGCAGCACCGCGTCCGCCCCCAGGGCCGCCGCGATGGCGAGATCGATCACGTCGATCACGAAGTCCTTGCGCAGCACCGGACCGGCGAACACCGAGCGCACCACCGGCAGGAAGCCGGGCCGCCCCCCAAAGAAGGTGTGGTCGGTGAGGCAGGACACCGCGTCGGCGCCTCCTTCGCGGTAGGCGGTCGCCAGGGGCACCGGATCGGTCCACTGCGCGATGATCCCGGCGGAGGGGGAGGCGCGCTTGATCTCGGCGATGACGGCCAGCCGGCCCTCGTGCACCAGGGCTGCGCCGAAGTCGCGGGGGTGGGTGTGGCCACCGCCGCCGGTCTTCAGCAGGGCCCGGGCCCGGTCCAGGACGTCCGCCGAGGGAACCCAGGTGGTGCCTGGCTGCTCGCGCCAGATCCCCGAGCGCAGGCCGTCCCGCACGAGGTCCCGCTCGAAGCGCTTGCGGCGCAGGATGGTGTCGAGGACGTCGTTCATGTCTCGGAGCGCTCCGCGGCGACGGCCTGGCTGACCCGCCGGAGCTCGACCAGGACCCGCGCCACCGATCCGTCGGCGAGCAGGGCCCGGGCCCTGGCGACGCCGCTCTTGAGGGACTCCTCCAGGCCCGCCACGTACAGGGCCGCGCCGCCGTTGAGGATCACGGCGTCGGCGCGCGGACCCGGCTCGCCGGAGAACACCGCCTCGATGGCCGCCGCGTTGGCGGCTGCGTCACCGCCCTTCAGGGCCGCCACGGGGGCCAGGGGCAGCCCGAGCACGTCCGGCGTCAACATGTACTGGTGCACCTCGCCGTCGCGGAGCTCGGCCACCACCGTCTCGCCGCAGGTGGACAGCTCGTCGAGCACGCCGCCCTCGCCGTCCTCGCCGCACACCACGAGCACGTGCTCGGCGCCGAGCCCCCGCAGCGCCCAGGCCACGATCTCGGTGTACTCGGGGGCGAACACGCCCAGGAGCTGCCGGCGGGCGCCGGCGGGGTTGGTGAGCGGACCGAGCAGGTTGAAGGCCGTACGCACCCCCAGGGCACGCCGCACGGGCATCACCGAGCGCATCGCGGGGTGGTGGTTTGGCGCGAACAGGAAGCCGATCCCCACCTCCTCGATGCACCGCGCGACACCCTCCACGCCCAGGTCCAGGGGGATCCCCAGGGCCTCGAGCACGTCCGCGCTGCCGCACTTGCTGGAGATGGAGCGGTTGCCGTGCTTGGCCACCACGGCGCCCCCCGCCGCAGCTACGAACGCGGCGGCGGTGCTGATGTTGAAGGTGGACGCGCCGTCGCCTCCGGTGCCGCAGGTGTCGATGACCGGCCCGTCCCTGCGGATGGGCACCCGCACGGCGTGCCGGCGCATGGCCGCGGCGAAGCCGGCGAGTTCCTCGCCCGTCTCCCCCTTTGTGCGCAGACCGGCCAGCAGCGCGGCGATCTGCACGTCGGAGCAGGCGCCGGTCATGACGGCGTTCAGGGCCTCGTCAGCCTGGCGGCGGGTCAGGTCGCGTCCGTCCAGCACGGTGTTGAGGGCGTCTTTGAGCATGCAAACCTCCTGGGAGCCGGGGGAGGCTAGCGCCTGGGGTTACCGCGTGGCGACGACGCGCAGGAAGTTGGCCAGCAGCCCCTCGCCCCCCGGCGTCAGCACCGACTCGGGGTGAAACTGCAGCCCGTACGTGGCGTGCTCGCGGTGGCGCACGCCCATCACGGCGCCGTCCGCGGTGCGCGCCGTGACCACCAGCGTGTCCGGCACCGTGCCGGGATCGACCACCAGGCTGTGGTACCGCCCGCACGTCATGGGGTTGGGCAGCCCCGCGAACAGCCCCGCTCCGTCGTGCTCCACCGCGTCGGGCTTGCCGTGCACGGGCAGCGCGGCCCGCACGATGGCCCCCCCGTGGATCTGGCAGATCGCCTGGTGCCCGAGACACACCCCGAGCAGCGGCAGCTCCCCGTCCAGGGCGCGGATCACGTCCAGGCACACCCCCGACTCCTCCGGCGTGCCCGGGCCCGGCGACAGCACCACGCCGCCGTAGCCGCGCTCCCGGATCTGCGAGACGGTGATGGCGTCGTTGCGCACCACCTCGATGTCCGGGTCCAGCGCGCCGAGCATCTGGTACAGGTTGAAGGTGAACGAGTCGTAGTTGTCGATGATGAGGATGCTCACGGCCGCTCCAGCGCCCCCGTCTCGGCCAGGGCCACCGCCTCGATGAGGGCGCGGGCCTTGTTCGTGGTCTCGTCGAACTCGAGATCCGGCACCGAGTCGTAGACGATCCCCGCCCCTGCCTGCACGTGCACCCGGCCCCGATAGAAGACCGCCGTGCGGATCGCGATGCACACGTCCAGGTCGCCGCGGTAGTCCAGGTAGCCGACGGCGCCGCCGTAGATGCCCCGGGCGGTGGGCTCGAGCTCCTCGATGATCTGCATCGCCCGCACCTTGGGGGCCCCCGACAGGGTCCCGGCGGGCAGCGTCGCGAACAGCGCATCCAGCGCCCCCAGCTCCGGCCGCATCAGGCCGCGTACCCGGGACACCAGGTGCATGACGTGGCTGAAGCGCTGCACCACGGCGTGCTCGACCACCTGCACGGTGCCGAAGCGGCTCACCCGCCCGATGTCGTTGCGCCCCAGATCCACCAGCATCTGGTGCTCCGCCCGCTCCTTCGGATCCGCCTTCAGCTCCGCCTCGAGCCGCTCGTCCTCCTCCTGGGTCCGCCCCCGCTTGCGGGTGCCCGCGATGGGCAGGGTCTCCACGACCTCCCCGATCTTGCGCACCAGGAACTCGGGGGACGCCCCCGCCAGCACGTGCTCCCCCATCTCCACGAAGAACAGGTACGGCGACGGGTTGAGGATGCGCAGGGCCCGATACACCGAGAACGGGTCGCAGACGATGTCGGCGCACAGCCGGCGCGACAGCACCACCTGGAAGATGTCGCCGGCCAGGATGTGCTCCTTGGCGCGCTCGACGTTGGCCACGAACGCCGCCCGGTCCATGTCTGCGGTCCACACCGGGGTGACGCCGGCGCCTCCTCTGGGCGGAGCGGGGCAGGGGCGCGCGAGGTCCGCTTCGAGCCCATCCAGGGTGGCCGTGGCGGTGTCGAACGCGGCGGCCCCGTCGGTCCCGGGCTGCAGCTCCACGATGGTCACGAGGTGCATCACCCCGCGCAGGTGGTCGAACGCGATGATCGTGTCGTGCAGGGCGAGATCGACGTCGGGGGTGCCCAGCGGATCGGGGTTGGTGCGGGGGATCCGCTCCTGTAGCCGCACCGAGTCGTACGCGAAGAAGCCCACCGCGCCCCCCAGGAAGCGGGGCAGCCCATCGACGTCGATCAGCGGGGCCCGGGCCTGCAGCTCGCGCAGGATGTCGCGCACGTCGCCGGTGCGCTCGAGCACGGTGCCCGCGTCGTCCCCGGTCAGCAGCTCCAGCTCGATGCGATCCCCCCACGACCGCACGACGGCGCGGGGATCGGCGCCCACGAAGCTGTACCGGGCGAGGCGCTCGCCGCCCTCGACGCTCTCGAAGAGGAAGCTGTAGCGGCTCCGGCCCCGCAGCCGCAGGTACACCGACACCGGGGTGATCAGGTCGGCCGGCAGCGTGCGCACGACCGGGATCCGCACGCCGGCCCCGGGCTCGGTGGCGGCGTGGGTGGCGAGGAATCCACTCCTGGTGGTGCAGTGCAGAACAGAGGGCGGTGTGGCGATCACAGGTCCTTGCTTCTTGACGACGGTCAACTCTCCGCCTATTCCTTCATGGAGCCCGCATCGCTGTGGGAACCCGAAAACTGAATAACGACTGTCGGAGGTACTTGTCATCCCGCCGTGTCGCCGTTGGCGTCCCCGGAATGCCCGTGTCTCCCTCGAACAGAGGAGCCAGATGGCCCCGTCCGACAGTGTGTGCGCGAAGGAGCCCCGTGTCTCCTTCGTCGCCGAGACCCTGCTGCCCACCACCAAGGGCGCCTACCGCGTCCGCGCCTACCGCGACGGCGTCGACGACAGCGAGCCCGTCGCGATCCTCTTCGGCGACGTGGAGGGCGCCACCGACGTGCCGGTTCGCGTGCACGACGAGTGCTTCACGTCCGAGGTGCTGGGCTCCCTGAAGTGCGACTGCCGCGAGCAGCTGGACTTCGCCATGGACTACATCCGGCGGCGCGGCCCGGGCGTGGTCGTGTACCTGCGGCAGGAGGGGCGCGGCATCGGCCTCGCCAACAAGATCGCGGCCTACTCCCTCCAGGAGAGCGGCCACGACACGGTGGACGCGAATCGTCTGCTCGGGCTGCCCGACGACAGCCGCCGCTACGACGCTGCGGCCTGCATCCTGCGGGATCTGGGCGTGCGCTCGATCCGGCTGATGACCAACAACCCCCGCAAGGTCGAGCTGCTCGGCAAGCTGGGCGTGGTCATCACCGAGCGCATCCCCGTGCTCATCAAGGCCAACCCGCACAGCGCCGGCTACCTCGAGGCGAAGCGCGCGCGCATGGGCCACGAGATCGAGGCTCCGCCCCGCGGGGCGCACGAGGTCGTGGCCAGCTGATCCAGCCCACCGCCGCCGACTGGTAGGCTCCCGCGCCCCATGGACCAGCACCCTCCCCCGGCGTTCGACGCCGACGCCGTGCCCACCTTCGACGATCTGCCGATCCTGAAGGTGCAGGCCCCCGCGCCCTTCGCCCCCACCGGCGAGCCGGCCATCGACGTGCGCGGCCTGGTCAAGCGCTTCGGTCAGAAGGCGGCCGTCGCGGGCATCGACCTGGCGGTGTGGCCGGGCGAGTTCTTCGGCTTCCTGGGGCCCAACGGCGCCGGCAAGTCCACCACGATGAAGATCCTGTCGGGCCTCATGCGCCCCACGTCGGGCTCCGTCCGGGTGGCGGGTCGCGATGTCCTGAAGGACCCGGTGGGGGTCAAGGGGCTCATCGGCATCCTGCCCGAGGAGCCGGTCCTGTACGAGCGCCTGACCGGCCAGGAGATGCTCTGGTACGCCGGCCGGCTGTTCGGCCTGGATGGGCCCACCATCGACCAGCGCGCGGCCGACCTGTTCCGCCTGATGGCCCTGGAGGAGGACGACCAGCGCCGGCTGATCGTGGACTACTCCATGGGCATGCGAAAGAAGGTGGGGCTGGCCTGCGCGCTGCTGCACCGGCCCCGGGTGCTGTTCCTGGACGAGCCCTTCAACGGCATCGACGCCGTGACCTCCCGGGCCATCTACTCGGTGCTCCGGGGCGCCGCAGCGGGCGGCATGACGGTGTTCTTCACGTCCCACGTGCTGGAGGTGGCCGAGTCGCTGTGCACGCGGTTCGCGATCATCCACGAGGGCACCCTGCACGCGGTGGGCACCCTGGCCGAGGTGCGGGCCCAGGCGGGGGCCGCGGCGGACACGCCCCTGGGGGATCTGTTCGCCAACCTCGTGGATCCCACGACCGCGGCCCGCGCGGACGACGTGCTCGCCTGGCTGGGCTGAGGTGCTGACCTTCCTGGGCTCGCTGCGCACGCTCCTGGCGCTGCGCCTGCACCTGTGGGACCGCCGGCTCAAGCAGCGGGGCCGGCTGGTGCGGCTGCTGTCCTGGGGGAGCCCGCTGGTGGGCGCGTGGCTGCTGGTGGTGGTGTTCGGCCTGGCGGCCCAGATGTCGGCGGTGATCACCCCCGAGACCACCGCGCGGCTCGCCGTGCTGCTCGTGTCCGTGGCGCCGATGCTGCTCATCACCGACGCCCTGGTCCGCGTGGGGCAGGGGGAGGGCATGGCCGCGGCGCTGTACCACTACCCGCTGTCGCCGGGGCTGATCCACGCCGGCGAGCTCGTGGCGGGCATGGGGTCGCCGGTGATCCTGGGCATCACCGCGGTGCTGATGGCGTTCTTCACCGCGGTCTCGTTCAGCGCGCCCCTGGGGGTGGCGACGGGGCTGCTCGCCGGGGCGTTCCTGGTGGCCCTGTCGCAGCTGCTGCGCCTGTCGATGGCGTCGCTCCTGCGCAAGCGCTACCTGCGGGAGATCGCCTTCGCCATGAGCTCGGTGCTGTTCCTGTCGCTGTGGCTGGGCGCGATGTGGGTCACGCGGGGCCTCGATCCGGGCAGCGTGATCGGTGGCTTCTCACCGTCTCCGGCGTGGTTCTGGCTGCTGCCGCCGGCGTGGTTCGTGGCGCCGGTCCTGGATCTGCCCGAGGTGTCCACCGGGGCGCGGATCCTGGGGGCCGTGGGCGCGCCGCTGCTGGTGGGCGGCGCCTTCTCGCTGGGCGCGCTGCTGCAGGACATGGCCTGCTACGGCGAGACCGAGGGGATGGTGGGGCGGGTGATGCGCCGGGCGAGCCGCCGTGGTCGCCCGCTGGCGGATCGGTGGCCCTTCCGATCCCTGCACCCGGCCATCTGGGCCACGATGGGCAAGGAGATCAAGGCGCTGCGGCGCGATCCGTTCCTGTTGATGGCCCTGTTCTCGCAGGCGGTGATCCTGCTCGTCCCGCCGCTCATCTTTCGCAGCGGGGCGCTGGGGGGCCCGGTCGCGTCGGCCCGCCTGGACGGCGCGTGGAGCGCCTACATGCCGCTGTTCGTGCTGCTCCTGGTGATGGCGAAGCACATGCCGGTCTTCAACCAGGTGGCCATGGAGGGCCGCGGCCTGCTGTTCCTGGCCCAGGTCCCGGTGGAGCGCTGGAAGCTGCTGCTCGGCAAGAACCTGGCCTACCTGGCGGTGTTCGGGCTGTTCGACGCGGCGTTCCTGGCCCTCGCGGCGTGGCTGTTCGGCCGCCTGGAGTCGTACCTGTTCTATCTGGGCATGGGCGGGGTGGCCCTGGTGCTGATGCTCGGGGTGGGCAACGTGGTGTCCGTCTTCCTTCCGGCCCAGTGGATTGGCGCGCGCGCGGCGGCTGGAGGAACCCGCGCGGCCCTGGCGGCGGCGGAGGGCGGCGTGGAGCGTCCGGGATGCGGCGTCGTGATCGGCCGCATGCTCTGTGTGCAGCTGCTGTACGTGATGATGCTGCCCGCGATGGCGGCCATGTACGCCGCGGCGTGGTGGCTGTCCCCGGGGGGCCAGGTGGCCACCGGCTTCGCCATCGCCGCCTACTGCGGCGGGGTGTACGTGCTCGGCACCGCGGCCGCGATCACCCGGTTCGGCCAGGTCGAGGAGCAGCTCCGGGCCCGGTTCGCGTCGCGGGGATCGGGCTGAGCGGTCTGCCCTGGGGCAGAATGGCCCCGATGGTCACCGATATCGATCACGACGTCAGCGAAGCCATCGGGCAGATGATGAGCTTCTGGGGGTTCCGCCGAAACCTCGGGCGGATCTGGGCGGGCCTGTACCTGTCGCCCCGGCCGCTGACGTCGGCGGAGCTGTGCGACGAGCTCAAGCTGTCCACCGGATCGGTGTCGATGGCGCTCGCCGAACTCAAGCGGTGGGGCGCGATCCGCAAGCACCACGAGCCGGGGGATCGGCGGGACCACTGGGTCGTGGAGGAGGACATCTGGGCCACCGTGAGCCGGGTGATGGCCCAGCGGGAAGCCCGGGAGATCGACCAGCTCACGGACGCCCTCAAGCGCGCCGAGGCCGCCCTGGAGCGGCAGGTGGTGGCGGCCCAGGGGGTCGGCGACGAGGACGCGGAGGAGGCGGCGGCGTTTCGCGCGCGTCGCATCGGGGAGCTGGCGGGTCTCGCGGCGGCGGGCAAGGACCTGCTTCGGCTCGTGCTCGGGACCGATCAGCTCGGCGTGCTGCTCCAGGGACCCGTGGACCCCACGCCGGAGGAGCCGCGGACACGGCGGGTCCTCATGCCCCGGGCGCCGGAGGAGTAGCAGTTCCCGCCCGGGAACGCCCGATCCACCCGATCTCTGCGTCGAACTTCAGGCCCGCGACCTGCGGCGTACGGAAGTACGCCTCCTCGCCGTCCCTCGTTCTCCTTGACCTCGGGCGCCTCTGACGCCCCCGACCTGGGAACGATCGCAACCGCTCATCCGGGCGTTCCCGGACGGGAACCAGCTACACCGTGGTGATGTTCTCGGCGAGGTTCATCACCTCCAGCACCGCGGAGTAGCGTCCGAAGGGCGGGAAGATGTACGCGCCCGAGATCTGGTCCAGGCTGCGGGCGTGGCGCAGGGCCTCGGCCGCGATGCGCAGGCCCTCCGTTCGCTGCGCTTCGCGACTCGACGCGGACCCCATGCGGCTTCGAATGTCCTTCGGGATCTGCATGCCCGGGACCTCGTTGTGCAGGAACTCGGCGTTCTTGGCCGACGCCAGGGGCAGGATCCCCACGAAGAAGGGGATCTTCCGAAACCCGGCGATGGCGGCCAGGAACTGCTCCAGCAGCCGCGGGTCGTACAGCGGCTGGCTGAAGGTGAACTCGGCCCCGGCCTGCAGCTTGCGTCGGAACTTGTCCACCTCCCGGTCGAGGGGCTCGAAGCCCGGGTTGTTGCCGCAGCCCACCACGAACTTCGTCTGGGCGCCGATGGGATCACCGCCGAAGTCGATGCCGCGGTTCAGGTTCGCCACGCCCCGCACGAGCTCCACCGAGTCCAGATCGAACACCGCGGTGGCCTCGGGGTAGTTGCCCATCTTCGGTGGATCGCCGGTCACGCACAGGATGTTGTCGATGCCCAGGGCGTGGGCCCCCAGCAGGTCCATCTGCATGCCGAGGATGTTCCGGTCCCGGCAGCAGTAGTGGACGATCACGTCGATGTCCGCCTCCTGCCGGACCCGCAAGCCCAGCGCCAGCGCGCTCATCCGGGCGGTGGCCCGGGGCCCGTCGGCGATGTTGACGGCCTCGATCCCGTTCTCTGCGAGCAGCTTCGCGCCCTCGATGGACTTGCTCGGGTCCAGCCCGCGGGGCGCGTCCAGCTCCACCGAGACGGCGAACCCGCTCCCCATCCGCGCACCCCAGCGCGACCGCTCCTTGACGGGGATCGGCTCCATGGGCTGGACCTTGGGCCCGCTCTTGACCTGCACGCTGATGCGGCGCCGGCCGGGCTCCACGCTCTGCAGGAAGCTGCGCATCTCCCGGATCATCTCCGGGGTCGTGCCGCAGCAGCCGCCCACCAGCTGCACGCCGGCCTGCACGTACCGCCGCGCGTACTCGGCCATGTACTCGGGGCTGGCCAGGTACAGGGTGCGTCCGTCCACCTGCTCCGGGGTGCCGGCGTTGGGCATGACCGACAGCGGGATCTGCGACGCCGAGCCGAGCCGCTCGACGATGTCGAGCATCACCGAGGGACCGTTGACGCAGTTGGTGCCGAGCACGTCCACCCCCCAGGACGTCACGGCGCGCGCGACCTCCTCGGGCGTCGGCCCCACGAAGTAGTGCCGCATGGGCTTGAACGCGAAGCTCGCCACGATGGCGATCTCCGAGGACACCTGCCGCACCGCCTCCACCGCCTCCTTGAGCATGGACAGCTGGCGGAAGGTCTCCAGCACCACCAGATCCACGCCGGCGTCGATCAGCAGGGCCGCCTGCTCGGTGTAGGTCTGGCGGGCGACCACCGCGCTGATGGGCCCCGAGGGCTGGATCTTGAGGGGAAGCGGGCCCATCGAGCCGGCGACGAAGTGGGTCGTCCCAGCGGCCTGCCGCGCGAGGGCCACCCCAGCCCGGTTGATGTCGGCGAGCTGGTCTTCGAGGCCGTGCTGGGCCAGGCGGAGCCGCTCGGCGCCGTAGGTGTTCGTGGTGATGATGTCCGCGCCGGCGCCGACGTAGTCCTCGTGGATCTCGGCCACGAGATCGGGGCTCGACACGTTCAGCGCGTCGTAGCAGCGGTTGATGAACACGCCACGCCGGTAGAACTCGGTGCCCATGGCGCCGTCGGCGAGCAGCACCCGCTCCTTGAGCGCCTGGCGAAAGCGGTCGGTCATCAATGCTCCGGGCTGTCGCGGATCTCTTCGCGGAAGGCGGCACATGGTAGTTGCTGTGTGGCTAGTCTGCGTGCTGTCGGCCGGATTGCGCGGTCGGCGCTGGAGCAGTGTGCGGAGCAGGATGCCCGAGCGACTTGCGAGTCCCGCGACGATCGGTCCCTACGAGGTGCTCGGCGAGCTGGGCACGGGCGGGTTTTCGTTCGTGTACCGGGTGGTCCGGCACGGCGGCGGCGGCTTTCGCAAGGAGCTGGCCCTCAAGGTGCTGGCGCCAGACCTGGAGCCCACCCAGGACATGGTGATGATGATGGCCGACGAGGCCCGCATCGCCCGCCACCTGCACCACCGCAACATCGTCGCAGTGCACGAGTTCGGTGAAGCCGATGGCGTGTACTGGCTGCTGATGGACCTCGTGGAGGGGGTCGATCTGCGGGCCCTGCTGGCGGCCCAGCGGGAGGCGGGCGGCTGGCTCCCGCTGCCTGCCACCGTCGAGGTCATCTACCGCGTGCTGCTCGGGCTGCACTACGCCCACGGTCGGAAGGACGAGCGCGGCAAGGGGCTGGGCATCGTGCACCGGGACCTCACGCCGGGAAACGTGCTCATCGGTGGCAACGGGCGGGTGCGCATCAGCGACTTCGGGCTCGCGCGGATCCGCACCAAGATCGCCATGACCGAGGCCGGCATCACCCGGGGTACGGCCCACTACATGAGCCCGGAGCAGGCCCAGGGGCGGGCCATCGACCACCGGTCCGACCAGTTCGCGGTGGGGGTGCTGCTGTACCTGCTCCTGTCGGCGACGCTGCCGTTCCCCGGGACCGAGGACGCCCTGGTCATGCGCTCCATCGTGCGCGGCCAGTATCCCCGCCTGACCACCGCCGGCGTGCCCGACTCGGTCGTGGCGGTGGTGGAGCGGCTGCTCGCGCCCCTGCCTGCGGACCGCTACCCCGACGCGCTGCGCGCCGCAGAGGCCCTGGTCAAGGCGGTGCCGGCACAGTGGCGGGCGGACTCGGATCGTCTGTTGGGGCGGCTTGTGGTGCGCGCTCGGGCCGACCGGCGCGGATCGTCCTGATCAGGACGGGTGCTGGCTCAGCCAGGCGACGACGAACAGGAGGCTCAGGGCGAGGCTCAGCCCGATCCAGGGCAGCAGGCTGCGGACCCGGCTGCCCTCCGCGACCGGCATCAGCGTCTCCATCGAGACCGAGGACGGGTCAGCCATCCGGGCGGACATCAGCGTGTCGGTGGTGGCCATCGTGCGCAGCAGGCGGGCCCGCTCCCAGGGTGCCATGGAGTCGTCGGTGTCGAAGCCGCCGGTGGGAGGCACGAACGGCGGCTCGATGGCCTTGCTCTGTTTGACCTCCAGGGACGGGTCCGAACACCAGTGGGTGGAGCGCGTGGAGTCGGAGCCCTCCTCGGCGTCGAGCAGCGCGTCCAGTCGCACCACCGCGCTCTCCTCGTCGTTCGTGACGAAGTCGCCGGGCAGGCTCCGGCGCTGCACGACGGAGGACAGGACGGGGCGGTTGCGCTCCACCGAGGACACGTCGAGCAGGGGAGTCGGGCGCCCGGGGTGCGTCGGGCCGATCTCGATGTCCTGGGCCTCCACGTCTTCGCCAGCGGTCATGCCCCGGGGGAACAGGCCCAGCATCAACCGGATCAAGGAGGAAGTGCCGTCCTGCCCGGCTGACGTGCGCCGCAGCCACGCCTGCAGGTCTTCCCGCAGCCTGCGCGCCGAGTCCGGGCGATCCTGCGGATCCTTGCTCAGGCACCGCATGACGATCGCGTCGAGGGCGGGGTCCACCTCGGGCCGCAGCATCGAGGGCGCCGGCGGCTCCTCGTCCTGGATCCGCTCGATCGTCAGGTAGTCCTCGTCGTCCGCGAACGGATGCCGCCCCGTCAGCAGCTCGTACAGGCAGATGCCCAGGGAGAAGAGATCGCTGCGGCCGTCCAGCGGGCGGCAGCGCGTCTGCTCGGGGGACATGTAGGGGAAGGTGCCCCGCAGGATGCCGTGCTCGGTCTTGAGCTCCCGGTGGTGTCCCGCCGCCACGCCGAAGTCCGTCAGCTTCACCTCGCCCGCGAAGGACAGCAGGATGTTCGCGGGGTTGAGGTCGCGGTGCACGATGCCCAGGGAGGTTCCGAAGTCGTCCGTGCAGGAGTGGATGTGCTCCAGGGCCGCGCACACCTCGCTCGCGATGGCGGCGGCGATGGCGGGGGTGAGGGGCTCGAGCGCGTCTTCGGCGGCGACGATCACGTCCGCGGCGTTGTAGCCCTCGACCCACTCCATCACCAGGAAGGTCGACGATCCGCTGCGGCCGTAGTCCAGGACCTGCACGATGTTTGGGTGGTTCAGGCGGGACCCGAGCCGGGCCTCGTCCTTGAACAGGGACAGCACGTCGGCGTTGTCCGCCCAGCGCGGGTGGATCTTCTTGATGACGACGTCGCGATCAAAGCCCACGGCGCCGCGCAGGCTCGCGAGGAAGACCTCAGCCATTCCGCCGACGGCGATGCGCCGGCGCAGGCGGTAGTTGCGTCGTTCTTGCGTCGCGTTCACGCGATCTCCCGCCGGCCCCGCATGGGATCCCGGTCCCTTGCACTCTAGGGCCCTGATCGATCAAGGGTCAAGCGGGATCACCTCCCGTTGGGACAGAGGCGACGATTCCTCAGATATCCCATCGGACACCATCTCAGGACGGGCGCGGGATCAGGCTCCCTGCCACACGGGGCGCTCGTGGCGCACCACGGAGCGCAGCCCTGTCAGGGCGTCCTGGGTGCCGAAGATCAGCGGCAGCGCGTCGAGCTCCGCCTGCAGTCCGGCCTGCAGATCCGTGCTCCCGGACGCGTCCACGAGGCGCGCCGCCTCCCGCAGGGCCACCGGGGCCTTGCGGCCGATGGCTCGCAGGTCCTGCTCCAGCAGGGCGCTGGCCTCCGTGGACAGCCCGCGCGGAGCGTGCCCCGCGAGCAGGGTGCCGACACCACCATCGGCGTAGGCCTCGCCCACCGTGTCGTTCGCGCGCTCGCCGCCGGCGTAGTGGTCAGGCAGGCCCCGGTTGATCCACTCCACCGCCGTCTGGTCCAGCCGCTCCAGCGAGGCGCACTCCAGGGCCAGACCCGCGGCCACCGCGGCCTTCGCGGACAGCGGCTTTCCGGTCAGGATCATGCGGCGCGCCAGGGGGCGTCCCACGATCCGCGGCAGGCGCTGCGTGCCTCCGAGCCCGGGGTAGATGCCGATGCCCGTCTCGGGCAGCGCGAAGCTCGCCTTGGGTCCACACACGATCCCGTGGCAGGCCAGCGCCAGCTCGACGCCGCCGCCCATCGCCAGGCCGTGCACCCGGGCCAGCACCGGCACCGGCGCGGTCTCGATCCGGTGCAGCAGGGCGTGGCCCGCGGCGGTGAAGTCGACCACCTGCGCGATGTCGTCGGCTTCGATGCAGCGGATGAAGAAGCCGATGTCCGCGCCCGCCACGAACGCCTTGCCGGACCCGCCGAGCACGACGCCCCGCAGCCCGGGGGTGGCCAGGGCCTGGGTGAGGCGCGCGTCGAGCTGGCCGACCAGCTCGGGATCCAGGGCGTTCATCACCTCGGGCCGGTTCAAGGTGATCCAGGCGATGCCGTCCTTGACCGCCAGATCGACCCGCTCGAACGTCCAGGCGGCGCCCGTGCCGGCCTGCGCCACGAGGCACGCGGGCAGGCTCAGGTCTGGGTACCGCTCGCCCAGGGCGCGCACCAGCTGCAGGGACGCCTCCAGGCCGTGCCGGTTCATGAGCTCGAAGGGTCCGGCGGCCCAGCGCAGGCCGATGCGCGCGCCCCGATCCACGTCCTCCTTGCTGCACACCTCCTCATCGACGAGGGCGCCCGCGACCGCGAAGGTCACGCCGAGCAGGCGCGCGTTCACCGCGTCGAAGCGGGACGGGTCCGCGTCGCCGCCGAGCACCCAGTCGGCCCGCACGTCTTCGACCTGGTGCCGCAGCCGCTCGGACGGCTCGTAGAACGGCCCGAGCTCGGTGCCCAGGGTGCGCGCCGCGTGCAGCGAGATCGGCACTCCGGTGATGTTCATCAACTCGAACGGGCCCATGCCAATGCCGAAAGCCTGCTTCGCCGCGGCGTCGATGGTGGAGATGTCCGCCGTGCCGTCCTCCAGCAGGCGCGTGGCTTCGTTCAGCCACGGCACGAAGAACCGGTTCACCGCGAAGCCGGGGGAGTCCTTGCACACCAGCGCCGTCTTGCCGTGGGCCTGGGCGAAGGCGACCATGCGCTCGCTGACCTCGGGGCGGGTCAGGGGCCCCGGGATCACCTCCAGCAGGCGGTTCTTGGCGGGATGGAAGAAGTAGTGCAGCCCCACCACGTCGCCCTGGCGGCGGGTCACGCTGGCCAGCTCGTGCACGTAGAAGGAGCTGGTGTTGCTCGCGAGCACGCAGCCGTCCTTGCAGATGGCGTCCAGCTTGCGGAACAGCTCCTTCTTGGCGAGCAGGTCCTCGAAGATCACCTCGATCACGAGGTCGCAGTCGGCCAGCCCGGCCAGGGACTCGACGGGAAGGACGCGCTCCAGCGCGGCCCGGGCCTGGACCTCGTTCATCACCTTGCGGGCCACGGCCTGCTCGAGGGACGCCGCGATGATCTGCTTTCCTGCCCGGGCGCGCTCGGCGCTCATGTCCGCCACGCGGACCTCGAAGCCCTCCATGGCGAGCTTCTGGGCGATGCCCGCGCCCATGTTGCCCACCCCGACGATGCCGACGACCGTTCCGCTCATCTCAGACTCCTGGTTGGTGATGGAGGACTAGCACACGTTTCAAAACGCAAGAGGGCGCCCGACATGGACGCCCTCTGTGCGATTCGTGGAGGACGCGGCCCCCGCGGGATCTAGAACGTCGGGTTGCAGGTCTTGGCGTCGTAGCCCTCGTCGACCTCGCCGTCGCAGTTGTTGTCGCGGCTGTCGCAGACCTCGGGCCAGTCGACGAAGACGCCCTCGCTGTTCGGGACCTGGAACATCACTCCCGGGTTGATGACGCCGGCCTGGAAGTCGTAGTCCAGGGTCGTGTCGACGCAGTCGGCGGAGAGGCCGTCGTCGCCGAGGTTGTTGATCCCGCCGGCGCCGTCCGTGTCCTTCGTGCAGGACGGATCACCTGCGTCGCCTGGGGCGCAGTTGTCGTACCCGTCCTCGTCCTGGTCCTCGCACTCGTCGAAGCAGCCGTCGCAGTCGTTGTCCGCGTTGTCCGAGGAGTCCTCGTGGGCGCCGGGGCGGACCACGGCGTTGGTGTCGTCGCAGTCGCCGAGCTCGGACTGGGTGCCGTTGGGGCCGTACAGCGCCTCACAGAAGGGGTTGGACGAGTCGATGTAGCCGTCGCCGTCGACGTCGAAGGCCTCGTCGATGTCGCCGTCGCAGTTGTTGTCCACGCCGTCGCACAGCTCCTGCGCGTCGGGGTTGACCAGCGGGTCGCCGTCGCGGCAGTCGCCGGCGCAGAAGGTCCAGCCGTCGTCGTCGGCGTCGAAGCCGTTGTCGACCTCGCCGTTGCAGTCGTTGTCCTCGCCGTCGCACAGCTCGGGGTTGCCCGGGAACACCAGGGCGTTACTGTCGTTGCAGTCGTTCCCGTTGCAGCTCTCGGCGATGTAGCCGTCGCCGTCCAGATCGACGTTGTCCACGGCGCCGTCGCAGTTGCTGTCCTGTCCGTCGCACGCCTCGTCCAGCTCCGGGTGGATGTCCGGGTTGCCGTCGTCGCAGTCGGACAGCTCCGGGATGTCGCAGACCAGATAGCCGTCCCCATCGTCGTCCGTGGGATCGACGGTGCAGTCCGGATCGTCGCAGTCGATCTCGCCGTCGCGGTCGTTGTCGACGCCGTCGTCGCAGACCTCGCCGCCGCCCGCGCCGTCGCAGGACACCTGGGTGAAGCCGAGGGTGGCAATGAGGGCGAGCAGGAAGAAGAGGGCGGCCTGGCGCATGGGGAGATCTCCTCGATTCAGCGGGACGTACCCTAACCCATCGCACCCGGTGGAGCGAAGGGCGGACAGCAGGGGTTCAGTAGATCTTTTCGACGCGGGCGCGCGGGTAGTAGTGGGTCAGGATCTCGCGGTACGCGTGCCCCGCCTTGTCCATGCCCAGGGCGCCGTGCTGGCACATGCCCACGCCGTGTCCGAAGCCCTTTCCGGTGAGGCGGAAGGTCGCTCCCACCACCCCCACCGAGAAGGACGCCGACTTCACCCGCATGTAGCCCACCATCTCCCGGAACTCCTGGCCGGTGACGGCGACCATGCCTGCGTCCGTCTCGATCTCGAGCCGCCGCACCCGCTCCGAGGCGGTGTCCTCCCGGATGTGCATGCCGGTGACCTCGGTGACCTCGTGCCCGGCTTCGGTCAGGCCCCTTGCGATCTCCGCCGGCGACAGGTCCACGGTCCAGGACGCGTAGGGCGAGGTGTCGCAGAAGCCGCAGGTGACCACCGCGTTGCCGTGGGCGGGGCGATCGGGCCACACGTCCGCCGGATCCTCCGTGCGGCCGCCGCACGCGCTGTGAAACCACGCGGACACGAGCAGGCCGTCCTGCAGCAGGATCTCGCCGTGGGTGGAGGTCACCGCCGCCCGGGTCGCGCTGTCGACCGCGGTGCCGCTGTAGACCTGGTCGTCGGTCGTGGCCTCGAGGTGGTACGGGCCCTCCGCCTGGGCCCGCTGCATCAGCGCGTACGTCCGGGCCACCACGGCCTGGGCCTTCTTGGCCTCCAGGGGCCACCCGGCGGGGACCTCCGCGCCCACCACCCCGAGCAGGTACTTCTCGAGATCGAGCTCGTTGATGAGCAGCAGCCGGTCGCCGTCCTGGTGCAGCTCCAGGGCGCCGGGGTAGCTCTTGTCGCCGATCTTGATGGGGCCGAGCCGGTTCTCGACCCGGGTGCCGGACGCCACGGTGCCGACGCCGTCCACGAACACCCCGTTCTTGCCGGCCCGGGCGAGGAGCACTCCCCCGGGCATCGGGATCGCCTTGGTGGGCGACTGCACGATGATCAGCGCCTCCCCCTTCAGGGTCACGTCCCCGGTGGCGCGCAGCACCGCGATGCGCACCCCGTCCACGTCGGTGGGCGGCGCCAGCCGGAGGGCCGGGGAGGTCGGCGCCTGCGCGGTCGGCGGGGTGGCGGGCTCTTCGTCGGGGGTGTGCTGCGCGGCGGCGTCAGACTCCAGCTGCTCCAGCCGGGCGGCCAGCACCTCGTAGCGGTGGGCGAGCTCGTCCCGCTCGGCGGCCACCCCCGCCCGCCGCGCCTCCAGGATGGGAAGGAGCAGCAGGGCCGCGGCGACGGAGCCGGCGATGAACGTCGCCGCCAGCAGGAGCAGGACCCGCGCGGGCCGGACGGCGAAGCGGCGCTCCTCCTGCCCCGCCCTGGTGGGCGGCAGAAGAACAACAGGGCCCGTCGCTCGCGGGCCCCGATCGCGCTGGCGGGGTGGTGTTTCGGCCATACTGTGCGCGGTTCCGGTCCGACCTGCTTGGGGCAAGGTGCGAGACCGGTGCGTCGCGCCACGATACACGGGGAGTCCGCGCCGCGTCTGACCGAGAAAGCGAGCCGATGACGACCAAGAACAAGCGCCATCCCCTGGTGGCCGCAGGGGTGCTGGGAGTCGTCCTGGCCCTCGGATTCTCCGCATGCATGAAGGTGCCGTACACGGGCCGGAAGCAGGCGGTGCTGTTGTCGTTCGACCAGGAGGTGCAGCTCGGGTCCGACGCCTACGCGGAGATCCTCAAGGAGGAGAAGGCGGTCACCACCGGCAAGCTGGCCGACCAGGTCAGCAGGATCGCGCGGGCGGTGTCCCGGACGACGCCGAAGCTGTATCGCGCCCTGCCCTGGGAGTTCACGCTGATCGACTCCCCGAGCGTCAACGCCTTCGCCCTGCCCGGCGGGAAGGTCGCGGTCTACACCGGGATCACCCCCGTGCTGGCGAACGAGGCCGGCCTGGCTTCGGTGCTCGGCCACGAGGTGGGTCACGTCGTGGCGCGGCACTCGGGGGAGCGCATGACCGGCACGCTGCTCCTGCAGCTGGGGCTCGCGGCGGCGGACATCGGGCTGTCGAACTCCGAGCTGCACGATCAGCTCATGGGGCTGCTGGGCCTGGGCGCGACGGTGGGCGTGGTCCTGCCGTTCTCCCGGGCCAACGAGCTGGAGTCCGACTACCTGGGTGGGATCTTCATGGCGAAGGCCGGGCTGGACCCGAAGGAGTCGTGGGAGGTCTGGGAGCGCATGACGGTGCTGTCGGGGGGGGACAACCCCCTGCCGCTGCTGAGCACGCACCCGAGCAACAGCAAGCGCATCGAGCGCCTCAAGGAGGAGCTGCCGACCTTCGAGAAGTACTACAAGGCCAGCAAGAACCAGCAGGGGCGCGGCGCGGCGCTCGCCATCCCCGCCGCCCCGGTGCCGCCGCCCGCGTCCGGGTCACCCCCGGCGTCCGACGGTTCGAAGCCTCCCAAGGGCGAGCAGGGCAACCTCGTGGACGACGCGGCCCCGGGATCGACCGACAGTGGCGAACAAGCCCCCCGGGCCCCCAAGGGCCAGAAGGGTGAGTAGCTTCGCTCAGCGCTTCTTCCTGAAGCGCCCGAACAGCCCGGTGGGCTCTTCTTCGTCCGACACCTTGCGGGCGGAGTAGATGCCCGTCGAGGAGTTGAACGCGCTGGTGGTGGGGCGCGCGGCGGTCGCCACGGTCCGCGGCAGGGCCGACACGCGCAGGGACTGCGACTCGACCGGGGGCTCGGCCGGCTCCACCCAGGGGGTCTGGACGTCCACCGGGGGCGGTCGTCTCACCACCGGGGCGGCCTG
>CALAGR010000473.1 GCA_937891735.1 uncultured Pseudomonadota bacterium | reverse complement strand
CGCTGCAGCGCGCCCGGCTCCTCCCCGTCCCAGGACGCCTCCTCGCCAACCAGCCCGCGGCGGCGAAGCACCGCAACCACCCGCCGCCGATCCCGCGCCATCACCGCCCGCACGTCCGCGTCCCGGACCCGCAGGCGCTCGAAGCGGATCCGCTCGCCGTCGTCCCACCAGACCCCGTCGGCCACCAGGCTGTGCACATGCACATTCAGGTTCAGTCAGAGCCCCGCCAAAGCGCTGGATCACTGTCACCGAGCCGTACCGGCTGCCGCTCAAGCCCCGGCGCCGCGCCAGCAGCCGGAGCCGGGCTCCGATAGCGCGCTGGAACTCGGTCAGCACGTCGGTCGTCAGCGCCGGATCCCACGCGAGCCGATAGCGCATCACCACCGGCAGCGAGAGCACCCACTGCCGGTACGGCACCGCCGGCAGCACGTGCTCGGCCCAGCGCGCCGCCGTGTCCGCCATCCGTCGCCCCCCACAGCTCGGACAGATCCCACGGCCCTTGCAGGAGAAGGCGACCAGCAGGTCGTCCTTGCAGCGCTCGCACCACACCCGCACAAAGCCGTTGCCCAGGATCCCGCAGTCCACGAAGCGCAGGAGCTCGCCGCGGACGTGAGCGGGGCCGTCCTCGCCGTCCTCCTCCAGCCGCTGCACGAACTCGGCGGCGTGCTCCCGCACCGCGGCGTGCAGCTCCGTGGCCTCGGGCCGACGACGCCGGCAGCCGCGGGGTGGACGAGCCGGCGCGCGCCGGGCGTGGTGATGCGGGCCGGTCGACTCGGGGAACACGCCGCCAAGTCGGGCAAGAATCGAACCACCGCGACGTTCGGTGGACAAGGCGCCAATTGGCCTCGGGGGGGCCGTCCGGGGGTGTCCCAGACCCCGCGGCAGCCCACGACCGCAGGCACCCAGGTCTCGGGAGCCCTGAAGTCGAACACCACCGGCATGGCCGCTCGCCAACTTGCGGGAGCGCCGTCGGGCGTCGCGTGGCGACACGAACGGCGAGGCCCTTCGCCAGCAGCCGCTGGACGACGGCGCGACCGGCGTTCCCCGTCGGTCCGGTGACCAGGATCGGCCGGGGATCGGTGCTGTCTGGCTCGAGAACTCGCGGCAACGGATCGGGCCCCCCGGGGCGGCTGTCCCTGCGGACGCTCACTGTGGTACGCCGTGTTTGGTTCCGGCTCGGGTGGCCAGACGTCGCGGCCGCGGCTTGCCCGCGTCGGTGGCCGCGGCCAGCCTGACAAGCCTCAGCGAGTCCATCGCCTCAGCCGAGTAGCTTGCAGTCGAAGGAGTGAGCATGCGGACCTGCACGAGCGCGATCCTGTTGACCGGCCTCGCTGGCCTGATGACCGGCTGCCCCTCGGCGGGGGACACCTCCCGCCACTGGGTCCTCGAGGCGACCGACGGGCTGATGATCGGCGGCTACGGCGACAACATGCAGTACGAGGGTCTGGACGTGCGGCCGGGCCCCGGCAGCATCTCGCTCGACGTGGACGCCGAGGAGAACACGGGCACCCTGGCTGCGGACTGGACGGGCACCCACACCCCCGAGCTCGGGGTCACCCTCACCGGGCACTTCGAGTTGGAGCTGAACCACTGGATGGAGATGGAGCCGTACCAGGACGGCGGGATCGTCGAGGATCTGCCGATCCACGGCACCACGGGCCGCTCCACCACCGCCATGCCCGGCGTGAACGCCTTCCTCGCCGGCTGGGCGATGTGCGACATGTTCCTGGACGGCACCCAGATCTACTCGCTGATGCACTGCCACTGGATGTACACCGACGGCGCCCGGGGCGAGGACCACCGGATTGTGCAGTCCGACGGAGCCACGGCCTACGATCCGTCGGACCCGGTCAACTCCTACGTCGACCCCGATGACCGCGAGCTGCACATGGTGGTTCACAGCATCGAGGACGACCCGAACAACTTCCCGCCCAACCCGCTGTGGTTCCACATCAACTACGAAGAGCCGGTGGTGCTCGACTCGCCCCCAGGGGCGAGGATCTGAGCAGCGTGCTGGAGCGACCGTGATCTGCGCGGCCCGGGGTCTCCTGGCGTTGCCTCTGGCGACGGTCCTGCTCGCTGTGTCCGCGCCCGCTGCCCTCGCTCACTTCATCGGCCCCGAGACCCTGCAGATCACCGTCGATCCCAACGACCCGGACCGCCTCTGGGCCCGCGCGACGTACGGCGTGCTCTCGAGCCTGGACGGCGGGCTCACCTGGGACTGGATCTGCACCGCCGTGGCGGGCTACGCCGCGGAGGACGGCGGCGCGCTTGCCGTGCTCGCCGATGGCGCGGTCCTGTCCACGTCCTACGGAGGCGTCTGGCGAAGCCCCGCCGGCTGCGCGTGGTCCGAGCCGGAGCCGGCCATTGGCCGCGGCGTCACGGGGCTGTCGGTGGACCCTCAGGATCCGTCCCGGCTCGTGGTGCTCGTGTCGCGCGCCGACGGCGACGCCTTCGAGAGCCTGCTGTGGGAGTCCTCGGACTCGGGCGCGAGCTTCCAGCGGCTCGGGGTTCCGCTGGACACCGCGTCGGTGCACCAGTCCCTCGTCCAGGCGCCCTCGGATCCTTCCCGTCTGTACGTGGCCGGACGCCTGGTGGAGAACAACGAGGTCCTCCCCCTGGTGAGGCGCTCCACGGACCGCGCCGAGGCCTGGCAGACGACGATGTTGGACCTGCCCCCATGGGCCCAGCCCTGGATCGCCGGCGTGCACCCCACGGATCCGGACCGGCTGTACGTCGCCGCGGACCTCGCCCCGGAGGCCGGCGCGGAGTTCGTGGAGGGCGTGCTCCTGTTCTCCGACGACGGCGGGTTGAGCTTCAGCGAGGTCGTGCGGCGGCAGACCCGGGTGCTGGCGTTCTCCTGGTCCGCGGACGGGACCCGGGTCGCGGTGGGCTTCGGGGATCCGCGCAGCGCGGCGCCCGTGCAGGTCGAGGACTTCGGGATCTACACCGCGGCCGAGGGGTCGGACGCCTTCTCGCGGGTGCAGGCGGGTCACGTCGCCTGCCTGTCGCGCATCGCCGGCGACCTGTGGGCCTGCAGGGATCCGAACACGTCCGGCTTCGTGATCTCCCGCTCCGCCGACGACGGCGCCAGCTTCGTCGGGGTCCTGGAGCTGGCGGGCCTGCGGGGCCCCCAGGCGTGCGAGACCGGCTCGGAGACCGCGCAGACCTGCCCGCTCTTCTGGGACGCGGTGTGCACCGAGACGGGCAAGTGCGAGCCGGAGGGTGACGACGACGACTCGGCCGTCGGGCCACCGGACGGGTGCGGCTGCGAACAGGAGCGGGAGTCGGTGTCCCTGGGCCTGCTGGCGCTGTTCGCGTTGATGGGCCAGTCCCGCCTGCGTCGACGCCAAACCGACATCGACTGACCGTCGCAGTTCCCCTCTGGCGCTGCCCAAGGCACCCTGGCGGCGCGCGCGCGTGGTCCGCGACCTGGGAGGAACCGACATGTCCGACAAGCCCCTCATTCTCGAGGCCTATTACGCCCTGGTGGACGCCAGGCCCGACAAGATCCAGTTCACCCAGCCCACGGGCGACGGACCGGCGATCGACTACACCCGGGCCCAGGTCCTGGACGAGGCGAGCCGCATGGCCTCCTGGCTGAAGACCCAGGGCTTCGAGCCCGGCAGCCGCATCGCCCTCGCCAGCAAGAACTGCGCGCACTTCATCATCGCCGAGCTCGCCATCTGGATGGCCGGCTTCTCGACGGTCGCCGTCTACCCCACGGCCAACGCCGAGACCACCGCCTACGTGCTCGAGCACTGCGGCGCGAAGCTCATGTTCGTCGGCAAGCTCGACGACTGGACCGAGCTGCGGGAGGGCACGCCCAAGGAGCTGCCCCTGGTCTCGCTGCCGTTGGCCCCGAAGGAGGTCGGAGCGCCGCAGTGGAACGACCTGATCGCCAAGACCGAGCCGCTGGCGGAGCGCACGCACCGCGGCGCCGAGGAGATGGCCCTCATCATCTACACGTCCGGCTCCACCGGCCGACCCAAGGGCGTGATGCACGGGTTCGGCCAGATCTCGGCGGCCACCCACGGCATCGTCGATGAGCTGGACATGAACGAAGACGACCGGGCGCTGTCGTACCTGCCGCTGGCCCACGTCTTCGAGCGGGCCTATGTCGAGTGCGCACAGCTCGTCGCGGGCGGCCACACCTACTTCGCCGAGTCCCTGAACACGTTCGTGCAGGACCTGCAGCGGGCCCGCCCCACGGTGTTCATCTCGGTGCCGCGGCTGTGGCTCAAGTTCCAGCTCGGCGTGTTCAAGAACATGCCGCCGAAGAAGCTCAACCTGTTCCTGAAGATCCCGATCCTCAACAACATCGTTCGCAAGAAGATCCTCACCAAGCTGGGTCTGAACCACGTGCGCCTGGCCGGCTCGGGCTCCGCGCCCATCCCCGCCGAGCTGATCGCCTGGTACCACAGCCTGGGGCTGAACCTCCTCGAGGGGTACGCCATGAGCGAGGACTTCGCCTACAGCCACCTGTCGAACGTGAACAAGAACCTGCCCGGCTACGTCGGCGTGCCGTACCCCGGGGTCGAGGTCCGGATCAGCGAGGTGGGCGAGATCCTCATCAAGTCCCCGGGCGTGATGATGGGCTACTACAACGAGCCCGAGATGACCGCCGAGTGCTTCACCGAGGACGGCTTCTTCAAGACCGGCGACCGCGGCGAGCGCAGGTCCGACGGGCTCCTCAAGATCACCGGGCGGGTCAAGGAGATCTTCAAGACCAGCAAGGGCAAGTACGTCTCGCCCGCGCCCATCGAGAACATCATCAACAACGACCCCATGATCGAGCTGTCGATGGTGTCCGGCATGGGCTACCCCCAGCCCTACGCCCTGTGCGTGCTGGGCGAGGACCTGCGCCCCCGTCAGGTTGACGCGGCCTTCCAGGCCGAGATCACCCCCAAGCTCCAGGCGATGCTGGCGGAGGTCAACTCCAAGCTGGAGCACCACGAGCGGCTCCAGTTCCTGGCCGTCGCGGGCGATGCGTGGGAGGTCAGCAATGGGTTCCTCACCCCGACCCTGAAGATCCGGCGCGGCACGATCGAAGAGGCCTACAAGGACAAGATCGAGGGCTGGTACGAGGCGAAGAGCAAGGTGATCTGGGCCTGATCAGGCCCTGCACCGCCAGGGGGGCCAGCTCCCCGCGATGCGCGCGCCAGTAGGGGCGCTGATCCCTACGTAGACATCGGCCTCCGGGAGGAGCGTCGCCTCATCGGAGGCGCGCGCTCCCCTGGCGAGGCGCCCGTCCGTCTGGCGCACCCCCACCGGCTCCACGGGCTGGCCCCAGGCCTCAGCCTGGGCGCTGATCTCCAGGGCCCAGGCGCGCACGCGGGCCTGCTCCAGGAGCTCGAAGGTGGGGTGCTCGGGCGCCACCCGCACCTCCTGCAGACCCTGCGCGCAGCCCTGCCACAGCACCGGCGTCAGGGGCCGCGGACCGCTGTGAAACTCCCGGTCGGCGGTGGCGGCGAGCCGCGCCAGCGTCGCCGGATCGCCGTCGCCGGCCACCAGGAGCAGCGCCGTGTGGGGCATCGCGGCCACGGGCCGGCCGGACACCCGACCCG
>CALAGR010000472.1 GCA_937891735.1 uncultured Pseudomonadota bacterium | reverse complement strand
ACTGGGAAGCCGCAGACGCGGCGCTGCGCACCTGGCTGGGCACGCGGCTGGAGCGGGCCGGTGCGTCCCTGTCCCCCAACGACGCCGCCGCCGCGCTGGTGGAGGCTGGCGCACCCGACGCCCTCGCCCGGGCCCTCGCCGCGCTCATCGAACGGATCGAGGAGACCCGCTACGGCGGCGGCGCCGTGGGACCGCTGGCCGAAGACATCGACGCCTGGATCGCCCGGGCCGGCGAGGAGTGGCGCCCATGAGGTCCCTGCCCGCCCTGGTCCTGCTGGTCCTGCTGCTGCCGCTGCCCGCCCTGGCCACGCCCGCCTCCGAGGCCTGCGTCGAGCAGTACAACGCCGGCAACTACGAGCAGTCTGCGCGCTGCTTCGAGGCGCTCGAGGCCGAGGGCCACCACAACGGCCACCTCCTGTACGACCAGGGCAACGCCTGGTTCCGCGCCGGGGACATCGGTCGGGCGGTGCACGCGTGGCGCCGATCCGCGCTCTTCCTTCCCCGGGACGGCGACCTCGCCGCCAACCTGCGCGCCGCGCGGGAGCAGGCCCGCGACGATCTCGCGCCGCCGGACGAGCGCGCTCCGCTGACGCGCACGCTCCTGCTGCCCTTCGACCGCATGGCCGCCGGCGAGCTGCTGCTCCTGGGCGCGATCGCCTGGGCGCTGCTGCTCCTGCTGGCCGCGATCCGGGTCGTGCGACCGTTCCCGGGCGCCCCGGGCCTGCTGCTGCTGGCGGGCGTGTTGAGCTTGGGCGGTCTGTCGGGCTGGGCAGCCCGCACGGTCCAGCTGTCGTCGCGGCCCCTGGGCGTCGTGCTCAACGAGGAGGTGACGCTGCGCTCCGGTCGGGACGTGCAGTCCCGCGACCTGCTGGTCCTGCATGCGGGCGCCGAGCTGCGGGTGGTCGAGCGGTCCACGGGCTGGCTGCAGGTCGCGCTGTCGAGCGGGCAGCGAGGGTGGCTGCCGACGGCGTCGGTGGGCCTCGTGGTCCCGGTGCTGCCGCCCTCCGACGCCCCTGCGTCAGACTGACTGATCACCCCAGGCCCCCTGCATCCCCCTGTATAAGGTGCCGGCGCGTCGGACCCGCTGCGGTGGGCTGCCCGGTCCTACCGCACGGACTGAGAGGAATGAAATGAAGCGCTGGATCTCTGCATTCGTTGCCCTGACCGTCGTCGCCGTCGCGCTGCCCGCGCTGGCCGCCACGGCAAACGTCAAGAAGCTCTCCAAGAAGTGGCCCGCCCTGGACGTGACCTGGGCCGACGCCTTCGACGTCTGGATGAGCGACGACGAGATGGCTGTGTTCGAGAGGCTCGGAACCACCGAGGAGCGCCAGAAGTTCCTCGAGCAGGCGGGCTACTGGAAGATGTGGGAGCAGATCGAGGAGGAGATGCTCCCCAACATCCTGGCCGGCAAGGTCGTCCCGGGCATGTCCCGCAACGAAGTGCTCATGGTCTGGAACAAGCCCGAGAAGATCCGCAAGGACTTCACCAAGGAGGCGTACGTCAGCGAGCTGCACTACAAGTTCGAGGTCGATCGCAAGGGCAAGCGGAAGCGTCTGGAGGGGGACGAGTACAACAAGCACATCGAGGTGATGATCGTCCTCGAGCTCGACGGCCTGGTGGCGGCGATCGTGAACACCGAGGAACTCGCGGCCACCCGCGACGCCGCCATCGCCGAGAAGAAGGCCGCCGAGGAGGCCCGCAAGGAGGCCAAGCCCACCTTCGAGGGCGAAGGCGACGT
The DNA here is from genome assembly GCA_937891735.1 of uncultured Pseudomonadota bacterium. GTDB lineage: Bacteria > Myxococcota_A > UBA796 > UBA9615 > UBA9615 > JAGSHC01. The sequence continues at coordinate 6,340 of CALAGR010000472.1, read as the reverse complement.
GGGCTTCGGGCCCGACGCCCCCAAGGCGGACGTCGAGGCGGGGACCGAGCCGACCGATGAGGCCGACGCCGACTGAGCCCGACGGGTCGGTTTGGGCGGATCCGGCCCGAGCGTGGCTGGACTGGTAGCATCAGCCCCCGCATGACCCTGTTCCTTCGCGAGTTTCGGCTGATCTTCGAGGGCGTGCGCGAAGGCGTCGTGGCCATGGAGCCGCCGCGGATCCGCGACGCCAACCCGGCGTTCTGCGCGCTGCTCGGCTACTCGCACAGCCAGCTGCTCCACCTGCGGCCCCGGGACCTGATCGCGTCCGCCGACGTGCGCCGCGTCACCGCGATCCTGCACGAGCCCTCCGCCGGCTCGGTGCCCCTGCGCACCATCGATGTGGCGCTTCGAAACCGCTTGGGGGACGACGTCGCCGTCTCCCTCCGCCTGCTCCAGGCCGAGGGCTGCTGGTACCTGTTCGCCCAGCCCCGGGCCGCCGAGCCGGTGGTGGCGGCCGGAAACCCGAGCGTGCGCGCCCGGACCCAGAAGCTCGAGGAGAGCCGCAACCGCTACCGGCGCCTTGTGGAGAACCTCTCCGACGGGCTGGTGACGCTGAACGAGCGGGAGGAGTTCCTCTACATCAACCGGACCTTCGCGCAGATGTTGGGGTACCGGGCGCGCTCCCGGCTGGTGGCCCGCGCGTTCCTCGACGTGGTCTCGCCCCGGGACCGGGACCGCGTGCGCCGCGGCATGAAGAGCTGGGAAGACGGCACCCTCTCCCGCTTCGAGACCACCTTGATGCACGCGGACGGCACCGAGGTGCCGGTGCTGCTGAGCGGTCGGGCCCTGCCCTCCGGATCGGACAGTCTGCCCGCCGGGACCCTGATCCTCGTGACCGACTTCGCCGAGCGGCGCGCGTTGCTGGAGAAGCTCGCCCTGGCGCGGCAGATGGAGGCGCTGAGCTCGCTGGCAGGCGGCGTGGCCCACGACTTCAACAACCTGCTCACCGGGATCCTGGGGAACTCATCGCGGATCCGGGCCCTCGACGGGCTGGATCCCGAGATCGACGACCTCGCTCGGGGCGTCGAGGAGTCGGCGGAGCTCGCAGCCCGGCTCACACAGCGCCTGCTCGCGCTCGTGCGGGGCCAGGCCCCCCACCGCAAGCTCCTGGACCTGGCGGAGCTGGCGGCGCAGACCCTGCGCCTGCTGGACAAGGTGATCCCCGAGGCGATCACGGTGCGCACGTCGTTCTCGCCGGATCTGCCCCCCGTCCTGGCCGACGAGTCCCAGCTGCAGCAGGCCATCTTGAACCTGTGCATCAACGCCCGGGACGCGATGGTGTCCGCCGGGGGCGAAGGCACCCTGACCATGAGTGTCGGCTCCGGCGAGCTGGTCAAGCCCCTGGACGACGGGGGCGAGGCGACGGAGTCGGCGGTGGTTCTGGTGGTCACCGACACCGGCCCGGGGATCCCCAAGGCGCTGCGTGCGCGCATCTTCGACCCCTTCTTCACGACCAAGGGGCTGGGCCGCGGGATGGGCCTGGGGCTGTCCAACGTGTACGCCCTCATCGACGCCCATGGCGGCACGATCGACGTGAGCACGGCCCGGGGCGGAGGCGCGAAGTTCACGCTGCGCCTGCCGTCGCAGCCGGGTCGGCAAGCCACCCCGCTGTCGAGGCCGTCCGACGCGACCCACCCCGCGAGCCGTGGCTCGGGCCGGATCCTCGTGGCCGAGGATGAGCACGCGATCCGCAAGCTCGTCACCGCGGCCCTGGAGCGGCAGGGCTACGACGTGCTCGTCGCCGCTGACGGGCGCGCCGCCCTCGACCTGTGGCAGCAGCACATGCACAGCATCGACGCGATGGTGCTCGACGTGCGCATGCCCCACGTGGACGGCACCGAGGTGCTGCGCAGGGCGCGGATGGCGCGGCCGGGCATGCCGGCCGTGTTGAGCTCCGGGTTCATTCCGGAGGAGAACGAGTCCGAGGAGCTCTTCACCCGCGTGGTGTATCTGCCGAAGCCCTACCGCGTGCCGGAGCTCCTTGCCGCGGTGGGCCGTGCCCTTCTGTTCGGGGACGCGGACGCGGTCATGCGAGCGCCGCCCGACGGCATGCCCGGGACCTTCGAGGGAGGCGACACGACCGACACCGAGGAGGCCGTGCCGGTCACCGCGGGGAAGGGCTTCGATCCTGCCCGCACCCTCACCGAAGGGGAGATGCCGGTGCTCCTGCAGGAGCTGCACGCGCTGCTCGACGACTGACGATCAGGAGCCCGCCACCACGATCAGGACGAGCTCCCACTCCGCGAGCACCCCGACCCCGTCGCCGATCACCTGCATGGGGAAGATGAACACCTGGTCCTGGGGGATCAGCGCGACGTTCGGGTACAGCGTGATGCTGAAGGTCACCGTGGTGTTGACCGTCACCGCCGAGTACATCGCGGGCTGGATGTCGGTCACGAAGCCCAGGCCCTGGTCATCGACCACCAGCGTGAGGTCGAACTGCCCCGAGTTGGTCAGGGCCGTCACACCATCGATCACGAAGCCCACCACCGCGCTGTCGATGCCCACGAACACCAGGGGCTCCACGGTGCCGTTGCCGTCGATGTCCGCCAGGGAGCCCGTCTGGTTGGCGAGCCCCGTCATCTGCGGCTGCGGCGTGCTGTCGGTGCCGATGGCGATCAGCTTGGCGCCAGCGGCGGACGCGGCGGCCACGACGTCGCTCAGACCAGCCGGGTTGCCGGACGCCGGAGGCAGCAGGAACGTGGCGCTCTGGTCGGCGTCGCGCATGAGGTTGTCGGTGGTGTAGACGACGATGGGGATCGAGCCGTCCCGGAAGCCCGCGCCCCCCAGCGAGCCGGTCCCGGGCACGGCGGAGGAATAGACGCCGCTGGCCGCGCCACCGAAGGCGTCGGACGCGCTCGCGATGAACGGCGGCACGTCCGTGTTGGTCGGCGAGGCGGCGCTGCTCACGTCCAGGACGTTGTCCCCGTCGTGGTCGTACCCCGCCCCGGTGAGGGTCTGGTAGAGCGCCTCCATGCTCGACTCGGGGAAGTCGGCGCCGTCGTGGAAGATGGGCGTCAGCCCGTCCAGCGCGCTCTGCACCAGGCTCGTGTTGGTGGTGACCTGCTGGTTGAGGACGAACGGCTTGTCGTTGAACCACCAGTACCCGAAGGGCTCGACGGCGTAGTCCTGGAACTCGGCGACCCCGAAGGCGAGATCCGGGATGGTGATGGTGGAGACGACCTGGGCGAAGTTGTCCGCCATCGTCTCCAGTTCCTCGGTCATCGAGCAGGTGGAGTCGAGCACGAACATGACGTCGGCCTGCAGGATCGTTGGCGTGAACGGCACCTCGATCGTCGTGCTGACCCGCGGGGTCATCTCGCTGTAGTAGCCGACGATGCCCGACGCCGCGGACGTGGGATCGGTGCCTGCGGCGACCTCGGCGAGGTCGGTGAACCCGTCCCCGTCGGTGTCGCGGTTGAAGGGATCCGTGCCGTGGCCGGGCTCCACGTCGTCGTTCAGGCCGTCGTTGTCGGAGTCCGCGTCCTCGAAGTCGTAGAAGCCGTCGTTGTCGGAGTCCAGGGGGTTGCTCGGATCGCTGCCCACCTCGATCGCATCCGAGATCCCGTCGTTGTCCGAGTCTTCATCGAGGTAGCTCGGGATGCCGTCGCCGTCCGGGTCGTCGGACCCCTCCAGCGCGTCGGTGATCCCGTCGCCGTCGCTGTCCTCGTCCAGGTAGTCGGGCGTGCCGTCGCCGTCGCTGTCCACCGGGTTGGCGCCGTCGCCCACCTCGATCAGGTCCGAGATCCCGTCGCCGTCGTTGTCCAGATCCGCGGCGTCGTGCACCCCGTCGCCGTCCAGGTCCCCGGCGCCCTCCGCCTGATCGAGGATCCCGTTGTCGTCGCTGTCCGTGTCCAGGAAGTCGGGGGTGCCGTCCCCGTCGCTGTCCACGGGGGCGGTCAGCAGGTCCGCGTCCCCCGCCTCGAGGGAGTCCGGGAGGGTGTCGGCGTCGCTGTCGGTGTCGTCGGCGTTGGCCGCGCCGTCGCCGTCGGCGTCCGCTTCCCCGTCATCGGCGTCGGAGATGGTGTCCCCGTCCCGATCCCCGCCGGATGAGGTGGTGTCGTCGTCGTCGTCGTCGCCGCCCGGGAAGGTGGCGTCGTCGTCGTCCACCGCGTCGTCATCGTCGATGCCCCAGGGGTTCGAACAGGCGGGTGCCGTCAGGAGGAGCAGCAACAAGACGAAGGCGGCGCGAAGGGGCATGGACACAAGCTAGGCCGTGCTGATCGCGCGGGTCAAGAAACCGCAAAGTCCGGGCCGCAAGGCGCCCGGGTCAGTGGGTGACCGCCGGCATCTCCACCGTGGACTGGGTGCCGGGGGCCGACGCGAAGGGCTCCAGGGCGCGGCGGAACTCCTCCATCGACGGGAAGCGGTCCTCGCCCTTCTTGCTCAGGGCGCGCAGCAGGATCATGTCCAGACCCGCCGGCAGGCCCCCCACCGGAGCCACCTCCGAGGGCGGCGCGGGCGCCTCCTCGATGGTCTTCCAGAGCAGTTCCTCCATGGTCGAGGCCGTGAACACCGGGCGCCCCGTCAGCAGGTGGTAGGCCGTCGCGGCGAGGGAATACTGATCCGCGGCGTGGCTCGCCACGTGCCCCTCGAGCACCTCGGGCGCGACGTACAGCGGCGTGCCCATGACCGTGCCCACGGCGGTCAGGTTGGCGTCGGAGTGGGTCAGCTTGCTCATGGACGAGCTCATCGGGCGCCTGCGCACGCTCCCCCGCGCCGCCGCACCGGGGTCCACCTTCCGCGCGATGCCGAAGTCCAGCACCTTGACGATCTCTCGTCCGTCCGCCGTGCGCGCGAGGTACAGGTTCGCGGGCTTGACGTCGCGATGCACGAGGTGGCGGGCGTGGGCCTCCGCCAGGGACTCGGCCGCGTAGGCGAGCCAGCGGCACACGATGTCGAAGGGCTGCGGGCCCTGCTCGTCGAGCCGGTCCTGGAGCGAGACGCCGTCCAGGTACTCCATGACGTAGAACAGCTGGCCCGCCTGGGTCACGCCGAAGTCGAAGACCTGGACCGTGTAGGGCGAGCGCAGCAGCGAGGTCTCCCGGGCTTCGCGCTCGAAGCGCCGGCGCAGGTTGCCGGACGCGTCCTTCTCGGGGTTGACCACCTTGATCACGCAGGGCCGGCCCAGGTCCCGGTGCCACGCCAGGTACACCACGCCCATGGCGCCGCGACCCAGCTCCTTCTTGATCTTGTAGCGCCCCAGCGACCGGGCCGAGATCAGGCGCTGGTGCATCGCGTGGATCATGTCCGAGGCGACGAGACCGACCCCGGCGATGGCGAACAGCGGGAACAGGTTCGCGGCGAGGTAGCCCATGGCGTCCGTGTCCCGCAGCCATCCGCCGAGGTCGCCGCCGGCGGGTCCGAACAGGAACACCGTGAGCGGGTAGGAGAGCACCAGGAACGACACCACGGGCAGGTGCTGCTTCGCCTCGCCGGGCACGAGGATGGTCCGCGTCATGACCAGAAGGGTCGTACCGGCCACGTACGGGCTCGACGAGCCCCCCGTCACGGCGGTCATGTAGCCCAGGGCGACTGCCGGCGGCGCGAAGATCAGCCAGTCCATCGCGGCCACCGGGAAGTGGCGCGCCGTGCGCAGGAACACCCACAGGGCCACGAACCACAGGGTGATCCCGAAGCGCAGGACCAGGAAGCCGGGCAGCGGCAGGGACGGCCACCAGGACTCGCTGGCCAGGAAGTCCACGACCCCGAAGAGCGGCGACAGGATCGCCCCGAACATGGCGGCGGTCAGCAGCCGGGTGCGAAACAGCTCATCGGTCTCGCGTCGGTGCCGGGCCCCCAGGTTCTCGCGGATCTGGGTGGTCCGCGCCTTCTTGGGAACCTGCGCGGCCTTGGCCGGCGCGGCCTTCGCGATGTTTGGGGTCTTCGTCCGAGCCACGCGCGCCTATCGGTCGTCGAACCGGAGGATCTTCTTGAAACTCCCGCCGTCCTCGAGGGTGAAGGTGGCGGACTCCTTGCGGGCAGGATCACAGCTTCCGCAGTGGAACTCGAGGGTGTGCCGGCCCGCCGGAACCTCGTAGCCGATCTTCGGCGTCTGCCCGATGAACCGGCCATCCAGGTACAGGTTCGACCAGGGCTTGCTGTTGACGTTCAGCATCCCCTTTCCCGAAATGGCGACGACCGCGGGAGGCGGGGCCGGCGCGGGGGTCGGATCGGGCCTCACCACCGGCGCGGGAGTGGGATCCCGCTTCACCACCGGGGCGCGGTCGGGCCTTGCGGCCGGCGCCGGCGTGGGATCCGGTGCGACAGCGAGCGCGGGATCGGCGAGCGCGGGGGG
>CALAGR010000471.1 GCA_937891735.1 uncultured Pseudomonadota bacterium | reverse complement strand
ACCACCACCGCGGCGGTGGCCCGGCGGCTCCGGTTCGGCCAGCCCGCGCACCTGCAGCTGCTGACCCCCGGCGTCACCATGAGCGACACCCAGATCGGCGCCCAGCGCTACATGGGGCTGATGGGCCACCTGCCCCTGCTGTATTCGGGGGAGGGGACACAGGCGCTGCTGATCTGCTTCGGGGTCGGCAACACGGCGCGCTCGCTGCTCAGCCACCCGGAGCTGGAGAGGCTCGATGTGGTGGACATCGCCACCGAGGTCCTGGGGCTCTCGGGGCGGTTCGCTCAGGTGCACGGCATGGACCCGCTCGCCGATCCGCGGGTGCAGGTGCTGGTGGAGGACGGGCGCCAGCACCTGCGCACCTCGGACCGCCGGTACGACGTGATCACCGCCGAGCCACCCCCGCCCACCGACGCCGGCGTCGTCAACCTGTACACCCAGGAGTTCTACGCGGCCGCGCGGGCGCGGTTGAAGGAGGGCGGCGTCGTGGCCCAGTGGGTGCCCCTGTTCCAGCTCTCGGCGGACGAGACAGCGTCGATCATCGCGGCCTTCGTGGCGGAGTTTCCCCACACCGCCCTGCACTACGGCTACCGGTACCAGTGGGTGCTGTTGGGCTCTGAGCGCCCCCTGGAGGTGGAGCCCGCGGTCTGGGCCCGCCGCCTCGCTTCGCCCGGCGTGCAGGCGGATCTGGAGCGGATCGGGGCGAACGGCATGCAGCGGCTCCTGGCCACCCGGATCCAGGACGACGCGGGCCTGCGGATCGTCGCCCGTCAGGCCCGGGCGCTGACCGATGACCGGCCGTCCCTGCAGTACCCCCGGGTGGGTCTAGGGGGCCAGGTGGAAGTCCCACCGGGGCTGGTGGGGGTGCGCAGCGCGGTGATCGACGTCCTGCCGTTCCTGACCGTGCGCCCCTTCGAGCTCCGGGAGCTGCTGCTGGCGCGGGGGATCGGGCCCTTGCTCGCCGCCGACCCCTCCGATCCACACCTGCAGTCCCTGCTCCGGGTGGGCGTGGACTGGACGGGCCCGGCCCGGCGGCACCTCGCCGATCATGGGACCGATCCCGAAGCCCGCTTCACCCTGGCGCGGCTGGCGTTCCACCAGGGGCGCTGGGCAGAGGCCCTGAGCGAGCTCGACGCGGTGCCCCCCGCATCCGTCGGATCGGCGCTGCACGCCGTCCTTCGGGGGGGAGCGCTCCGGGCCCTGGGGCGCCCCGCGGAGGCCACGAAGTCCTTCGTCGAGGCCGCGCAGGCGAGCGGATCTGAGCGCTTCGCAGCCGAGGCGATGGCGTTGGCGGCGACGGCGCACCAGCCTGTGGACGAGGATCGCGGTCCGCTGGCTGATCTCGCGCCCTGAGGATCGCCGGGTTACGCTGGCTTCGCCGCTCTCGCGGCGCCCACCGAGGAGGTTCCGTGAGCTCGATCCGTCTGTTCTGCGTCCCGGTGTTCTTGATCGTCGCGCTGGCCTCGGGCTGTGCCACGCAGCAGGCCTGCCACTGCGACCTCATCGCCGCCGAGAGCGAGTGCATCCAGTTCTCCGCGAGCGACAACCCCCTGTACACCACGCAGCTCCAGGCCAGCTGCAGCAGCGTGCTCGAGGGGCTCTGCTCCACCCTGGGTGGCACCTACACCTTCGGCTCCCCGTGCCCCCTGACCGACGCGGTGGCGGAGTGCGACATCACGCTGGCCACCTACAGCGAGCGGGACGTCTTCTACTCCACCGGCGCAAACCCCGTGACCGCAGGCTCCACCGAGCCGGACGAGGCGTGCTCCGAGCAGGGCGTGGTCACCTGGTACTGACCCTGGGCTGAGCCCGGGGCACAGGGACGTTGCTCAGAAGACAGGCGCCATCATGTCGGCGGCGGTCAGCGTCGTGGCGTCGCGGCCGCCTTCGTACTGCAGGAGCCCCAGCGCGGCGTAGCGCGGACGGATCCGGTCGCTGAGCAGTCCGATCTTGCGGATGTTGGGGATGATCCGCTTGAACATCGTGCGCCGGAACAGGGTCATGAGGCCCGAGCTGAGCACCAGCCGGTCCCACTCCTTGCGGCTCATGGCGTGGGCCCAGTGCTCGTCGTACACCTCGTGGGCCAGGAAGCGGTTTCGCATCAGCAGCGTCAGCTCGAACACCCAGTCCTCGCGCTCCCGCCGCTCCCGCTCCGACAGCGAGTCCGCCTGCAGGTACCAGTCCTTCAAGGCCACCACGCCGAACTGGACGTGGCGCGCCTCGTCCGCGATGACGTACCCCAGCATCTCCTTGAGGAGCGGCTCCCGGGTCGCGTGCCGGATCGTCGAGAACGCGCCCAGGGCGAGGCCCTCGATCATGATCTGCATGCCCAGGAACTTCATGTCCCATCGGGAGTCGCGCATGATCGCGTCGATGATGGTGTACAGGTTGGCGTCGATCCGATAGACGCGTCCGAGCTTCTCGCTCAGGTAGCGGTGGAACACCTCGACGTGCCGCCCCTCGTCCACGGCCTGGGTGCTGCCGTACAGCTTCGCGTCCATCCAGGGCACCGCGGACGTCACCTGGCACGCCGCGTACAGCGCGCCCTGCTCGCCGTGCAGGAACTGCGACAGCAGCCACGTCAGGATCACGTGGCGCTGTCCGTCCACCTCCCGCGGGCTCAGGGCCCGGAAGGCGGGGTGGTCCTGGATCACGAGGTACTCGTCCGGCAGCAGCTGAACGGCGGGGTCGTACGGATCGACCTGCACGGCCCAGTCGATGGCCGTGGTGGCGTTCCACTGGTCGCGCTTGGCCGCCTCGTACAGCCGCTGGAGCTGCTCCTTGTTCTGGCTGTACTCCCAGTCGAACAGGGCCGAGTTGCCGATGGGGATGCGCGTGGTGGGGTGATCGTGCATCTGCTCGAGGATGATCCCCCGGAACGCAGGGCCGAGCAGGTTCTTGAGCACCCGCAGGTTGCCCGAAGCCATTCCCTCCCGCAGCAGCGGGCCGCTGTGGGCGAGGTTGAGCAGCGCCTTCTTCAATCGCATGACACGTCTCCGGGATCCGGGGGCAGGGGAGGGAGAGGCTCGACGGGTATGTCCAGGGCGCCGAACGCCACCAGACCGAAGAACTGGTCGGCGATGTACTCGATGTCCGGCTCGCGGTCCGCCGGGTGCCACATGGCGACCTGGTTGACGGCGCCGAACACGAACTGCCGAAGCAGGAAGAGGTCGACCTGGGGCCTCAGGGGGAGCACCGCCATGGCCTCCTCGAGGAGCCGGACGAACAGTTCCTCGTAGCGGCGACGGGTGGCGAGCATCTCCGCCAGGGCCGGCTCGCTCAGGGCCCGCCACTCGTACAGCAGCACGTACACCGAGTCGTCCGCCGCCAACAGGTCGCGCAGGTGCGCCCGCAGCGCGAGCCGCAGGCGGGTCAGGGGGTCGTCGCTGGTGGCGATGGCGCGCTCCACCGAGGCGGTCAGTCGGACCATCGCGCGCTCCAGCACCGCCAGGAGCAGCCGCTCCTTCGTGGCGTACCGGTAGTGCAGCGAACCGGGCAGGACGCCGGCCGCGCGGGCGATCTCCCGAGTCGCGGTGCCGCGCACCCCTCGCCGCCGAAACAGACTCGCAGCGGCGATCAGGATGGTGGTGTTGACCCCGGCCACCTCAGAAGTCGATTTGGGCATCTGCCCAAGAGCGTGCAGCCGGCTTCGGGGGGAGTCAAGGGGGCAGTGAGACCCCTTCGTTCCATCGGGGAAAGCAGCAGTCGGGGTCCGGGAGAAGTCGTCATGGACGAGTTTTTAGGGTATTGGTGTCGGAGCGTGGCGGCTCAGGGCGTCGGCGTCGCGCGGTACGTTCGACATTCACCCGAGTGGGGGCAGCGAGTCATGGGCAGCATCGCAGGTGCGATCTGCCCGTCGCTGTACAGAGGAACCACATGAATTCTGTCTCTTCGGTTAGCTCCAGGTGCAAGCGTGTTCTCGTGCTGCTCGGGCTCGTGGCCGGGCTCGCGATCCCCGTGACGGCGTCTGCCCACACCATCCAGATGTGCTGGCAGGACAACGGCGGCGTGACCACGTTCTACGCCGGCACCTACCACAGCCCGTTCGAGGCGCCCTCCCCGGTCGGCGGCATCATCATCGATGGCTTCACCTACCCCTTCTCGGGCTGGATCTACCCCGCGTCGCTCCCGTCCAACGCCGGCTGCTTCACGCATTCCTCGTATCAGAGCGGCACGACCTCGGGGAACCCCGATGGTGTGCCGAGTCCGTCCGTCGTGCACTTCCAGACGTTCACGGCCGCCTTCGCGCCGGGCTCGCACACGGTCAGCTTCACCTCATCCAATGTGGTGCAGGCCCCCATCGGCACCTTCCCGAACTTCACGTTCGGCGGCGCGGCGTGCGCGGACGCGGACTTCGACACGATCTGCGACAACGTGGACATCTGCCCGCTGGACGCGGCCAACGACGGCGACGGTGACGGGTTCTGCGCGAACCTGGACAACTGCCCGCTGGTCTACAACCCGAACCAGACCGACGCGAACGGCAACGGCCAGGGCGACGTGTGCGAAGGGGTGGTCTGCGGCAACGGGCTGGTCCAGGGCGCGGAGCAGTGCGACGACGGCAACATCGCCGGCGGCGACGGCTGTTCGGCGATCTGCACCATCGAGATCACGTACACGCCTCCGACGTGCACGGCGGCTGGCGGCGGCACCTACAACCTGACTGTCGGTACTCCGTTCTCGACGGGCTTCACGGGGGCGAACTCCCAGGGCGGCAACGTGGCGATGTCGCTTCAGAGCCTGCCGGCGGCGGCGAGCATCTCGCCGACCTCGGGTGGCGAGCCCCTGACCTCGACGCTGAGCTGGACGCCGGGCTCCGGGGACTACGGCGCGAGCTACACGGGCAGCGTCAAGGTCACCAACGACAACGCGCTGACGGCGACCTGTCCTGTGGTGCTCAACGTCGCTGGCAACCAGCCGCCCATCGCCCAGGCGAACGGCAACTACACCGCGATCAGCAAGACGGCCTCGATCACGGTCAGCTCGGTCGGTTCGAGCGACCCGGACGGCAGCATCAGCTTGATCGAGTGGCGTTGCACGCCGTCTTCGAGCTTCGTGAGCGCGGGCTCGAGCCCGGGCAACTTCGCGTGCCCGGCGATCCCGCTGGGTGGTACGTACACGGCGACGGTGCGGGTCACGGACGATCAGGGGCTTCAGTCCACAGACACAGCGACGATCACGGTCCCGAACACGGGTCCGAACGCCGAGGCGAACGGTCCGTACACGGTGAACCAGCGGGCTGGCGCGAACACGACGGCTGCGGTGACGATCAGCTCCGCGGGCTCTGCGGACACGGACGGCGGGGCACTGACCTACGGGTGGGACTGCGACACGACCGGGGGCGCGAGCTACAGCAGCGGCGGGACGACCCAGTCGTGCTTCTACCCGACCGTGGGCAGCAAGACGGGCTCGCTGCGGGTGTGTGATCCCGAAGGCCTGTGCGACACGGACAGCTTCACGGTGAACGTGACGAACACGTCTCCTGTGGCCGAGGCGGCGGGCAACTACACGACCAACCAGGGCGTGGCGGTGACGGTGAACGGGAGCGGCTCGACGGATCCCGACGGCGTGATCACGAACTACAAGTGGGACTGCGATCTGAGCAACGGGCTGAACTTCGGCGCGGGCTCGAGCTCGCCGACGTTCTCGTGCAGCTACCCGGACCCGGGCACGTTCACGGTGACGCTGCGGGTGACGGACGACGACAACGCCACGGACGACGACACAGCGCTGGTCACGGTGACCAACACGGCGCCCATCGCGCGGGCTGGTGGCCCCTACACGGGCACCAAGAACCAGGGACTGACGGTCAGCGGCAGCACCTCCACCGACTCGGACGGCACCATCGCGTCCTACCAGTGGGACTGCAACACGGCCGACTCCATCCCGCTGTCCGCCCCCTCCAGCAGCCCGACCTTCAGCTGCATCTATCTGGCGGTCGGCACCTACACCGCCATGCTGCAGGTGACCGACAACGACGGCGCCACGAGCACGTCGAACGCGGTGGTCACCATCGTCAACACCCAGCCGTCGGCCAACGCCGGCGGGCCGTACACGGCGATCCAGGGCGTGGCCATGACCGTGGACGGCAGCGCCTCGTCGGACCCGGACGGAGCACTGGTCTCGTACGAGTGGGACTGCGACATCAACTCGGGCCCCAGCTACTCGACCCCCGCCGCGGCGCCGACGTTCCTGTGCAGCTACGCGGGCACGGGCACGTACACGGCGCGGATCCGGGTGACGGACGACGACGGCGCCACGGACACGGCGACCACGACGATCACCGTGACGAACCAGGTGCCCGTGGCTGAGGCCGGCGGCCCCTACACCGGCGGCCAGGGCGTCGCGGTGCCGGTCTTCGCGTTCGGCTCGGTGGACCCGGACGGCTCCATCACCCAGTACGCCTGGGACTGCGACAACAACGGCACCTACGAGGTGACCACGACGTCCCCGACGGGCACCACCTGCACCTTCGCCACGGTGGGCATCTACACGGTGACGCTGCGGGTGACGGACGACGACAACGCCACGGCCACGGACACGGCGACCGTCACCATCGGCAACCAGACGCCCATCGCCAACGCGGGCGGCCCCTACGCGGCCGGCCAGACGGTGGCTGTCACGATCGACGGGTCCGGCTCGCAGGACACCGACGGCACCCTGGTGGACTACTCCTGGGACTGTGACGCTGGCGACGGCCTCACGATGGTGTCCACGGGAACGACGGCGGCGACCTTCTGCACCTACGGCGCGGTCGGCACCTACGTGGTGACCCTGACCGTCACCGACGACGATGGGGCCACCAACACCGACACCACCAACGTCATCGTCAGCAACGGCGCTCCGGTGGCGGTGGCGGGGGGTCCGTACACGGGCAACAAGGGCACCTCGATCCTCGTGGACGGCACGTCTTCGTCCGACGCGGACGGCGTGATCGTGAACTACGCCTGGGACTGCGACACCGACGGAACGGTGGACGTGTCCAACGGCACGGGCACGGCGACCTGCATCTACGCCACCGTCGGCACCTACACCATCACCTTGACGGTGACGGACGACGACGGCGGCACCTCGACGGACACGGGCACGGTGAACGTGCCGCTGGTCGGCCCCATCGCCGAAGCGGGCGGTCCCTACGCGGGCACGCAGGGCGCGGCGATCACCGTCAACGGCAGCGGCTCGTACGACACCGACGGCGCGATCGTGCTGTGGGAGTGGGACTGCGACGGCGACAACGTGTACGACGTGATCTCGACGACGTCGTCGAGCGCGACGTGCACCTTCCCGCTGGTGACGAACTACACCGTGCGCCTGCGGGTGACGGACGACGACGGCGAGACGGACGTGGACGTGGCGCTGGCCATCATCACGAACCTGATGCCGGTGGCGGACGCGGGCGGGCCCTACTCGGGCATCGAGAACACCCCGGTGTCCGTGGACGGCTCGGGCTCCGCGGACCTGGACGGCTTCCTGTCGACCTACGGCTGGGACTGCGACGGCGACCTCGTGCCGGACGTCGTCTCCTCGTCCCCGACCGGCTCGACCTGCACCTTCGCGGCCACTGGCACCTACACGATCTCGCTGATCGTGACGGACAGCGACGGCGACACGGACATCGACTCGGCGACGGTCGTCATCTCGTCGAGCCCGCCGGTGGCGGACGCGGGCGGCCCGTACACGACGACCGAAGGCGCGGCGATGGCCCTGGACGGCACGGCGAGCTCGGATCTGGGCGGGGCGATCATCCAGTGGGAGTGGGACTGCACCAGCAACGGCAGCTACGACGTCGTGTCCATCGCGGGCCTGGGCTCCACCTGCACCTACGGCGATGAGGGCAACTACACCCTGACGCTGCGGGTGACGGACGACGACGGCGACACGTCGGTGGACGTGGCGAGCGTGACGGTCACGAACGTGAACCCGGCCCTGACCGGTCCCCTCGGCCCGCTCGTCGGCCTGGAAGGCCAGCAGCTCAACTGGAGCGCCGCCTCGACCGATCCCGGCACGTCGGACTCTGTCAGCTACGCCTGGAACTTCGGCGACGGCTCGGGAGACACCGGCGTCAGCGTGAGCCACACCTACGTCAACGAGGGCACCTACATCGTCTCGGTGACCGTGTCGGACGGCGACGGCGGCGTGGACTCCAACTCGATCACCGTGGTCGTCTCGAACGTGGCCCCGGTGCTCGGCCTGACGACCATTCCGAACTCCGCCAACGAGGGGCAGCTCCTGAGCTTCACCACCTCGGCGACGGACGTCGGGATCAACGACACGCTGACCTACGTGTGGGACATGGGGGACGGCAACACGGTGGCTGGCTCCAACGTCACCTACACCTACCCGGACAACGGCGTCTTCACGGTGACCGCGACGGTCTCGGACGACTTCGGCGCGACGGACACGAGCACCTCGATCATCAACGTGCAGAACGTGAACCCGACCATCGATTCGCTGCTCGGTAGCCTCAGCGGCTCCGAAGGGCAGCTCCTGTCCTGGTCGATGACGGGCAGCGACGTCGGTCTGGCCGATGTCCTGACCTTCAGCTGGAACTTCGGTGACGGAGCCACGGACACGGGCAGCCAGGCGGACCACGCCTACGCCAACGAGGGCCAGTACGTGGTCACCGCCACCGTGACGGACGACGACGGCGGCAGCACGAGCCAGACCCTGACGGTCAACGTCGCCAACGTCGCCCCGGTGATCACCTCGGTGACCGGTCCGACCGGCGACGAGGGCACGCCGATCACGGTGGCGGTCGTCGCTTCGGACGCCGGCATCAACGACACGATCAGCTACAGCTGGGACCTCGGAGACGGCTTCTTCGCCACCGGCGCGAGCGTGACCCACACCTACACCGACGACGCGATCTACTTCGTGACGGTCACGGCGATGGACAACGCGGGCGCGACCGCGGTCGCGACCATCGAGGTGCTGGTGACGAACGTGGCGCCGGTCATCACCTCGATGATCGCCACCCCTTCGGCCAACCCCGAAGAGGGCGACGAGATCGACCTGGACGCGACGGCCACGGACCAGGGCATCGACGACATCCCGAACCTGGTGTTCACGTGGGACGTGGGTGACGGCACGCCGCCGTACACGGGCGCCGGCATCGAGCACACCTACATCGATGACGGCGTGTACACGGTGACCGTGTCGGTCGACGACCTCGACGGCGGAGTGACCACGAGCACGCTGGTGATCACGGTCGACAACGTCGTCCCGGTCATCGCGACCTCGCCGACGGTCAATGCGGTCCAGGACCAGCTCTACAACTACAGCCCGACGGTGCAGGATCCGGGCGACGAGGTGTTCACCTGGACGCTGTCGGCGTCGGCCCCCGCGGGCATGACTCTGGACACGTCCACGGGCGAGCTGAACTGGACGCCGGACTACGACGACTACCTGACGGGCTCCTACTCGGTGGTGCTGACGGTGGACGACGGGGACGGCGGCCAGGACCAGCAGGCCTGGACGATCACGGTCTTCTCGACGGACTCGGACGGCGACGGCATGCCGGACGACTGGGAGAACACCTACGGCTTCGATCCCCTGGATCCGACGGACGCGGGCAACGACCCGGACGGCGACGGGCTCACGAACCTGAACGAGTTCAGCCTCGGACAGGATCCCTACGAGTACGACGGCCCGAGCGCTCCGGTCGCCATCAGCCCCATCGGCGGCGCGGAGATCACCGAGGTGAGCCCGGACCTGCTCGTGCAGAACGCGACGGACCCGCAGGGCGAGGCGCTGGCGTACGACTTCGAGCTGTACCTGGACGAGAACCTCACGCAGTTCGTGACGGCGGGCTACGGCGTCATCGAGGACACCTCGGGGCAGACGTCCTGGAAGGTGGACGTGCAGCTCGTCGAGGACAGCGAGTACTGGTGGATCGCCCGGGCCAACGACCCGTGGACCCCCGGGCCGTGGACGGACGCGGAGTCGTTCATCCTCAACGAGTTCAACGATCCGCCGGAGGTGCCGAACCTGGTCTACCCCCTGGACGGCCAGATCGTGACGACGCTGGAGCCCACCTTCCAGTGGGAGCAGACCGAGGACCCGAACGAGGACGTCGTCACCTACGACGTCTGGGTGCTCGAGGCCGATGGTGAGACGGAGGTGACCTTCGTCACCGGGATCGCGGACTCTGGCAACACCGTGACGGAGTGGCTGATCGACGTGGTGCTCAACGACAACAGCGACTACCTGTGGACCGCCCGCGCGGTGGACGACGAGGGTCTCGCTGGCCCCTGGGCCGAGCTGGAGCCGTTCTTCGTCACCTCCGAGAACGAGGCGCCCTCCACCCCGACCTGGATCACGCCCGATGATCTGAGTCAGGTGGAGACCCAGTCTCCGAACCTGGTGGCGACCGAGGTGACCGACCCCGAGAACCAGGAGATCAGCTACCGGTTCGAGGTGGACACGACGTCGTCCTTCGACAGCGTGGACTACATCTCGAACACGGTGCCCGAGACGGCGATCGGCACGGTGTGGTGGGACCTGGACGTGGACAGCCGGGTGCTGCCGGAGAACACCTGGATCTTCGCGAAGGTGACGGCCATCGACGAGGACGGGTTCGAGTCGGCCCCGGCGCTCATCTCCTTCTTCGTGCGGGGACCCAACGACGCACCCGGCCAGCCGGCGCTGATCAGCCCCGAGGACGGGTCCAGCCAGGACAGCGAGTACGTGGTGCTGGTTGTGGGTCTGGCGACCGACATCGAGGGCGACGAGGTCTTCTACGACTTCGTGCTCGCGCGGGACGCCGGGCTGTCCGACATCGTGTTCGAGGCCGTCGGAGTCGTGGCGGGCGCGGGTCCGCTGGGCGCCGAGGACAACAGCACGGTGGAGGTGCCCTTCGACCTGGAGCGTGACGCCGAGTATTTCTGGTCGGCCCGCGCGGTGGACGAGCGGGGTGCTGCGTCCACGTACCTGACCCCCAACCGGTTCGTGACCGACGGTGATCCCGGCGCGGTCCAGCCCGAGGATCCGGACGGCTACACCGCCGGTGTGGGTGCGTGCTCGTCCTGCCAGGGCTCGGTGATCGGCGCGGACGCTCCGGCGACGGCGTGGCTGCTCGCCCTGGTGCCCGCCGCGCTGCTGCTCCGGCGGCGTCGCGACTGACCTGACCGACTGAACGTCACATCGGCCCGGGCTTCGGCTCGGGCCGATGTCGTTCTGGCGTATCTTGAGACGGAGGGGACGGAACGCCACGTTGACCGACAACAGGACAGCGTTTCTTGGAGCGGTGCTCCTGGCGGGGGTGGCGGTCGAGTGGCTGTTCGTGTGGGTTCTGGGGCCCGCGACGATCACGCTGTCCGTCATCCCCCTGTTCCTGGTCGCCCGCAAGGGAGGCCTGTGGCTGGCCCTGCTGTCTGCGGCGGTGCTGTCCATCAATCATCTGCTCGCCTGCCTGGTGGTGGAGGGATCCGTCGCTCCCTGGGCGTTGCAGTGGGGCGGGGTGCCGAGCGCCTTCGTGCTCGTGGGGGTGGGGGTTCTGGTGGCCCACAACACCCGGCTCGTGGTGCGCCAGGTCGAGGCGCTGCGCCAGGCCGAGCGCATGCTCGTGGGCTCCGAGGCGCGCTATCGGCTCGCCGCGGACGGGGCCAACGATGGCCTGTGGGAGTGGGACCTCGTCAGCCGGACGATGCACTACTCGGCCCGCTGGAAGGAGATGTTGGGGTGGGGTGCGGAGGAGATCAGCGGCACGCCCTCCGAGTGGTTCGACCGCGTGCACACCGACGAGCGAACCCGCCTGACCGCGGTGTTGCACCAGGCGGTGGACAACCCCGGTCGCCGCTTCGCCGTCGAGTTCCGGATCCGGCACCGCGACGGAAGCTGGCGCTGGGTGCACTGCCGCGGCGCCTCCGACGCCACCGAGGACCTGCGCCGGGTCGCGGGCTGGTTCACGGACATCACCGAGCGCAAGAAGGCCGACCTCGCCTTGCGGGCCTCGGCGTTTCGCGATCCGCTGACGGGCCTGGCGAACCGCGCGCTGTTCATGGATCGGCTGGAGCACGCGGTGCTGCGAGCCCGCCGCCGGGGGCGCACCCCCTTCGCGCTGCTCCTGGTGGACCTGGACCGCTTCAAGTGGGTCAACGACGCCCATGGCCACCCCATCGGGGACGAGCTGCTCCAGGCCGCGGGGAGCCGGCTGGAGAGCACGCTGCGTCCCGGCGACACAGTGGCGCGGCTCGGGGGGGACGAGTTCGTGGTGCTGTTGGAGTCGGTGCCCACGGCTGTCTCTGCGCTGCTCGCCGCGACCCGGATCGAACGCAAGCTGCGGACGCCCCTGGCGCTGCACGGGAACGCCGTCCAGGTCAGCGCGAGCATCGGGGTTGTGTTCGCAGAGGGCCGACGGGACGCCTCGGATCTGCTGCGCGACGCCGACGTGGCCATGTACCGGGCGAAGGGCCACGGGGGTGGGCAGGCGGTGTTGTTCGATCTGGCCCTGCACGCGGAGGTGGTCCGGGACCGCACGCTCCGGCACGACATGCAGGACGCGCTCGCGACCCCCGCGTTTCACATGCAGTTCCAGCCCCTGGTCCTCCTGCAGGACGGTCGGCCCATCGGCTTCGAAGGCCTCGCCCGGTGGACCCACCCGAGCATCGGCGACGTCTCGCCGGAGCGGTTCGTCCCGCTCGCCGAAGAGAGCGGGACCATCGGCGCGCTGGGCACCTGGGCCCTCGCCGAAGCGGTCGCCCAGGCCCGTCGGCTTCAGGCGGATCCCGGGCTGTCGCCGGAGTCGTTGTACGTCGCGGTCAACCTGAGTCCGCGGGAGTTCCGGGACGGCAAGCTGGCGGATCGCATTCACTCGGCGCTTCATGTGTCCGGCCTCGAGCCGGGCCGGCTGTGCCTGGAGATCACCGAGAGCGCGCTGCTCGAGGAGCCCGAGCGTGCGGTCGATGTCCTGCGGGAGCTGCGCCGCGCCGGGGTCCGGATCGCGCTGGATGACTTCGGGACCGGCTACAGCTCGCTGGCCACCCTGCACCGCCTGCCCATCGACTGCCTCAAGATCGACGGCAGCTTCGTGCAGGGGCTCGAGACCGATCTCGACAAGCGGGCGATCGTCGAGTCGATCATCGCGCTGGGGCGGCGGCTGGAGCTGACGCTGGTCGCGGAGGGCATCGAGACAGCCACCCAGCGCGACCGGCTGCGGGACATGGGCTGCACCGTGGGCCAGGGCTGGCTGTTCGGTCGGGCGATGCCCCAGGACGAGCTCAGGCCCTATTTGACCAGGACCCTGCGGCCCGGCCGGCTCTGATCAGAGACCCTGGCACTTGCCGATGATCTCCTTCATCACCTCGCTCGTGCCGCCGCCGATGGTCAGCAGGCGCAGATCCCGGAACGCGCGCGCGACGTTGTACTCCTCCATGTAGCCGTAGCCGCCGTACAGCTGCTGCATGTCGTACACGACCCGCTGGGCGAGGTCGCAGGAGAACAGCTTGCACATGGAGATCAGCTCCACGTCGATCTGGCCGTCCGCGAAGCTCCCGCAGGCCTGGTAGACCAGCGCCCGGGCGGCGCGGATCGCGGTCAGGTGCTCCACGAGCTTGTGGCGCCACACCTGGAACTTGAGGATCGACCGGCCGAAGACCTCGCGGTCCCGCCCGTACTGGACCGCGTCGTCCCACAGCGCCTGCATGCCCGCGGTGGCCATGATCGCGGCGGCCAGTCGCTCCCTCTGGAAGTTCTGCATGATGTAGTAGAAGCCGAAGTTCTCCTGGCCCAGCAGGTAGCGGGCGGGGATCCGGCAGTCCTCGAAGGCGAGCTCGGCCGTGTCCGAGGTGTGGTTGCCCACCTTGTCCAGCACGCGGCCCAC
>CALAGR010000470.1 GCA_937891735.1 uncultured Pseudomonadota bacterium | reverse complement strand
GTACGCCGCCCAGAACGTGGCGAGGCTGGGCGAAGCGCCCGACGCGATGCTGCTGATGCGCCTCGCGGGGAGCCCCGGCCAGCGCGGCGACGCGGCGCTGTCGGCCCTGCAGGGCCTGCCCGGCGACGCCGTGGACACCTACCTGATCGCCCTGGCTCGGGACGCGCGCGGGCCCCGCCGGGATCAGGCCATCGCGGCCCTGGGCGCGGTTGTCGACCCAGAAGCGGTGGAGCTGCTCACCGAGGTGGTCAGGACCTCACCACGGCACCGGGCCTCGGCTTGGATGGCCCTGGGTACGTCGCGGGCTCCTGGCGCCGTGGGGGCCCTGCTGGATCTGCTGTCCGAGGCGCGCCCCAACGATGGGTGGAGCGTCGCTTCGGCCCTCGCCGCGCGGCCCGAGAAGGAGGCCCGGCAGGCCCTGCGGTCCCTCGCGGTGGGCGACGACGCCCTGGCCGATGCGGCCCTGTCCGCCCTCGCGGTCGCCAACGACGACAAGACCACGGGGCTGCTCCTCGCCCGGTACGACGCCGACGGGCGGCTGCCGCCAGCGGATGCGCTGACCTTCCTGGCCGCGAACGGCGGAGACGAGGGCTGGCAGCTCCTGGAGGAGGTCCTCGCCGAGGGCAACATGAGCGACCGGAGCTCCGTGATCTGGGCCCTGCAGATGCGCGGTGACGGGGACGCAGTCACGCGGCTGCTGGATCTGGCCAGCGACGGCGACGCGATGACCGGCTCCAGCGCCATGAGCGCCCTGGAGGTGATGGGCGAAGACGCCCGCGATGGCCTGCGCGCGATCCTCATCGAGCGCGTCGAGGCCGGTGAAGACGGCGACTGGGGCCAGTCCATGCAGACCCTGGCGCGGCTCGGGGGCGACGAGGCCCGCGGCCTGCTCGAGCAGCGCCTGCAGACGGGCACGCAGATGGAGCAGATGAACGCCCTGGCGGCCCTGGGCTCCATGGAGGATCCGGAGGCCCGGGACACGCTCACCAACGTCTTCCGCACCTCCGAAGATCCCTCCATGCGCACCCAGGCCCTGAGCACGCTGCTGTGGAGCGGCGACGGCCTGCCCGAGGATCTGGTGGAAGAGGCCCTGGCCGACGGCGATCCGTCCGTGGTCGCCCAGGTCGTGGGCGCGCTGCCCCAGAGCGGTCTGCCGGACGTCACCGCGCGCCTCATCGGCCTCGCCGACAGTGACGACCTGGGCGTGCGCACCGCGGCCCTCAGTGCGCTGACCCAGGCCGGCGGCGTGGGCGCCGAGGACACGCTGGTCGCCGCTCTGTCCGATCCCGACGTGTCCGGGACCGCGCTGTGGAACCTGCAGTCCATGGGCACTCCCGGTGCGCGCGAGGCGATCCGCGTGGCGGCCTCCGACCGCGACCCGGCGCTGCGGGCCCAGGCCATCGCGGCCCTCGGCTCCGACAACTCCTCCGACGCCCTCGACCTCCTCGCCGGAGCCCTGGGCGCCGCCGATGAGAGCGTCGTGTCCGCCAGCCTGAGCGCCCTTCAGGGGCGCGGGAGCTCCGCCGCCGCCGGCGCGATCGCCGACTTCCTGCGCACCGCAGACGCCGACGACGAGGACGGCCTCGGGCTGCGCACCCAGGCCGCGTGGGCGCTTCAGGGCATCGGCGGGCGCGTCGCGACGGAGCACGCGGACCTGATCTCCGCGCTGATCGGGGACGACGCGATGACGGCCGGCATGGACATGCAGTTCGGGTTGTTCGATGTGCCGTTCGAGGCAGGGTTCGAGGAAGACATCGTCTGGTAGCGAACGGCCCTGGCCCGGACGCGCAGGCTGTGGCATCCGTACCCGATGCGCCGCCTCGCCCTCCTGCTCTCCGTCGCCGTGCTCGGATGCCCCCAGGGTCCTACGCCTCTGGGCAACATCGCGCCGTCCGCGACGATCACGGATCCTGTAGACGGAGCGGCGGTCTGGCTCGACGACGATCTGCGCATCACCGGACAGGTCGCGGATCCGGAGTCCGATCCGGCCACCCTGTCCGTGTCGTGGAGCAGCTCGCTGGACGGCCCCTTGGGCATCGGCAGCAACGACGGCGCGGGCGGGGTCGCCGTCGAGTTCGCGCCCCAGACCGAGGGCACCCACGCGATCACCCTGACCGTCACGGATCCGGAGGGGGCCAGCGCCTCGGACTCCATCACCGTGCAGATCGGCGTCAACACCTCCCCGGTGGTCATGATCGAGAGTCCGACGGACGGCTCGTCGGTCCTGGCCACCGACACGGTCCTCCTTCGCGCCGTCGTCAGCGACGACACCCACGCCCCCGACGCCCTGTCGGTGACCCTGTCCAGCAGCCTGGGCGGACCCCTGGGCGCCGTGCTCGTGCCGGACGCGGACGGCGTGGTGCAGTGGAGCGGGCTCCTCGCCGCGGGGTCCCACACCCTGTCCGCGCGGGTCGAGGACCCCCGGGGCCTGATCGGGCAGGACGCGGTCGGCGTGACCGTCGGCGTGTTCGACGCGCCCCCCACCTGCACCGTCGCGGTGCCCGGCGTGGGGATCTACAACGACTCGGACGTCGTGCCGCTCCTGGGCCAGGTGGGCGACGCGGAGGATCCGGCGCAGTCCCTGGACATCCTGTGGGAGTCCAGCATCGACGGCACCGTGGACACGACCCCCGCGTCCGCCACCGGCGCGCTGTCCGGCGAGGCGAGCGGGCTGAGCCCGGGCCTGCACACGTTCACCCTGACGGTCATGGACTCGGCGGGGCAGACCTGCACCAACGCCGATCTGGAGCTGACGATCAACGGCACCCCCACCGCGCCCGTCGTCGCCATCGATCCGGCCGCGCCCACCACGTCGGACCCGCTGGCTGCGATCACCCTCGCCGCCGCCAGCGATCCCGAGGGCGCCGCCCTCACCACCACCATCGCGTGGCTCCGCGACGGCGCCCCCCAGGCCGCCTGGGCGGGGCAGACCACCGTGCTGTCCGCGGACACGAACACCGGCGAGGTGTGGACGTTGCAGGTCTCTGTGTCCGACGGGATGGCGAGCGCCAGCGCGACCCCCGTGTCGGTCACCATCGGCAACGGCGCGCCGTCGATCACCGCGCCCACCCTCGGCCCCGTGGTGCTGTACACCGACACCACGGCGACCTGCACGCCGGGCACCGCCTCGGACCCCGAGGGGGACACCGTCACACCCCTGTATGCGTGGCAGGTCGCGGGCGTCGTGGTGGCGGGGCAGACCAGCGGGGTCCTGTCAGGCAGCGCCTGGTTCGACAAGGGCCAGACCGTGCTCTGCGCGACCACGCCGTCGGACGGCACCAGCCTGGGCCCACAGGTGGCGAGCGCGCCGCGCACCGTCTTGAACTCCACGCCGTCGCCGCCGTCGATCAGCGTGTCTCCGACGGTCGCCTCGCCGAGCGTGGGGCTGACCTGCCTGGTGGGCGCGGCCGCCACCGACGCGGATCCGTCCGACATGGCCGCGGGGCTGACCCTGGCCACCAGCTGGCTCGTGAACGGCGCACCGGCCGGGATCAGCGACCCGATCGTGCCCTCGTCGGCCACCGCGGCGGGGCAGACCTGGACCTGTCAGGTCACGGCAGAGGACGCGGACGGCGCGGTGTCTTCGGCGAGCACCGCCACGGCTAGCATCTGCACCCCCCAGACGGTGTACGAGGACTACGACGGCGACGGCTTCGGCAACGCGGGCGTCAGCCAGTCCACCTGTCCGCAGCCGTCGGGCTGGGTGACCGACGGGACCGACTGCAACGACGCCGACATCGGCATCTACCCCGGCGCCGGCGACAGCTGGGGCGACGGCGTGGACGGCGACTGCGACGGCGTGCAGGACTGCGAAGCGGGCATGTACCTGGGCACCTACTTCGCGGTCTGCCTGCCCGCCAGCACCGGCTGGACCGACGCCCAGGCGGCCTGCATCGCGGCGGGGCACGACGGCCTCGCGTCGATCCGAAGCCAGCTCGAGCAGGACTACGTCTGGCTGCTGCTCCAGGCGACGGGGCAGCAGACGGTCAGCGATGTGTGGATCGGCTACACCGACGAGCTGGTGGAGGGCTCCTTCGGCTGGCTCGACGGCAGCACCGCGGGCTACACGAACTGGAGCCCCGGAGAGCCCAACGGAGGCACCAACGAGAGCTGCGTGCACCTGAACTGGCCCCTGGGGTCCGGCGGGTGGAACGACACCGGCTGCTGGGGAGCCCGGGACGGCTACGTCTGCCAGGACCGCTGACGCGGCGGCCCGAGCCCCCTATCCTGCACAGCGATGTCCTCCGTCGTCATCGCGATCCCCCACGCCGCCACTGCCCTCCCGCCCGAGGTGCGCGCGGGATACCTGCCTCACGTCACGCGCCGGTTCCTGCGCAGCCAGTCGGACGTAGACACGGACGAGGTGTACACGCTGCGCAACGTGCGCACGGTGCGGTACCGCTGGTCGCGGTTCCTGGCGGATCCGAACCGGGGTGAGCTGCAGGAGAACGAAGGCGGCGTGGTGCCGCAGTTCGACTTCGACGGCGCGCCGATCTATCCGGCGGGGGGGGAGCCCGGCGGTGAGGAGCAGTGGCGCCGGGTGGTGCGGTACCACCGGCCGTACCACGCGCGGGTGGCGCTGGCGGTGGCCGATCCGCGCACGCGGTTCTTCATCGACGCGCACTCCATGGCCGCCACGGCGCCGCGCCGATCCCCGGACTTCGGTCGGGAGCGGCCCGACGCGGTGCTGTCCAACCGCGGCGACTTCGAGGGGCTGGGCGTCGAGGGCAACTTCGTGGCGAGCGATCCGACCCGCGGCGGTGGCGAGCTGAGCTGCCCGGCGGCGTTCGTCAAGGAGCTGACGGACCGGCTCGCGTACCACCTCGGCCGGTTCGCCGTGCCGCACCTCGACCGGGGACGCAGGCCCACCACGGAGGTGCGTATCAACGACCCCTTTCCCGGTGGCCACGGTGTGCGCACGCACGCGCGCCCCAATGGGGGGATCCCGGGGATCCAGCTCGAGCTGAACCAGGGGCTGTGGGTCGACTCGGAGACCTGGGAGCAGATCCCGGGGCGCATGGAGTGGATCAAGCGGGTGATGACCGCCTGGATCGATGACGTGGTGCGGCTGCGGTCCGACTGGGAGCTGGACCGGGCGACGACGACGCTCGAGCACGCCGCGGTGGTCATCCCGTCGCTCGCGGGCCGGTAGAGGCCACGAACGGTCCACGAGCGACCTTGCCGGGACACACCGCCGCACGTACGTTTACTGTGATTGGAGTACGTACGTGGCGAACAAGCTGACCATCAACGTCGATCCCCGCGTCGTCGCGGCTGCCAAGAAGTACGCGGCGGCGAGCGGCAGGTCGGTCTCGCAGCTTGTGGAGTCCTATCTGGCGGCGCTCACTGCGCCCTCGTCGACGACGGCCCCCCCGCCGCAGCTCGCGCGCTGGCGAGGGTCGATGTCGGGCATCGACGTGGATGACCACAAGGAGTGGCTGGTCCACAAGTACGGTGCCTGATGCGTGTTCTCGTTGATCTGAACCTGATCCTCGACGTCTTGCTGGATCGTGAGCCACACGTTGAGGACTCGGCCGCCCTCTGGGCCGCCATCGAGAACGACGAGGCGGAAGGCCTCGTGCCTGCGCATTGTGTGACCACGCTTCACTCCCTGGCGAGTCGCTCCGGTGGGCGGGCCTTCGCGAACGAGTGCGTGGCCGGGGTGCTATCGGTCTTCGGGGTCGCACCCGTGGACTCCGCCGTCCTCGAGATGGCCGTTGCAATGCAATGGGCGGACTTCGAAGACGCCGTCTGCGCCGCAGCGGGTCAGGGCGTCGGCTGCCATCTCCTCGCGACGCGCGACCTGGTGGGGTTCAAGCGGGCTGGGATGCCCGTAATGACCGCCGCTGAGGCCCTTCGGACGCTCAGGATGGGTATGAGGGGATGACCCTGGTGCGCAGGCGTCTGCGGTGCCTCAGCTCCAGAGCCTCGCGGCGACCTCGCGGTAGTCGCGCCGCAGCGCGTCCCCGCGCACGTGGGCGCCGTCGCTGACGACCTGCTCCCCGCCGATCCACACGTCCCGCACGAGGCGCGGGCCACCCCCCAAGATCAGCGCCGCCCCCAGCGCGTGCCCGCCGTCGGGGCCCTCGGCGACGCCGTCCAGGGCCGGGTCGTCCACCGACAGCGCCACCAGATCCGCCCGCTGCCCCACCGCGATGGCGCCGTCCGGGAGCCCCACCGCGCGGCCCGAGGAGCCAACCCCGAACAGCGTCTTCGCCACCCCCTGGCCCATGCCCTGCCCCGCCAGCAGCACGTTGCGTCGGCCCAGCCGCAGCCGCTCGCCGTCCTCCAGCGCCCGCAGCTCCGCGAAGGGATCGATGCGCGCGTGCGAGTCCGTGCCCACCGCCAGGTGCGCGCCCGCCGCCCGCAGCTCCCGCAGCATCGGCAGCCCGTCCCCCAGGTTCCGCTCGGTGGTGGGGCAGATGCAGGCCGTCACCGCCGCGTCCCCCAGCAGCCGGATCTCCCCCGGATCCAGGTGGGTGGCGTGCACCGCCGTGAAGCGGTCGGTCAGCAGCCCCAGATCCGCCAGCAGCTGCACCGGTCGCACCCCGTGCTCCGCCAGGCACTGCGCGATCTCGCCGGGCTGCTCGGACACGTGGGCGTGCACCAGCCGCCCCGCCGACAGCTCCGCCAACGCCGCGAGCCACGTCCGGTCCAGCGCGCGCACGCTGTGGGCCGCGATGCCCACGTGCACCGGCCGCCGATCCCCGGGACGCGCCAGGACCTCCGTGTCCTCCAGGGCTCGCGCGTAGGCCTCCGGGCTCGGATCGACGAAGCGGCGCTGCTCCGCCGTCAGCGGCACCCCCGCCCCGCCGCGCTGGTAGGCGACCCGCAGCAGCGTCGCCCCGATCCCCGCCGCCTCCGCGCCCGCCAGCACCCGCCGCGTGAGCTCGAGGGGATCGTCGTAGGGCGTGCCGTCCGGCTGGTGGTGCAGGTAGTGGAACTCGGCCACGTGGGTGAAGCCCGCCTTCACCATCTCGGCGAACGTGAACGCCGCCACCGCCTGCACCGCGGCGGGATCGAGGCTGCTCGCGGCCCGGTACATGGCCGCGCGCCACGACCAGAAGTCGTCGTCGCCCGCGCCGATGGCCTGGTGCTCGGTCCGGCCCCGCAGCAGCCGCTGGAAGGAGTGGCTGTGGGCGTTGACGAAGCCCGGCACCAGCACCTTGCCGGGCAGCCGCTGCACCCCCACCGGCGCCTGCCCGTCCAGGGAGGCATCGACCCCCGCGATCCGGCCGTCGGAGCCGACCGCGACGACCACGTCGCGCCTCAGGGTTCCGTCGATCAGGGTGTAGTCGGCCTGGAGAGACACGGGCACAGACCCGTTGTACCTCGTGCTAGATCTCCCCGTCCTTCCCGGAGATTGCATGGTTGATTCCGCCCCCGTCCTGTCCCACGACGAGCTGCGCCACGCCTACCGCGTGGCGGTTCGCAACCGCTCCATGGACGAGCGCATCGTGCGGCTGCTCTCCCAGGGGCGCGTCAAGTTCGCCATCTACGGCCCCGGCCAGGAGATGCACGCCACCGCCACGGCCCTCGCCTTTCACAAGGTGACAGACGGTGGGAAGAACTTCGGCTTCGGCGGGCACTACCGCAGCGGCACCCTCGTCTCCATGTGGTCCGAGCTGACCGGCCGCCAGGACTTCGTCAAGGACGTGCTGCGGCAGCAGCTCAGCAAGGCCTCCGACCCCTTCAGCGCGGGGCGCCAGATGGTCAACCACCTCGTGGACATGGAGCGCGGGATCCTGCCCATCCAGTCGTCCCTGGGCATGAACCTGGGCAAGACCGCGGGCTGGGCCCAGGCCATGAAGCTGCAGGGCATCCAGGACGGCTTCGTGGCCGCGAGCATCGGCGACGGCAGCACCGCCGAGGGCGATCTGCACGACGCCATGAACGCCATCTCGGTGTGGTCCCTGCCGATGCTGGTGATGGTCACGGACAACCGGATCGCGATCTCGACGACGCCGTCCGAGGGCCGCGGCATCAAGAACCTGAAGGCGTACGCCCAGGCGTTCGGGCTGGCCTTCTTCTCCTGTGACGGCCGGGACTTCGACGCCTGCTACGCCACCGCCTTCGAGGCCGCCACCCACTGCAAGCGCACGCAGACCGGGGCGATCTGGCACGTGCACGACCTGCCCCGGCTGAACGGGCACAGCTCGGCCGGCAACTACCGGTTCGATCTCGAGCAGGACGATCCGATCCTGACCTTCGGGGCGGCGCTCGTCGAGCGGGGAGCCCTCGGGGCCGGCGACATCGTCACCCGCGTCCCGGGCACCGGCGCCGACTACTTCGCCCACCACGACCTGGGCACGGTCATGGGGGAGGAGGACGCGCGCATCGCCCGCTGGATGCAGGAGGTGGAGGCGGAGCCGGATCCGGACCCGCACACCCTCGCCCAGTGGATCCGCCCGCCGTTCCCCGCCGTGTCCGAGCCCGCGGATCTGGCGGATCGCGCCCGGACCAACGTCACCTACGCCGGCGCCCTGCGCGCTGCCCACAAGGCGATCCTGGAGTCCCGCCCGAGCGGGGTGTGGGGCCAGGACGTCGGCCGCTTGGGGGGCGTGATGCAGGCCACCGCGGGCCTCAAGGACCTCTTCGGGGACCGGGTGATCGACGCGCCGATCAACGAGCCCCTGATCGTGGGCACGGCCGTCGGCGCGGGCCTGTATCCGGGCTTCGTGGCGATGCCGGAGATCCAGTTCGGCGACTACTCGCTGAACGCGTTCCACTGGCTCGTGCACATGGGGAACCTGTACTGGTCGAGCGTCGGCCAGGCCTGCCCCAGCGTGATCCTGCGCATGCCGTCGGACCCGTTCGGGGGCGGCGCGATCTATCACTCGATGTCGCTGGACGGCTTCTACTCGGCGATCCCGGGTCTCGTGATCTGCATGCCCAGCACGTCCTACGACGCCTACGGGCTCATGCTGGCGGCGGCCGACTACGGCGGGCCCGTGATCATGCTGGAGCCGAAGTACTGCTACCGGCGCGCGGCGGGGCCGGCGTTCCCCGACGAGGTGGACGCGTCCGACAAGGACGGGGTCAAGCAGCTCAAGGACCACATCCGCCGCGGCGGGATCCCCGACATCGGGGACGGGGTGCGGGTGCCCCTGGGCAAGGGGATCGTGCGTCGCAGCGGCACGGATCTGACCCTGGTGGGCTGGGGGCGCGGCGCCCTCTTCGGCGAGCAGGTCAGCGACACGATGCGGGCCGAAGGGATCTCCGTGGAGGTGATCGATCTGCGCACCATCGTGCCCCCGGACATGGACCTGGTGCTGGCGAGCGTGCAGAAGACCGGCCGCCTGCTGGTCACGGCGGACGACCGCCCCTTCGCGGGGCTCATGCGCGAGATCCAGGCCCAGGTGGCCGAGGCGCTCCCCGGCGTGCCCATGCGCGCCATCGGCATGCGCGACGTGCCGGGGGTCGGGCAGTCCGAGGTGCTCGAGGAGCACACGGTCCTGTCGCCCGAGCGCATCGAACAGGCAGCCCGCGCCTTGCTCACCGCCGCCCTGTCCACCGGAAGCACCGCCGCTTCGGGTTGGAGCTGGGTGCCGGGGCGCTACATCAGCGGCTGACCGGGGGCGGTGGTGCGGGCCCGATGGGGTGACTAGTGTGGGTGGGTGAAGCCACCTGCCCACCTGCTCGCCATCGTCCTGCTGCTGCTGCCGGCGGTGGGCCTCGCGCAGGACTCGGCTCCCCAGCGGGCCGCGCCGAGCGAGCCGAGCAGGCCCGGGCCGCCGCCCCCCCTGGCGGGCGTGCCCGTCTCCTTGGACTGCGACGCCCAGCTGCCCCTTGGCCACCCCGCGCTGCGGCGCTATCCGGGCCAGGACCTCAACGATCTCGCGGTGCTCGCCGAGGCCGAGGACGCGCAGGCGTGGGCGCAGGACCACCTGTGCAACACGCTGTGGGACGTGCTGTCCGCAGCTGGCGCGCACCCCTCCCCCGACGACGTGCACCTGCCGGCCCGGGCGGTGCTCAAGGCGTCGCTCAACCGGCTGTGGATCGAGGGCAGCAGGGTGGTGGAGCAGCGGATCGGGTCCACGATCATGCCCGTGTCGATCCCCCACTGGGCCGTGGCCATGGCCTGGGACTTCGAGTTCTCGGTGGACTACTCGGACGCGAACGCGCCGGGAGGGGAACGCGCGGCGTCCGCGGCGCTCCGGCTGTCCCTCGGCGGCGCGTCCGAGCAGGACGACTACGCGCCCCTGCGCATGGGCGCGCTGCTCGAGCAGGCCGCGCGGGAGGCCTTCGCGGACCTGCCCTGGGTGCTCGCCGACGACGGCCACCTGGGGGACCTGCTGTTCGCCCTTGTGGAGTCGCCTCTCGCCGCGCCGCCCCAGCTGCAGGTGGACGGGGAGCTGGCCAAGGGCTTCTGGCAGCTCCTGTCCACGGATCCGCGCCAGCGCCACGACGCCCTGGCCTTCTACCTCTCGTCGCCGCTGGTCCCGTTCGCCCGGCGCATGGAGCTGGCGCGCTGGTTCGTGCTCAACGATCCGGACCTGGCGCTCCGCCGCGATGCGCTGGGCTGGGTGATGCAGGGTGAGTCCGCCGACCAGGACGTGGACCTGAGTCCCCCCACCCAGGAGCTCATCGCGTGGCTCGTGCTCAAGGATCGCAGCTCCCGCATGCGGGCCGAGGCCGTGCGGGTGCTCTCCACGCGCGCCAGCGACGCGGGCCGCGAGCTGCTCGTGGCGGCGAGCACCGACGAAGACGCACGGGTCGCGGACCGGGCGATCACGGGCCTGCGGGGCGCCCCGCCCCCCACCGCGGCGGAGCTCGAGCTGATCCCCTCGGAGCCGGGGGTGCCAGGCCTCGCGCCCTGGACCCGCGCCCTGGACGGCCGGGTCACGGCGGGACCACCCGCCCAGCGCGACCGCGAGCTGCTGACCCTGGCCCTCGCCTCGGCCGGCGCGTCGGCGGACACGTGGATGGTGCAGTGGCTCGTCAAGGGCGCTGGCGACGAGGCGGATCTCGTCTGGGCCCTGCCCGCCTGGACCGACCTCGCGACCAACGGATCCCTGCGTGTGCGGCGCGAGGCGCTGCTGCGACTGGGCCGGGAGTCGGCGCGGGAGTCGGTGGCCGAGGCGCTGGTTGCCCTCATCACCGCAGAGCCGGAGCCTGCGCTCCAGGTCGTGGCGATCGATGGGCTGCGGCGCCACGAGGTCCACGGCCTCGGCCCCGCGCTGCTGACGGCGTCGCGCTCCATGGACGCGGGCGTGCGGGTCGCGGTGGTGACGGCGTTGATCCACGTGTCCGGCAACGACGTGGACCAGCGCCTGTCGGTCCTGGCGGCGGACGATCCGTCGCCCAAGGTCCGCCGCAAGGCACGCAAGGCGCTGCGGGAGCGGGTCAGGGCCGAGCGCGAAGCCAGCTGAGAGCGCTCACTTCGAGCGCAGCACGACCTCGTCCGAGGGCTCGCTCGGCACCGCCCCGGTGGCCTCCAGCGTGATCAGCACCCCGGCGTCCCTGGCCACCTGCTCGGGCAGCCGCACCGCCACCTGGCCCCCCTGCACCGACCAGGCCGGCGGCAGGGCGCTGAGCAGGTCCGGCTCGCCTGCTCCGAGCAGCCACACGTGGTGCAGCCGTCCCGCGCCGGGGGGTCCCAGGGGATCGACGCTCAACACCAGCGTGCTGCCCTCGACGTCGAGGAAGGCCCGGCCCGGCACCGCGCCCGACAGGTCGAGCACCCGGGCGTGGGGATCGGCGGCGCTCTCCAGCGTGGTGGACAGGGTGCTCACCTGGTCTCGGAGCTCGGACGCCTCGTCGGTCGCCAACCCTGAGCGCTGGCCCGCCCGGGCGGCGTCGCTGCGCAGGTGCTGCGCGTCCAGCGCCTGGGTCCGACCCCAGATGGCGGCCGCCACCACGGCGACGGCGGCCAGGGTCGTCAACACCTGCCACAGACGCAGCTGGTTCGACTCGGGGAACAGGATCGGCGTCTCCACCTCCTCCTGCCGGGTGGTCTTCGCCGTCTCCACCAGGGCCGCGGCCCGCTCCGTAGAGAACGGCTGCACGGCGAGCCCCAGGGGCACCGCGTGGAAGGCCTCCATGAGCTCTTCGATCTCGAACGCGCAGCCCGGGCACCCGTCGCCCAGGTGCAGCTGGATGCGCTCGTTGATCAGGCCGTCGGTCAGCCCCGCGGCGTACGCGGCGTAGTTCGACCGCAGATCCCGGCAGCGATCACCCTCCATCCGCGCCCCCGATCAGCCGCCGGCCGAAGCTCTGCAGCGCCGGACCCAGGAGCTCTGCGTCGACGAGCACGATGGAATCCCCAGCGACCGGGTGGCTGAACCACGCCGCCTCGAGCACGTCGCGGGTGGCGGGATCTCCGGCCAGCAGCGCGCCCACCGGGCAGGACTCGTCCCGGGCCGCGCCCGGATCCGCGGGACGCTCGGCCCCCGGCCCGGAGAGTCGGTCGCGCCGGCGCTGGTCCAGCACCTCCACCGCGAAGGCCCGCGCGATGGCGAGGCTCCACAGCAGGGGACGCCCCACGTGGCGGTCCCACAGCGGCGCCATCTGCCAGATCTCCAGGAAGGTCCGGTCCGTCAGCGCGTCCACGACCTCGTCGTCCTGCAGCATCCGGCGCAGCGCGGCCACCACCCAGGGCCCCACCACCGACGCGAACTCGCCCAGCGCGGCGGCGTCGCCGCTGGCGATCCGATCCATCAGCGCGACCTGTTGATCGTCGGAGGGGAGGTGCATCGGCGGGAGCCTACCGCGCTCGGCGCGGGCTCACAGCTCGCTCTGCACGGCCTGCACGATGTCCCAGCGCCGCTGGCTGCCCGCGCCGTTCAGCGACACCACGAACCGCACCATGCCGTGCTCCTTCGTGTCCGCGTAGCCGACCACCGACTTCGTGACGGTGAGGGTGCCGGTCTTGCTGGCGGCGTCGTGCTGCACCCGGAGCAGCGCCTTGTGGGGCTCGAAGAGCTCGAGCGCATGGGCGAACGCCGCGCTGGTCGCCTGGTTGTTGTAGGAGATCCCCGAGCCCTCCACCATCACGAAGCCCTTCAGCCCCGGGTGGCTCTCCACGAACGCCGCGGACACGGCCACGCTCTTGTCCAGGCTGGCGGGGGCTCCCTGCACCGCCGCGCCCACGGCCAGGAAGACCTGGTTGGCGATGTAGTTGTTCGAGTAGTACAGCATCGCCGCGCAGACCTCCCCGATGGTCCGGGAGTTCTGGTGGGTGTGCAGCGGGACCGCCCCCTCGGGCACGGCGCCGTCGCCGACCTTGCTGCCCACCGCCACGCCCACGCCCCGCAGCTTGGCCGCGATGAGCTCGGCGGCGTAGCGCCGGGAGTCCTGGGGGCTCTTGCCGATGTTGATCCGGTTGGTGCCCTGCACGCCCTGGCGCTTCGCGACCTCGGTGGCCAGCGGCGTCAGCGGCGTCTGCTCCTCGGCGGACGACACCACCCCGCCCTTCACCACCACGTGGATCGTGTTGAAGTTCACGGCCGTCGCGGAGTTGAGCGCGTCGTAGGGCTCGGTGGTGGAGGTCACGCCCGGCACCACGATGCCCGCTTCGAACCAGCTGTCATCGACCGCGACCCCCGCCAGCTCGATGCCCTTCAGCTTCGGGGCCAGCTCCGCGGCCACCGCGTCGAGCTCTTCGCTCACCAGGTAGGGATCGCCCTTGCCGCGCACGAGCAGCAGGTCGTCCACCACGAAGAAGTCGGTCTCGAAGCGGTTGTCGAGCCCCAGGTGCTCCGCCGCCAACAGCGTCGTCATGACCTTGAGGGTGGACGCGGGGGTGAACACCTTGCCCTCGTTGTGGGACGCGAGGACCTGGCCCGCGCTGTCCACGACGAGCACGACGCCGTCGGCGCCCCCCAGCCGCGCGACGGTGTCGGCGATGGCGGCCTGGGCCGTGTTGGAGACCAGCAGGGCGAGCAGCAGCGGAGCAGCGGAGCGGAGCATCAAGGCAGGAACCTCCCGTCGTCGTCGATCTTGGGGGCGGCCTCACCGAAGTCCGCCGCCGACAGCTCGCGGATCACCGCTGCGGCCTCCGCCTCGGGGTCCAGCAGCGGCCCGCCGGGGGGGATCTGCCGGCCCGACACGATGCGTCCGCCGGCCAGGCGTCCGTCCGGATGCAGATCCACCTCCAGCAGCGCGGACAGGCCGTTCATGCCCGAGAGGCTGAAGCCGCCGTAGGTGACGAAGTTCCCCAGGGAGTAGGCGATCAAGCGGTCCTTGTAGACCTCCATGCCGCGCAGCACGTGGGGGCCGTGCCCGACGACGAGATCCGCGCCGGCGTCCACCACGGCGTGGGTGAACCGGCGCAGGTCGCCGCGGTTCTCCCCCAGGAAGGTCTCGACCCCGGGCGGCACCCGCTGGGCCCTCGCCCCTTCCGCCCCGCCGTGAAAGGACACGACCACCAGATCCGCCTTGCCGCGCATGTCCTGCACCATCGCCTTGGCCAGATCGATGTCGCGCACATCCCCGCCGCCGGGGGACGTCGCGAACCCCAGCACGCCCACCCGCACGCCGCCGACGTCGAGGACCACGCTTCGATCGAGCGGTCCCGCGACCAGGATCCCCGCCGCGTCCAGGGTCGACGTGGTGCTCGCGCGCCCCGCCGGACCGAAGTCGTTGGCGTGGTTGTTGGCGAAGGACACGACGTCCACGCCCGCGTCCACCAGGTTCTTCGCGAAGCGGACCGGGGTGCGGAAGGCGTAGCAGGAGGTGGTGTCCTCGTCGGGGCACTTGTGGCTCTTGCCCCCGTCCAGCAGCACCCCCTCCAGGTTCAGGAACGTGACGTCCGCGGCCTTCATGGGCTCCGCGTAGGCCGCGAAGAGGGCCGCGCCGTCGTCCTTGGGGAGCCCCACGCCCGTCAGCGGCGAGCCCATCATGGTGTCGCCCCCGAAGGCGAAGCGGAGCCCAGCGCCGTCGATGCGTTCGACCACCTCGGGGCCTGCTCCGGCGGCCGGACCGGCCTCCAGCCGCTCCCGCAGGGCGGCCTTGGCGCGGGCCTCGTCGATGTACTGCGGCACCTTGTCGTGCTCGGGGTCCAGCTCCAGGACGTGCTCCCAGACCCGAACGACGTCCGACCAGCGGCCGAGGACCCAGTAGGACCAGCCCACCTCGTACAGCGCCGGGACGTGGTCCGGATCGAGGGCCAGGGCCTCCTCGTAGGCGGTGATCGCCGCGTCCGTCTGCTTGTTGCGCTGGTGGTCGAAGCCGCGCTGGTAGGACGCCTGCACCGCCGCCGGATCCACCGGGGGCGTCGGCTCCTGGGCGTGCAGCAAGCTGCCCCCGAGCACGAGCCCCAACGTCAGGAAGCCCGCTGCGAGCAGGCGTTCGCGCGCTCGCGGGGAGGCGGCGCGGGTCTGGGAGGAGGCATCGGTCACGGTCGCTACTGTATCGACCCCCGAGGCCTGCGGTTCATTCAACGCGCCACGGCCTTGCGGTGCCCGCTGGGTTCTGCGCACTCCTGGCTATACTCCCCGCCGCTTGGGGTGGCCGTCGCCTCTCCGGCCGCGCGCAGCGTCGCGCAGGGATCCCATGACGACCGATTCATCCCGACCGATCTGGCGCCGCGGCGTCCGTTGGCTGGCCTCGCTCCTGCTGGTCCTGGCCTGCACGGTGTCGATCCACCTGGGGGCCACGGGGGACGGACAGGCGCAGGAGCTCAGCGGCACCTCCGAAGAGGAGCTGTCGCCGGGCATCAAGCTGCGCATCCAGTCCTGCGGGTATGACCGCCCGCGCTTCATCCCGATCGGCGACGACGACGACTCGGGGGACGACGACGACTCGGGGGACGACGACGACACGGGCGACGACGACACGGGCGACGACGACGACTCCGGTGACGACGACGACTCCGGTGACGACGA
>CALAGR010000469.1 GCA_937891735.1 uncultured Pseudomonadota bacterium | reverse complement strand
AAAGCGCCGACTCCGCGCCAGATCCAGTCCCCCTATGTCAGGAGGTCTGGATTCCCATTCCCTGTGGGCGGTGTTTCAATGCCGCCGTTCGAAGGCGTCTGGCGGAGTCCGCAGTCTCGCGTTGACCCGCCGCGGAGCGCTGGGTCCATGCTTCATCCCGCAAGTCGGGTGGCCTTCATCAGCCCCCAGGTCGGTCACGGCGCCGTGGCCACCGAGTTCATCCCCGCCGGTACGATCGTCTGGGTCCGGGACGCCCTGGACCAGACGTTGACGGGAGCGCAGGTCATGCGCATGCCTGCGGCCCTGCAGCGACAACTCAAGATCTACAGCTACAGGGATCGGGCTGGGGCGCGGGTGCTGTGCTGGGACCACGCACGCTTCCTGAATCACTCCTGCCAACCCAACTGTCTGAGTCCGGGGTGGGAGTTCGAGATCGCCGTCCGGGACATCGAGCCGGGCGAGCAGTTCACCGACGACTACGGCTCCCTGAACCTCGAGGAGGTCCTGATGTGCTCGTGCGGGCACGAACGTTGCCGGGGTCGCGTCGGGCCGGGGGACTTCGAGCCGCAGATCGACGACTGGGATCGGGCCCTGTCCGTGGCGATGGCGCTGATCCCCTCGGTCTCCCAGCCCCTGTGGGAGCTGCTCGAGGACCCCCAAGAGGTGCTGGACGTCGCCGCCGGGGTGCGCCCGCTGCGCAGCGCCGGCGAGCACCTGTGGAGCGCGGTCGACCCGGCCGTGCTGCGGAAACCGCGTACAGCGGCCCGGAGTCCGCGCTAGAGTCGCCTCCGGTGCGTCGCTGCACCTGCGGAAGTTGGGGGGCCAATGTCCGATGTCACGCCAGGGGCCCTGTGGCCTGCTGACGATCTTCGAGCGCTGATCGCCATGTCGAGCGATCTGCTCTGTGTCGCGAGCCCGGAAGGGTACTTCCTCAGGGTCAGTCCGTCGTTCGTGGCCAGCCTCGGGTGGAGCGAGAGCGACCTGCTGGGCCGGCCGTTCATGGACTTCGTGCACCCCGAGGACCGGGACCGCACGCTCCAGGGGATGGATCAGAGGACGCCCCTCCGCGGCTTCGTGAACCGCTATCGCTGCGCGGATGGCACCTTGCGGCGCCTGGAGTGGCGCGCGCGCAGGGGCGCGGACGGCGAGCGGATGTTCGCGGTGGGGCGGGACCTCACCCGCCGCGCGGAGGACGCGGACGACGAGGGCCTTCGTCGCGCCATCGCCGAATCCATGTCCGAGGCGGCCTACGCGTTGCGAACCGCGGACGGGATCATCGTGTACACGGATCCGCGGTTCGAGGAGATGTTCGGGTACGCCCGGGGGGAGATGATCGGGCAGCACGTCTCGATCCTGAACGCCCATGGGCCGGAGGATCCCGCCGCGCAGGCGGCTCGGATCCTGGGGGAGATCACCGCGAACGGGTCCTGGCGAGGGCAGATCGAGAACGTGCGAAAGTGCGGCGAGCGGTTCTGGAGCCTGGCCACGGTCCGGCAATACGAGCACCCCGAGCACGGCCTGCTGAGCGTCTGCGTGCACAGCGACATCACCGAAGCGAAGCGCGCTGGTGAGGAACGTTCGCGCCTCGCCCAGAGCCTGGAGCGCCGCCAGAAGCTGGAGACCCTGGGGGTGCTCGCGGGGGGCATCGCCCACGACTTCAACAACCTGCTCACGGTGATCCTCGGCAACGCCGAGGCGGGGCTCGCCGAGGTCCCGGAGGGCTCCGATCTGTCCCGCGCGCTCGAGACGGTGCGGCTGGCGTCGATGCAGGCCTCCGAGCTCGCCAACCAGATGCTGGCGTACTCGGGCCGGTCCCAGTTCGTGATCGAGCCGCTCGATCTGAACAAGGTCCTGACCCGGATGCAGCCGCTGCTGGCGGGTCTCTTGCCCAAGCGAGCCGGGCTGGTGTGGAGGTTGGGCAGCGGGGTGCCGAAGGTGGACGCCGACGCCACCCAGCTGCGCCAGGTGCTGATCAACCTGCTCGGCAACGCCGCGGAGGCGGTGGAGGGGACCACCGGCGAGATCATCGTCAGCACGGGCCTGCGTACCGTGTCGGCCGAAGAGCTGCACGGGGGGGTCGTGGATCTGCCCCTGCCGGCGGGTCCGTACGTCTCCCTGAAGGTGTGGGACGACGGGGTGGGGCTGGACTCCGTCGCCCGGGCGCGCCTGTTCGAGCCGTTCTACACGACCAAGTTCGCTGGACGGGGCCTCGGTCTGGCCGTTGTCCTGGGCATCGTGCGGGGGCACCACGGCACGATCATCGTGCGGAGCGAGGCCGGGCAGGGGACCTCGTTCGAGGTGTTGATCCCGGCGGGGGCCGATCACCAGACGGCGAAGGTCGTGGCGCCGACAGAGCCTCCCCATGCCGACAGCACGTCGTGGCATCGAGGGCGCCCCGTGCTGGTGGTGGACGACGAGGCCCTGGTGCGCGAGATCTCCATGCGGGCGCTGCGCTCGGCCGGGGTCCCGGTGATGGGGGCCACCGGCGGAACCCACGCCCTGGAGCTGTTCAGCGAGCACGGCGCCGGGCTGTGCGCGGTCCTGCTGGATCGCACGATGCCGGACATGGACGGCGAGGAGGTCTGCGGGCACCTGCGGGCGATGCGTCCGGACATCCCGATCCTGATGTTCAGCGGCTACTCCGCGGACGACACCGCCGCGCTGCCCAAGGAGTCCCGCCCGGACGGCTTCCTGCCCAAGCCGTTCACACGGGATGCGCTGCTGTCGGCCTTGCGCGACGTCGTGCTGGGCGCGGCCCGCGGCTGAACGTCGAGGGGCCTACTCCAGCGTCGCTTCGAGCAGTTCTTCCAGGCGCTCCGCCAGCGCGGCCATGCGATAGGGCTTCTGCAGGAAGCTGACGGGACCCGAGCCATCGCCGCCGAGAGGCAGGTCCGGCTCCAGGTAGCCCGAGCTGAACAGGACGGGCACGGTGGGCGAGACGCGTCGCAGCTCCTTGAAGACGGCGAGGCCGTCGAGCCCCGGCATCGCCATGTCGAGCACCACCGCCTGCACGCGGTGCTGGTTCTCGGAGAAGACCCGCAGGCCCTCGAGGCCATCGGCGGCCGGGAGCACGTCGTACCCGGCGGCCAGCAACATCCGCTCCGCCACGTCGCGCACCAACCGCTCGTCATCCACCACCAGGACGCAGGGCCGCTGCCCCCGGGGCTCCTTCTTCGCGCGCCCCACCGAGGCCTCAGCGTCGGCCTCGACGGCCCCGGCGAGGGGAAGGAACAGCTCGACGGTCGTCCCCTT
This sequence comes from uncultured Pseudomonadota bacterium, assembly GCA_937891735.1. Lineage (GTDB taxonomy): Bacteria > Myxococcota_A > UBA796 > UBA9615 > UBA9615 > JAGSHC01. Next base: position 4,172 of record CALAGR010000469.1, on the reverse strand, counting down.
GCCGGGCTCGCTGTGCACCGCGATGCCACCCCGGTGGGTGCGCACGATCCCGAGCACGGCGGCGAGGCCCAGGCCCCGTCCCGCGAACTTCGTCGTGAAGAAGGGCTCGAACATGCGCGCCACGGTGGATTGGTCCATGCCTTCGCCGTGGTCGCGCACGGTCAGCCGGAGGTAGCGGCCGGGCTCCAGCTCCAGGGTCGGCGCAAGTCCGGGCGGAGGGGCGTCGAGCACCACCTCGCTGGCCTGCACCTGCATCGCTCCGCCGGAGGACTCGCTCGCGTCGGCGGCGTTGGTGATCAGGTTCATGATCACCTGGCGCAGCTGGGTCGGATCGGCCACCACGGCGGGCAGCCCCTCGGGAAAGCTCGGCTCGAGCCGCACCGTCTTGGGCAACGAGGCCCACAGCAGCTCCTTCATCTCGGCGATCAGCTCGGGCAGGTGCACCGGCCGCACGTGGGGGCGGGTGTGGCCCGCCTGCACCAGCATCTCGCCCACCAGCTCCGCGGCGCGGGTCGCGGCCAGCTGGATCGCATCGACGGCGGCTCGAGTGGGTGAGCCGTCGGGCAGGTCGCGGGCCGCCAGCTCGGCGTTGCCGAGCACCCCCACCAGCAGGTTGTTGAAGTCGTGGGCGATGCCGCCAGCGAGCACGCCCAGGCTCTCGAGCTGCTGGCCCTGCCGCATGCGCTCCTCGAGCCGCTCCCGCGCGGTCTCGCGCTCCCGGGCCTCCGTCAGATCCCGAAACCCGGTGATCCGCACCCGCTCGCCCTCGAAGTAGCACTCGGTCCCCTGGATCTCCATGGGGAACCGGCTGCCGTCCTTGCGCACCCCCTCCACCACGTACGGGTCGTGCACCTCGTTGGCGATGTTCCGGCCGATGATCGCGGCCGAGGCGGGCGTCGTCACGGCCACGGGGTTCATCCCCACGACCTCGTGCGGCTCGTACCCGCACATGCGCGCGAAGCCATCGTTCGCCTGGAGCACGAACCCCGCGCGGGACACCACGAAGCCCTCGAAGGCCGTCTCGAGCAGCGCCCGCATCCGTTGGCTCGACTCGGCGACCCGGTGCTTGGAGGCCTCGAGGGACTGCTCCGCGGCGTCCCGGCCCAACGCGAGCAGGAACAGGTCCGCCGCGAGGTGCAGCAGCTCCATCGCCGCCGGGGTGAGGGCCGGGCCCTCCTGGGTTGCGTGCAGCAGCATGCCGCCACGCAGGGTGTTGTCCGTGCCGCAGGGAAAGACCACCAGGCGGCGCACGCCCTGCGCCTCGAGGAGCGCGCGCTCGGCGGCGGCGGCGGCGGGCAGCGCGCCCACCAGGACGGTGAAGGGCCGCAGCGTCCTGGCCTGACGGACCAGGCTCGGGAAGTCTCCGAACTGGATGCCCCGCTCCCGGGGGATCGTGAACGGCGCGTCGTCCGCGAGCCACTCGCAGGCCAGCTCGGTGGTTCCGTCCTCCGTCAGCAGGTGCAGCTGCGCCCAAGGCACCTCGGCGGCTTCGCCGATCTCTGCGAGCACCGTGCGGATCACCGGGCGGGCGCCGCCGAGGGGCGCGGCGAGCAGTCGACGGGCGGCCGCGGGCAGCAGCGTGCGGATTCGACGGGTGGCGCTCATGGGCCTCGGATTCTCGATGTGGCTCACGGGGGGCGCAAGCCGGATCCATGGCCCGCCCCCAGACGTGGCCATACTATCCGCCATGCGCCTGTCCGCCACCCGGTTCCTCCCCCTGCTGTTCTCCCTGTCCGGCCTCGGCTGCGTCGTGCCTGCGGAGGTCCCGCCTCCGGTGCCGCCCGGACCCTTCGAGGAGGTGCCGTTTCCCATCGACGAGGTGCCCCTGACGGGCCTGGTGGACCCGATGATCGGGACCGGGGGCTCGGGCAACGTGATCCCCGGGGCGCTGGTCCCCCACGGGATGGTCCGGCTGTCCCCGGACACCGACAACGACCCCGGCGATGTCGGCGCCTACGCGTGGGGCAGTCCCCGGATCGAGGGCTTCACCCACACCCACCTGGAGGGGCCCGGCGGCGGATACAACGGGTACAGCCAGCTGCTCGTGCTGCCCCAGACGGGGGCCCTTGAGGTGAACCGGGGGCAGCGCCCGAGCGCGTACTCCCACGACGACGAGGTGGCCCGACCCGGCTACTACGCGGTCACGCTCCTGGACTCGGACGTCCGGGCGGAGCTGACCGCGACGGGCCATGCGGGGGTCCATCGCTACAGCTTCCCGGTCGGACCGGGCCGGCTGCTGCTGGACCTCGGTCACTCCCTGGGCCTGTCCCGGAGCGCGGCCCTGACGATGACCGGCGGCGTCTGGGAGGGGCAGGCCACCTACACCGTGCACCCCGCCGCGGCGGTGCTGACGCCCCCGGGCGAGACGGCCCAGACCACCCTGTACTTCCACGCGGAGCTGTCCCGGGCGCCGACCTCGACGGGCGTGTTCCGGGGATCCGGCCCGTCGCCGGAGGCCTTGCCGGATCGGGACACGGTCTCTGGGGCCTGGGTTGGGGGTTGGGGAGAGTGGACCTTCGACGAGCCAACGCAGATCGAGCTGCGCATCGGGATCTCGCTGATCAGCGTCTCCCAGGCGGCCGCGAACCTGCAGGCGGAGGTGGGCGCGCGCACCTTCGACGAGGTGGCCGCGGGGGCGCAGGGGCTCTGGAACACCGCGCTGAACCGCGTGCAGGTCCAGGGCGAGGACGCCACCCGCGGCAAGTTCTACACGGCGCTGTATCACAGCCTGTTTCAGCCCGCGGACTACACCGAGGCCAACGGGCGGTACGTCGTGGGGGCCTCGGGGTCGCCGGTGGTGAGGCAGGTGGGGGACGACGGCGCCCGGTACTTCACCGACGACTGGTGCATGTGGGACACCTTCCGCACCTCGCATCCCCTGCGCACGCTGGTGGAGCCCGAGCTCACCGACGACATCACGACGTCGATGCTGGCGCACTACCAGGAGGGGGGCTGGCTCCCCAAGTGCACCTGGAACGCCACGGGCTACTCCCGGGTGATGATCGGCAACCACGCCGTGCCGATCATCGCCGACGCCTTCATCAAGGGCCTGGACCGGATCGACGCCGAGCTGGCCTGGGAGGCGGTCGATCACGCCGGATCCGACGAGCTCCCCGACCTGCCGGAGGGGCTGTGCGGCTACGTCAACCTCGGCACGCCGCCGGAGTACATCGAGCTGGGCTACGTGCCGACGGAGTGCGACCCGAGCCAGTCGGTCTCCATGACGCTGGAGCACGCCTACGACGACTGGGCCACCGCCCGGTTCGCGGCGGCCCTGGGGCGCACGGAGGACGCGGCCCGCTACGACGCGCGAGCGACCAACTGGCGCAACCACTGGAACCCCGAGGAGGGCTTCATGCAGGCCCGGGACCGGGCGGGGGAGTGGGTCACTCCGTTCGATCCGACCGACGACAGCGACATGAACGACTTCGCCGAGGCGGACTCGTGGATCTACTCCTGGTTCGTTCCCCACGATGTCCCGGGCCTCGTCGAGGCGATGGGCGGGGTGGATGCGTTCACCGCGCGGCTGGACGCCTTCTTCGACGACGGGCACTTCGATCCGTCGAACCAGCCCAGCTTCCACGTGCCTTGGCTGTACGCGGCGGCGGGCCGGCCCGAGGGTACCCAGCGGCGGATCCGCGCCATCGTGGACGACGAGTATGGGGTCGAGCCCGATGGGCTCCCCGGGAACGACGACGCAGGATCCACCTCGGCGTTCCTGGTCCTGGCGATGCTCGGCATCTACCCCATCGCGCCGGGGGACGGGGTGTGGACCCTGACGGCGCCGCGGTTCCCGTTCGCCACCGTGCACCTGCACCCCGGCTACTACGACGGGGGGCAGCTCGAGATCGTGACCGTGGGGGACCCGGAGACCCAGCCGTTCGTGCAGTCGGTGAGCTGGAACGGCCTGGAGCTGACCGAGGCGCGCATCGAGCACGCCCAGCTCGTGGCCGGCGGACGCCTGGAGTTCGTGCTGGGGGACGCGCCGTCCGACTGGGGACGGTAGCTGCTCAGAGCTTGGGGGTGGGCGGCTCGGCCGGCGCGGCGGGCGGAGCCGGCGTCACCAGGGACGCGAGGGCGGGGTTCCAGCGGGCCAGGGCGGCCAGGGGCGGCAGGCCCGCGGCGAGGTTGGGCGCCACCGGGGGCTGGGGCGGCACGGACGCGATGGACGC
>CALAGR010000468.1 GCA_937891735.1 uncultured Pseudomonadota bacterium | reverse complement strand
AGCTCGGCAACTACACGAGATCACACGGTAAGTCCCCTAACCGGACACACATGGGTCGGAAGTCGTCGACGGACCAGTGAACGCGGGGGCCCGGACGCGCAGAACGGTATCGGCTAAGATTGCCCTGACCCCTGACAACGTTTCGGAGAATTCACGTGCGATCGAGCCATCCGCAGTCTGCCCTGCTTGCCCTGCTTGCCCTGCTCGCGACGGTTCTCGCTGGCTGTCCCGACCCGGCCAATCCGAACCACGACTTCGACGGGGACACCTTCACCGAGAACGAGGACGACTGCGACGACGAGGACGCCGGGATCTTCCCGGGCTCCATCGAGGTCTTCTGCGACGGCATCGACCAGAACTGCGACGGCGTGGACCGGGACGACGCCGACGGGGACGGGGTGGCCGGCTGTCCGGACTCGGATCCGTTCGACTGTGACGACGAGGACGAGAACAACTCCCCGAATCTCCCGGAGATCTGCGACGGCTCCGACAACGACTGCGACGGCGCACCCGACAACGGGCTCCCCGAGTTCGCCTGGTGGCTCGACGAGGACGGCGACGGCTTCGGAGCCGGCACGGTCACGACGACGTGCGAGGACTCCCCGCCCACCGCCGATCACGTCTCCGCCGACCTGCCCGCCGACGAGGACTGCGACGACGGCGAGCCCGGCGTCTACCCCGGCGCCACCGAGATCTGCGACGGCGTGGACCAGGACTGCGACGGCGAGCTCGATCCGCCCGGTGCGAACGAGTACTGGCCGGACGCCGACGGCGACGGCGCGGGCGATGAGGACGGCGCGATCATGAGCTGCCTCGCGGTCCCGCCGGCGGACCACGTCGCTGCGGGCGGCGCGCCGGACTGCGATGACACCGACGCGGACAAGTTCCCCGGCAACCCCGAGGTCTGCGACGGCGTGGACCAGGACTGCGACGGCGTGCTCGATCCCCCCGGTGTGAACGCGTACTGGCCGGACGCCGACGGCGACGGCGCAGGTGACGAGGACGGCGCGATCATGAGCTGCCTCGCGGTCCCGCCTGCCGACCACGTCGCCGCGGGTGGCGCGACGGACTGCGACGACGCAGACCCGGACAACTACCCCGGCAACGCCGAGGTCTGCGACGCCGCGGACAACGACTGCGATCTGGTCGTCGACAACGGATTCGACGTGGACGGCGACTTGGTCACCCTGTGCGGCCCGGACGGGTCGCTCACCACGCTGGCGGACAACGACTGCGACGACGGGGACATCCTCAACTTCCCCGGCAACGCCGAGGTCTGCGACTCCCAGGACAACGACTGCGACACGGTTGTCGACGAGGGCTTCGACGCGGACAACGACGGCTACTCAGTCTGTGATTCCCCCGCCGACTGCAACGACGCCAACCCCTCAATGAACCCGGGTGCCACCGAGATCTGTGACGGGCTCGACAACGTCTGCAGCGGCACCCTCCCTGACGCCGAGGACGATGGCGACGGGGATCTGTACATCGACTGCATCGTGCCGACGGGCATCGTGCTGCCGGGCGTGCTGTTGGGGGGCGATGACTGCGACGACCTCATCGCCGCGATCAACCCCGGCGCGACCGAGGTGTGCAACGGCGCCGATGACGATTGCGACGGGGTCATCCCGCCCACCGAGGTGGACGTCGATGGCGATCTCTACCTGCTGTGCGGCCAGTTCTCGGATCTCGGCATCGGCTACCTCGGCGGGGACGACTGCGACGACACCGTTGGCACGGGCGTGACCGTCTACCCCGGCGCCCCCGAGGTGTGCGACGGCGATCTGGAGACCTGCGGCGGCGTCATCGATGACGGGTTCGACACCGACGGTGACTCCTTCTACGACGGGGCGGACGCGGGTTGCGTGACGTTCTACGGCCTCGTGGACTGCGACGACTCGAACGACGCCGTCTACCCCGGCGCGGTCGAGCTCTGCGACACGGTCGACAACGACTGCGACACCCTGGTCGATGCCGCCGATCCGGGCTTCGCGGGGTCGGACTACGACGCCGACGGGGACGCCGCCATCGCCTGTGGCGGTGGGGACTGCGACGACAACGACGCCACCCTGGACTCGGCGGATCTGGAAGCCGACGGGGAGAGCACCTGCGACGGCGACTGCGACGACAGCAGCCCGAAGTTCAACACCAGCCACTTCGAGTTCTGCGATGGCGAGGACAACGACTGCAACGGGCTGGTCGATGACGGCCTGGTCGCTGACGCGGACGGCGACGGGTTCACGGCGGCGGGCTGTGGCTTCGCCGGGGACGACTGCGACGACGGCGATCCCCACACCTTCCCGGACGAGACCTACACCTCGGGGTGGCAGCGCCAGTGCGCGCCGGCGGTGGAGCCGGGCTTCTTCGGCCACTGGGCCCACGCGCGGCTGAACCTGCCGAGCTTCTTCGAGGATCCGCAGACAGGCGCGCAGTTCCTGTACTTCCGGGGCCACCACAACGCGCTCGATGCCCAGATCGGGTACGCGACGCGCCCGGCCGCCTCAGCGGACTGGGGCACGATCCAGGGCCCGATCCTGAACGTGAACCTGGCCGCTGGGAGCTGGGATGGTCGGCGAATCAGCCACCCCTCGGTGGTCTATGTTCCGGGCAAGGTGCAGGGGTATGTCATGGCCTACCACGCCCAGCACGCGACGGCCTCGGACCGAGCCCTGGGGATCGCGACCGCGAACCTGCCGACGGGGCAGGACACGAACGCCGACGGGGTCGCCGATGCGCCCTTCCAGCGGACCGACCTCGCGGGAGTCGCCGTGGCGGGCCCGGTCGTCGAGGTCAGCGCAGGCGGGACCGCGTCCGACAACGAGCAGGTCGTCAACCCGTCGCTCTGGTACGACGGCACGAGCCAGATCCTGCACATGTGGTACACGGGCCGCTTCGGGAACCCGAACGATTACGTGATCGTGCACGCCTCCTGCGACACCCTGACCACGGACTGCGGGCCGGGCGACTGGACCAAGACGGACGCGGACTCCGACGGAAGTCCAGACATCTTCCTGGAGGGCACCGTGGCCGCCTGGGACGACCTCAACGTGCAGCAGACCTTCGTCATGGAGCACACAGACCCGGGCGGGTTCTTCGGCTACGAGCTCGAGGTCTGGTACACCGGCGCGAGCTCGGCGGTCGGCTACGCGCAGGGCGACATCGTGGACGCCAGCAGCTGGGAGTCGTACCAGGGCGGGCCGGTGCTCACGGCGACGACCGCGGCCGACCGGTACGACTCCCAGAGCGCCACAGGCCGCGGCGTGTACTGGGACGATGCCGCAGGCGAATACAACATGTACTACGGCACCTCGGTCGCGCTCCCGGTCGTGGCCGGCGGCACGGAAGGCACCGATCCTCTCTGGGGGGTGGGCAACTTCTCGGGTGGAGCGTCCTACATCGGGCACGCGATCAACTTCGCGCCGGTGATCACGCCGAGCATGACCTGCGCCAGCGCGGCGGGCGCGATCAGCGACAACGGGCCCGACACCATCGAGCTCGAGGTCTTCGACGGCTCCACGATGATCGCCGGTCCGGTCTTCGCGGACTCGACGGGCAACTCCAGCATCGGGGTGCAGTCCACCACCTTTGCCATCCCGATGACCCTCGCCGCGGGCGCCCACGACATCACCGTGGTGGCGACGGACGCGGGCGGCGTGCAGCGCAGCGCGACCTCCTCGCTGACCTGCCCGTAGCAGGCACACTCGACCAGACCTGCGGGGCCCGGGGCGTTTGCTCCGGGCTTCGTCGGTTGTGGGGAACAAGGTGAGCGGAGCCGCGGCCGCAGTCGTCCTCGCTCTGGGCTCCGTCGGGAGCGGGCTCCTCGCCTTGTGCGCGTGGGCCCTGACCTCCGCGGCCCGGGGGACCCGCGACGCCCGTGGAGCAGCTGTCGCCGTGGGGATCACGGGGGCCGTCCTGGCCGCGGACCCCGTCCTGGCCGTCCCGCTGATCGGCGCGCTGTTGGGCTTCGCCCTGGGGCTCGCCGCGGGCCTGGGGTGCCTCCGGATGGAACGCCACGTCTGGCTGGGCTCCCTGATCCTGATCGGCTGCGTCGCGGTCCTGCTGCTCGGCCAGCCCGGACCGAGCCACGGTGGCGGTGTCCAGGCTCTGGCTGAGACCTGGCTCCGGGCCCCTGGCACGCCGCTGGCCATCGCCGCCGGGGTGCTCGTCATTCTCGGTCGACGGGCGCCCGCGTTGGCCCTGGCCGGGCTGCTGCTGCTCGGGCTGGGCCTGTGGAGTGAGGGACGGCCACGCATCGCTGAGGCGGGGGCGACGGCCGCGCTGCTCGCAGGAGCCGCGGCGGCCTGGCTGCCCCCGGCTCGGCTCCGGGTGGTGGGGGCGCTGGTGGCCGTGCAGCTCCTGGCTGCCGGACTCGGCTGGATCCCGGTCCTGGACCCCTACGATCACCCCGCGGAGCTCCCGCGTCGGGCCGCGGCGGTGCTGGACGTCCGGGTGGGAGGTGCGTCCCTCGTCTCAGGTCTGGCGGTCGGGCCGGACGGCCACGTCTATTACGGCGAGATGGCGACGGGCGTGGTGCGCGAGCTCGATCCCGACGTGCGCGGGGAAGGCAGGATCCTGGCGCGGGTGCCGCTGCCGGAGATCCGGGGCACCCGCGGCTCCTATGAACTGGGCCTGTGGGGTCTCGCGGTGGATCCGGCGGGGGACTGGCTCTACGCGATGGCGGTGCACCGCTGGGACGAAGACGATCCGGATCCGGACGCGCGCTCGTCGCACATCGTTCGGGTCTCCCTCGCTGGTCCCGACCGCGGGCGTCTGGAGGAGGTGATGGCCGGCCTGCCCGCTGGTCCGATCCACAGCGGGGGCGTGCTGTCGTTCGGCCCGGACGGACAGCTGTACGCCACGGTTGGGGACGGCTTGCGGTTCGGCGCTCGCGGCGACCGGGACGCCGGCCTGGCCACGGGCCCGTCGAGCGCCGTGGGGGCAGTTCTGCGCCTGACCGCCGCCGGCGCGCCCTCCGATGGAAACCCCGTGCCCGGCTCCCCTGTGCACGCCTGGGGCTTTCGCAACCCGTACGGGCTGGCCTTCGGGGCGGACGGGTCGCTGTTCGTCACGGAGAACGGCGGGGACTGCTGCGACCGGCTGTTCCGGGTCCAGCGGGGACGGCACCACGGCTGGCCACCGGGCCCCACAGGGGCGGACCGCGTCCCTCCCCTGTGGGACAGCGGACGCCACCGGCCCGGTCCCACCGGCCTGGCGATCCTGGGAGAGCCCTATGGGGACTCTGCCGGGGACTTGCTGTTCGCCACCTGGCACACCGGAGGCCTGCACCGGGTGCGCCTTGTCGGCGACACCGTCATCGAGCACGAGATCGTCCTGGACGTGCCGCCCGCGCATCCTGACCCGGACACGCGGTATCGGTTCGCTGGCGCCTTCACGGCCCTCGCCACGGCGCCCGATGGGGTGGTCTGGTTCGCGTCGGTCAACGCCGTGGGTCGGATCATCGCGATCACACCCCGGTGACCTCCCTGGGGGGCCCGCGGCCCACAGCATCGGACTCGCGGGAGCCAGCAGGGCAGGCCGATCAGGCGTTCTCCGAGTCGTCGTCCAGTCGAGTGATCGCGGCCGCTGCAGGGGCGCGTCTCGGCCTGTCGTTGCGAGGCGTTTGCCTTCCGTTCACCGACGAGCCTTGCGCTCGCCGTTGACGGGTCTGGGGTGACGGCCTATCGTCCTGCGTTCCTTGGAGACGGAAAGCCCCATGGCCATTGACTCTGCGCAGAACGAGACCCCCGAAACCTCCACCGACGACGGTGAGGACGCCTCCTCCGTGGTGGTCCGCCGACGCCGGCGCGCCCAGGAGGCCGTCGCTCCCGAAGCGCCCGCCGCCTCCGGGGACGGGTCCGGTGAAGCCCCCTCGGGGGCCGAGGACGAGGCGACCTACACCGAGGTGCAGGCCGTCGAGCCGGTGGCGGAGGAGCCATCCTCGGTCAGTCCGGACGACTTCGACCGGCCCCCATCGCCCCGATCCGAGACTCCGGACCAGGCCGCCGAGCGCGTCGCGGCAGAGATGTCGGAGGACATGGCGGAGCTGATGGCTTCAGGCACCGGCATGACCGACCTGAAGCCTGGAGACCGCGTGCGCGGCCTCGTCGTCGGTCTCGTGGACGACAGCGTTCTGATCGACGTGCGCGGCAAGTCCGAGGGCTTCATCCCCAAGCGGGAGCTGATGGGGCCGGGCGGCGAGCTGACCGTCCAGGTGGGCGAGGAGATCGAGGCGCAGGTCGTCGCCGCTGACGCCTCCGGGATCCGCCTGTCCTACGGGGCGGTCCAGGCGCTCAGGCTGAGCGAGGAACTCGAGAGCGCCGCGGCCAACCACATGCCCGTCAAGGGCAAGGTCGTCGGATACAACAAGGGCGGCCTCGAGGTGAAGCTCGGAGGCCGGCGGGCGTTCTGTCCCGCGTCCCAGGTCGACCGCGAGTTCTCCGAGGACCTGTCCCACCACGTCGGCCAGAGCTACGGGTTCCTCATCACCCGCTACGACCCCACGGGCAAGCGGATCGTCGTGTCGCGTCGCGCGTATCTGGAGATGGAGGCCAAGGAGCTCGCGTCCCAGACCCGACAGATGCTCGAGCCCGGCGCGATCCTCGCGGGCACGATCCGCAAGGTGATGGACTTCGGCGTCTTCGTCGACATGGGCGGCATCGACGGGCTGGTGCACGTGTCCGAGCTGGCCTGGGACCGGGTCGAGCACCCGAAGGACGTGGTGTCCGAGGGCCAGCAGGTGATGGTCAAGGTCCTCAAGATCGACTCGGGTCGCGACCGCATCGCCCTGTCGATGAAGCAGGCGACCGAGGACCCCTGGGTGCAGGCCGGCGAGAACTTCCAGGTCGACACCAGCTACGAGGGCAAGGTCACGCGCTTGACGGACTTCGGCGCCTTCGTCGAGCTGGCCCCGGGTGTGGAGGGCCTCGTCCACGTCTCGGAGATCGACTGGAAGCGGATCCGTCACCCCAGCGACGTGCTCGCGGTGGGCGACACCGTCACCGCGCGCCTCGTCGACCTGGACCTGAAGAAGCATCGGCTCGGGCTGTCGATCAAGCAGGCGAGCGGCGAAGACCCGTGGACCACTGGTGCGGACCAGGTCCAGGTGGGCCGCGAGATCGAAGTGGTCGTCGAGAAGGTGGCCGACTTCGGGATCTTCTGCACGATCAGCGAGGGCGTCACCGGCCTGATGCCGAACAGCCTCAGTGACACCCCCCGGGGCGCGAACCTGCGGCGTACGTTCAAGGTCGGCTCGAAAATCAAGGTCTTCGTTGAGTCCATCGACCGTCGGTCGCGCAAGGTCACCCTGACCCGCAAGCAGGACGGCGAGGGTGGCGGCCAGGACTACAAGGCCTACCTCAAGGAGCAGAAGAAGGCGCAGGGGGACGGTCTCGGTGCCCTCGCGATGGCCCTTCAGAACGCCCTGG
>CALAGR010000467.1 GCA_937891735.1 uncultured Pseudomonadota bacterium | reverse complement strand
CGCGCCCGCTGTGGCCCACGAAGGAGAACGCGGCGGCGCCCGGCACCATGAAGACGGCGGAGGCGAGCACGTAGGGGACGAGCCCGATTCGGGTCAGCCCCAGGGCGTAGTTCGACAGGTTGAAGGGGAAGAGCGGAACGAGCCGGACCAGCGCGACAAAGCGCCAGCCGCCCTCCTCGACCCCCGACAGCAGCGCGTGCATCCGAGCACCGGCCCGCTGGCGCACCGCGTCACCGGCGACGTAGCGCGCTACCAGGAACGACATGGTCGCTCCCAGGGTCGCTCCCAGGACGCTCCAGGCCGTGCCCGCGACGGGTCCGAAGAGCGCGCCGCCCACCGCTGTCAGCGCGGAGCCCGGAAGGAACAGCGTGGACCCGAGCGCATAGGCGCCCACGAAGGCCAACGGCGCCCACGAGCCGAGGGACTCCAGCTGGTGCCGGATGGCCTGCTCGCTCAGAGCGTCCCGGTGGGTCGCGGCCCAGGCGATCCCCGCCACCAGCAGGGCCCCGAGCAGGACGCGAAGGAGGATCCGGGCGCTCATGCCGGTTCCTCCCCGGAGACCAGATCGCCACCGCGCCAACGCCAGTCGTGCACGCCGTCGTCGAGCCGGACGGCGGTGAAGCCGCGGGCGCGCAGCAGCTCGACCGCCTCGACGCTCATCACGCAGTAGGGGCCGCGGCAGTACGCGACGATCTCCAGGTCCCCAGGCAGCTCGGAGAGGCGCCACTCCAGCTCGGACAGCGGCACCGAGATGGCCCCGGGGATGTGCCGGATGGCGTACTCGTCCGCCGGCCGGACGTCCAGGAGCGTCACCTCGCCGCGGCGCATGCGCCCGACCAGATCGGCCCCGTCGATCGCCTCGAGCTGCCCCCGCTGCTCGAGGTAGTCGCGGGTGATGCGCTCCACCTCGGTGAGGCGGGTCTCGGCGAGCTTGCGCAGGGCGAGGTAGTGGTCCGCGACCTCGTCTCCGGCCAGCCGATAGGTCACATGCAGCCCGCTCTTGCTGGCCTCGACCAGGCGGGCACCGCGCAGCACCTGCAGGTGCTGGGAGGCGTTGGCGCGGCTCTGGCCGCTCTGCGCCGCGAGCAGGTCCACGTTCTTGGGCCCCTGCGCGAGCAGATCGAGCAGCTCCAGACGGGCCGGGCTCGCCAGCGCCTTGGCGATGCGGGCGAGCTGCTCGTAGATGGCGGTCTTGAAGGCACGGTTCGGGGTCATGGGCATCCAACAGTTAATCAATTGATTACTTGTATATATTCGACGTACCCGTGTCAACCCCAGGCAGCCACGAGCGCGCGACCATTGCGGGCTGCCCTCCATGGCAGTACCTTCAGGCGATGCGCAAGCCGTCCGCGATCCGTGACCCGTTTCTGCAGTCGAAGCGAGCGGTCATCTGGCTGGTTGCGCTGCTCGGCCTGCTGGCGGCGGTCGGACCGGGGTTCATGCCTCGCGCGGACGTCGGGGTGGACTCCGTCACCGGGCGCGAAGACGAACGGTCTTGCGAGACCCCCTGTCCCGGCGACAACGAGGAAGGCGAATGCCCTCCCGACTGCGACGCCTGCCCCTGCTGCCCCACGGCGGCTTCCGCTGCCGTCAGCCTGGGCGGCTCGAGCCTGTCCTACGCCGGCCTCCACGTTCGAGCGCCCGACATCGAGGCGCCCGGACAGGCCAAGGATGGAACGCGTTCCCGCGTCTATCGGCCGCCGCGGCGCGCCTGATCCGAGCCATCCGCCTGCCCGTGACCACCAGCTGAGCTGAGGCGCACGGGCACGACATCGCCCCGCTGCGCTGTTGCCCCTCCGAGCGGAGGGTCTGACCGCGCAAGCCGGCGATCTCCAAGAGAATCAGCAGCGCCCTCGATGCCCGTCGGCGCGGCCTCACGATGCGAGTTCCTCATGCGCCGTCACGTTCGACACGTCTTCGTCTTCCTCCTCTTCGCAGCCATCTGCCTCCTGGGCTGCAAGCCCACCCAAACCCAGGCCCCACCCGGGCCGATCACCGTCGCTCACGCCCATGACGCGTCCGGCGAGACCTGCTTCATCTGCGATCCGGGCAAGCGCGAGAAGGGTCGCCTGTGGTGCAAGGAGCACGGACGGTACGAAGACCGCTGCTGGGAGTGCCATCCCGAGCTTCGCGATGACGCCCGGCTCTACTGCGAAGAGCATGGGCTGTACGAGGACGAGTGCTTCCTGTGCGACCCCACCCGAGGCACCGGCAAGGCCGGGGGAGACGGTGGGGCAGACGCCGGCGAGGTGGACGGCAGCCCGGGAGGCGAGCTCTTCTGCAACGAGCACCAGGTCCCCGAACACCAGTGCGGCATCTGCCAGCCCGAGCTGGCCGCTGGGCTGCCCGTCGGGGCGTCGCTGCTGATCCGCCTCGCATCGGAGCGGTCAGCGGAGCTCGCCGGTCTGTCCGTGGGGCGACCGATGCACGGCGAGGGCAGCAGCACGTTGCCGCTCCTGGGGGAGATCCGATACGACGGGAACCGGCTGGCGAAGGTCACGCCTCTGGCCGGCGGGGTCCTCGCCCGAGTCGACGCAGACCTGGGTCAGGAGGTCGAAGCCGGGGAGGTCCTGGCCCTGGTCAACGCCCCCGCCGTGGCGGAAGCCAAGGCCCGCTTCGTCGCGGCTCAGGCCGACCTCCAGCTCGCGGAGACGGCCCTGGGACGGCAGGAGCTGCTTCAACGGGAGGAGATCACCTCCCAGCAGTCGGTCGAAGGAGCGAGAGCAGATCAGGTCCGGGCCGCCGTCGCGGTCACGGTGGCGCGGCAGGGGCTGCTGAACCTGGGGTTCTCGGAGGCGGACATCGAAGGCAGCTCAGGGTCCGCGACCTCGGCGCTGCCGTTGCGGTCCCCGTTCGCGGGCACGGTCGTGCGACGGGACGCGGTCCTGGGCGAGGCCGTGCGGGGTGATGACGTGCTGTTCGAGATCGCCGACCTGCGCCAGATGTGGGTCGAGCTCTCGGTGCCCGAGGAGGTCGCTGCCGGAGTCGTCCCCGGGACGCCGATCCGTGTGGCAGTGCAGGCGCGCTTCGACTCGATCGACGGAACCATCACCTGGGTGGGTCCGGTCATCGACGAGCGAACCCGCATGGTCCGCGCGCGGGGGGTCGTGCCCAACTCCGACCGCGGCTTGCGACAGGGCATGTTCGCCGCCGTCACCGCGGTCCTCGAGTCGATCCCCGACTCCCTGCGGCTTCCAGCGTCAGCGGTGCATCGCGTAGACGACCTGCCCTTCGTGTTCGTGCGGGGGGAGCCAGACCTGTTCGAAGCCCGACGAGTCGATGTGGGCGACCGCCTGCCCTCGAGCGAGTTCGTGATCCGGGCGGGGATCAGCCCAGACGACATCGTCGTCCTGGTCGGCGGCTTCGCCCTCAAGTCCGCCCTGCTCGCGTCCCGGCTCGGAGCCGGCTGCGCGGACGACTGAGGGAGCATCGCCGTGACCGGACTCGTCCTCTTTGCCCTGCGAAACAGGCTGCTCGTCCTCGTCCTGTTCGGCCTCGCCTGCCTCGCCGGGCTCGTTCGCCTCGTTCAGCTCCCGGTCGATGCGTTCCCCGACACGACGCCGGTCCAGGTCCAGATCAACACCGTCGCGCCCGCCCTCAGCCCCGAAGAGATCGAGCAGCAGATCACCTTGCCGGTGGAGCTGTCGATCGGTGGGCTCCCGGGGCTTCAGAGCGTGCGCTCGGTGTCCAAGTTCGGGTTCTCCCAGGTCGTCGTCACGTTCAGCGACGACGTCGAGATCATCGACGCGAGGCAGTACACGGCGGAGCGGCTGGCGTCGGTGGAGCTGCCGGGCGGAGTCGGCCGACCCACCCTCGGTCCCATCGCCACGGGGCTCGGCGAGGTCTTTCACTACATCGTCCGCTCCGACGACCCGGACCGATCCATCGAAGAGCTGCGGACGATCCACGACTGGGTGATCAAGCCGGAGCTGCGCAAGGTGCCCGGGGTCGCCGAGGTCAACTCCTGGGGAGGGCTCGAGCGCCAGTTCCACGTCATCGTCGATCCAGGAGCCTTGATCGAGTTCGACTTCACCCTGAGCGACGTGACCGACGCGCTGCGTCGAAACAACGCCAACGTGGGGGGCGGCCAGATCACCACCGCCGGCGAGGCGAGCGTGGTGCGCGGCATCGCCCGGGTCGCCTCGATCTCGGCCATCGAGGGCATCCTCATCGCGTCGAGCGACGGCACGCCAGTCCGGGTCCGGGACGTAGCGACGGTGGAGATCGGCTCGGAGATCCGGCGGGGCGCCGTGTCCGCCGGCGGGCAGGGTGAGGTCGTCCTTGGGCTCGCGTTCATGCTCATGGGCGAGAACAGCCAGGCGGTCACGAGGAACTTGAGAGCGCGGCTCGACGACCTTCGTCCTTCGCTGCCCCCGGACCTCGTGGTCGAGGTCGTCTACGACCGCACCTCGCTCGTGGACCAGGTGATCCGCACCGTGCAGCACAACCTGAGCGTCGCGGCGGCCCTGGTCCTGCTCGTGCTGTTCCTGCTGCTCGGCAACCTGCGGGCGGGACTCCTGGTGGCGCTGGCGATCCCCATCGCCATGCTGTTCGCGGTCCAGGGCATGCACGAGTTCGCCATCGCCGCGAGCCTGCTGAGCCTGGGGGCCATCGACTTCGGGATCCTGGTGGACGGCTCCGTGGTCATGACCGAGTCCAACCTCCGGTCGCTGCGGGAGCGGCAGCGCGCCCTGGGGCGGCGCCTGTCGACCGACGAGCGCCTCACGGTGATCGCCGACTCCAGCGCCAAGGTGGTCCGGCCGATCATCTTCGGGATGGCGATCATCACGCTGGTGTTCGTGCCCGTCCTGACCCTGGAGGGCATCGAAGGCAAGCTGTTCCGGCCGATGGCGTGGACCTTCATCTTCGCCCTCCTGGGTGCCCTGGCCGCCGCCGTCTTCCTGTCTCCGATCCTGTCGTACTACTTCCTCCCCAAGGACGCGCCGGCCTCCGAAGGGCGCGTGAGCCAGGCGCTGACCCGGTGGTACGGCCACGTCGTCGAGAAGGCCCTGCGCTCGCGTCGGGCGGTGATCGGCGTCGCTGGGTTGCTCCTCGTGCTCGCCGCCGTCCTCGTGCCCCGCCTCGGAGGAGAGTTCGTGCCGCGTCTGAGCGAGGGAGCGCTCGTCGCCAACACCATCCGGCTCGCGGGGGTGTCCATCGACGAGTCGGTGCGCAGCAACACGCGGATCGAGGCCCTGCTGCTCGAGGAGTTCCCCGACGAGCTCGACACGGTCTGGAGCCGCATCGGGACCGCCGAGGTCGCCACCGATCCGATGGGGCTCGAGCTGACGGACATCTTCCTGAGCCTGCGGCCCCGGGCGGAGTGGACGCGCGCCCGCAGCCAGGCCGCGCTCGTGGCCCAGATGCAGGATCTGGTGGCCGAGATCCCCGGCGTGAACATCGTCTTCACCCAGCCCATCGAGATGCGGATGAACGAGATGGTCTCGGGGATCCGGTCGGACATCGGGATCAAGATCATCGGTGACGACTTCGACGAGCTGCTGCGCCTCGCCGACGCGGTCCAGCAGCAGCTGCTCACGATCCAGGGCGCCGTGGACATCTCCGTAGACCAGCTGACGGGCCAGCCGACGACCAGCGTCGTGGTGGACCAGGCCCGCATCGCTCGCTATGGCGTCGCTGGGCAGGAGGTGCTGGACTTCGTCGAGGCGATCGGTGGAGTGCGGGTCGGCGAGGTGTACGAGGGACAGAGGGTGTTCCCGCTGGTGGTGCGGCTGCCGGATCGCTTCCGGGAGGACGCCGACGCCATCGGCTCGGTCCGACTCCCGAGCCTCGGGGGGAGCAGCGTGCCCGTCTCGGCGTTGGCCGACGTGGTGACGAGCGAGGCCGCCTCGACCATCAACCGCGAGTGGGGGCGCCGGCTCATTCGCGTGCAGTGCAACGTGGGCGGTCGGGATCCGGCCTCCTTCGTCGCCGAGGCCCGGGAGAAGATCGGGGCCCAGGTCGCGCTGCCGGAGGGGTACGTCATCGAATGGGGCGGCCAGTTCGAGAACCTGCAGCGCGCTCAGCTGCGGCTCGGTGTCGTCGTGCCCGTCGTCCTGGTCCTCGTGTTCGTGCTCCTCTTCTTCAGCCTGAAGCAGCTGCGCGACGTGCTGATCATCTACTCGGGCATCCCGCTGGCGGCGGTGGGGGCCGTGTTGGCCCTGTGGCTGCGAGGTATCCCGTTCAGCGTCAGCGCGGCCGTCGGCTTCATCGCGCTGACGGGGATCGCGGTCCTGAACGGGCAGATCCTGATCGAAGCCATCCGGGAGCAGCTCGACGGAGGAGCCCCGCTGGGGTCGGCGATCATCGAGGCGGCGAAGATGCGGCTCCGCCCGGTGCTCGCCACGGGGATCACGGACGCGGTCGGGTTCCTGCCGATGGCCATCTCGACCGGCGTGGGCAGCGAGGTGCAGCGCCCCCTGGCGACGGTGGTGATCGGGGGCATCGTCACGTCGACGATCCTGACGCTGGTGGTGCTCCCCGCGCTCTACGCCACGTTCGGCGCGCGGCGGCAGGACTTCGGACCCGAACAGGACCGAACATGAAACTATTGACGATAGTAGATCGGCTGCCTACCTTGCCTCCAGCGTCAGGAGGCCCCCGGTGTCGTTCCACCTCAAGCAGCTCTTCCCAGGACAAGCCGGCGTTCGCGCCGCGCTGCACGATCTGGAGGCGGCGATCATGACCGCCGTGTGGGATCGGGGAAGCGAGGACGTGTCTGTGCGCGAGGTCATGGTGGCGCTGCGCCCGGAGCGTGATCTGGCCTACACCACGGTGATGACGACCATGGATCGGTTGGCGAAGCGCGAGCTCCTGCTGCGGCGCAAGGAGGGCCGGGCGTGGATCTACCGCGCCGCGATGGACCGCGACGGCTTCCTGTCGCTGATCGCACGTCAGACCCTGGACGGTCTCCCCGAGGGCGCCCGACGCTCCGCGCTGGCGTGGTTCATGAACGAGGTCTCCGAGGCCGACGCGGCCGAGCTCGACTTCCTCGCGGAGCTGATCGAGCGCAAGCGTGGTGAGCGGGAGGGCAAGTGAGCCTCCTGGCTGGGGGCTCGGTCCTCCTGCTGTCCCTCCTCCTGATCCACGCGGTGGTCGCCCCCGCCATGCACGGCGCGGCGCACTGGCTGTACCGGGGCCGACCGCCGGCGCGACCGGATCGGCGAAGGGCGAGGACCGCGTTCCTTCTCCTCGGTCTGCCGCCCCTGGTGGTCGGCGTGCTCGGCGCGAGCGGGATGCTCCACCTGGCCGAGGGCCAGGGCGCCTGGGCAGGACTCCTGGACGCCTGCCACCGGTTCCACGAGCACTGCGACATGCTGCTCTCAGGCGGAACAGAGGCGGTGATCTACGGGGGCGTCGTCGCCGCGCTTGCGACATGGATCGGCCGCGCGGGCTGGCACAGCCTCGCTCCCCTCGTGCAGCTTCGCCTGCGAGGGTCAGCCGTCCTGAGCGTGGAGGAGCGCCGCAAGCTCGCAGGGGCGCGACGAGCGGTCGGCCACGCCAGTGGTGTCCGCGTCGTGACCGCTCCTGCGGGGCTCGCCGTCAGCGCGGGGCTGCTGCGGCCGCTGATCCTCGTCTCGCGCGATGTGGTCGCGCGCCTGTCGCAGCCCGAGTTGGCCGCCGTGCTGGCCCACGAGGCTGCCCATGCCAGCCACTTCGACGGCCTGCGCACCCTCGCGGTTCGGTTCGCATCCGCGCTGTCTCCCATCAGTGGCTCGTGCCACATCGAAGAGGCGTACGAGCTGGACCGGGAGATCCTGTGCGACGCCGAGGCGGTGCGCCGGGGCACCGATCCCCTGACCCTCGCGACCGCCCTGATCGCGATGGCCCGCGCCCAGGTGGCTCCCCTCGCCGCCGCAGCCCCGGCCATCCTCGGCCACCACGATCCCGAGCGCTCGCTCCGCACGCGCATCGGCCTCCTGCTCCAGGCTGCCGACGCAGTCCCTGCCGATCCTCCCGAGCGGCGCTCGCAGCTCGTGTTCGCGGTGGTGCTTGGGATCGCCGTCGTCGTGCCCCACGCCGCCTTCGGCGCCATCGTGCTCGTGCACTGCGGCGTCGAGACGCTCGTTCACCTCCTCGCCTAGTCGCCCTCCCCACACCCCTCAGTGCAGGTCAATCTTGTCTCGAACTACTAGTCTCATTAGTACGGTCGCGCTCGGAATAGGGCTGCTTCTGGCACCAGCCGCAGCAGCCCAGGACAGCCCCCCACCGAGCGAGCTCTCGTTGCAGGCCGCCATCGACCGAGCCCTCGTGGCGAACCCCGCGGTGCTGCGGGCGGACGCGGACCTGGACGCTTCCCGGCGGGCCAGCGCCGGAGCGGGTGCACCGACGGCGAACCCGAGCCTGGGCTTCGAGGCCGGGCCGCGCATCGGCGGCGGCAGCATCGGGCTCGATGTTGGAGTGGGCCTGGAGGTCCCGCTGGACCTTGGTGGGACTCCGGCCCATCTGCGGCGCGGCGCCCAGGCCGCGCTTCGAGCGACCGACGCCGACGGACGGCTCGCCCGCCTGCAGGTCGTCGTGGGGGTGCGGCGGGCCTACGCCGAGGCCAAGGCCGCCGACCAACGCCTCGGCCTGGCGCGGGAGTCGCTGGCGGTGGCCGGGGAGACGGAGCGGGTCGCACGCCGACGCCACGAGCTGGGCGAGGTGGGGGTCCTCGAGCCCAACTCTGCCGCCCTGCAGCGGCTGGACATCGAGCTGGCGGTCCTCGACGCCGAGAACCAGCACGCAGTCGCGTTCGCCGAGCTGCGGCGATGGCTCGCCTGGGACGCCTTCACGCCGCTGGTGCTGTCCGACGATCTGGTGGCCCCCACACTATCGGACACCCTGGACAGCGAGGCGCTCGTGGCCGTCGCGCTCGAGACGCGTCCCGAGCTTGCCGCAGCCGATGCGCGCCGTGCCGCGGCGGGAGCGACCCTGCGGGCCACGCGCGCCGCGGGGGCGCCGGGGGTGTCGCTCCTGGCCAACTGGGCCCGGGAGGGAGACGAGGCCAACATCGTGACCGGCGGGCTGACCTTCGAGCTGCCGGTGCAGCGCAACCAGCTCGCGGTCGCCGAGGCGACGGGAGCGGCCGCCAACGCCTCGATCGACGCGGACGCGCTCCGGGTGGAGATCGCCTTGCAGGTAGACCAGGCCACGACGCGCTGGTCGCGGGCGGTGGTGCGCCATCGGCTCTCCGCCGACGAGGCGCTGCCCCTGGCCACCGAGAGCCTGCGGCTCCTGCAGCGGGCCTACGAGTCAGGAAAGGAGGACCTGATCGCTGTGCTGTTGATGCAGACCCAGGCGCTCCAGGCACGCGCCACGGCGATCGACGCGATCGTCGAGCTGCACCGCGCGGCGGCGGCCCTGGAGCTGGCCGCTGGCGAGGAGCTGTTCCGATGAAGTGGATGAAGACCGCCTTGGCGGTGGCGTTGCTGTTGGCCACGTCCTGCGCGACGCCCGAAGAAGACGAACACGGGCACCAGGAGGCCGGACACGAGGAGAAGGGCGAGGCCGGGCACGAAGAAGAGGGCGAAGCCGGGCACGAGGAGGGGGCGGTCCGGCTCGACCCGGCTGCGGCGTCAGCGGCTGGGATCGTCACCGCCGCCGTGGCGCTGCGCGCGCTCCTGCCCGAGCTTCAGACCACGGGGCAGGTCGACTTCGACGAAAACCGCCTCGCCCACGTCGGACCGCGGACCGAAGGACGCATCGCCGAGGTGCGCGCCGATCTGGGCGCGAAGCTGAAGGCCGGCGACATCGTCGCGGTGCTGGATTCGGTGGAGCTGGGCCGCGCCCGGGCGACGTACTTGAGCGCCCGCGCCGTCCGAGGCGTCGCCGACGCGACCCTCGCTCGGGAGGAGGCCCTGGCCGCCGAGAAGATCAGCTCCGTCGCCGAGGTCCTCGCCGCCCGCGCAGGCCAGCAGCAGGCCCAGGTCCAGGAGTTCGCCGCAGCCGAGACGCTGCGGGTCCTGGGCCTCAGTCCGAAGGAGATCGGGGGCCTGGAGTTCGGGTCCGAGACCCCCGGACGGCTGCCGCTGCGCGCTCCGTTCGACGGGACCCTGGTGGAGCGGCACCTGCAGCGGGGCGAGTTCGTCACCCCGACCGACACGCTCTTCACCGTCGCAGACCTCTCGTCCCTGTGGGTCTGGGTCGATATCTACGAGCGCGACCTCGCCCAGGTGCACCTCGGAGACGGAGCGACAGTCGAGGCGGCGGGCTGGCCCGGTCGCGCCTGGAGCGGGACCGTCACCTACCTGCGCGACACCGTCGACCCGGACACGCGCACGGTCCGGGCCCGGATCGAGGTCGCAAACCCCGACGGCGCCCTGCGTCCCCAGATGTTCGTCACGGTGCGCCTCACCGACCCCCACCACGAGGACGCCGACGCGGCGACCGAGGTCCTGGCGGTGCCCACCTCGGCCCTCCAGCGACGCGAAGGCGGCACGGTCGTCTATGTCGAGGGGAAGCCCGGGCACTTCGAGGAGCGTCGGGTCGAGCTCGGCCACGTCAGCGCCGGGTTCGCGGAGGTCCTCGGGGGAGTCGTCGCAGGCGAGCAGGTCGTCATCGCCGGGGCGTTCGTCCTCAAGACCGAAGCCTCGCGCGAGTCGCTGGGCGGCGGTCACCAGCACTAGGGGGCGGATCGTGTTCTCGAGACTCGTCGACTACTCACTGGACAACCGGCTGTTGGTCCTGGCCGCCTGGCTCCTCGTGGCCATCGTCGGGGTCCGCTCGATGCTGTCCCTCCCCATCGACGCGGTGCCGGACGTCACCAATGTCCAGGTCCAGATCCTCACGAACTCGCCGGGCCTCGCGCCCGAAGAGGTCGAGACCTTCATCACCTTCCCCGTCGAGACGGCGATGTCCGGCCTGCCCCGGGTCGAGGAGATCCGCTCCGTCAGCAAGTTCGGGCTCTCGGTGGTGACTGTGGTCTTCGAGGAGACGGCGGACATCTACTGGGCTCGCCAGCAGGTGTCCGAGCGGCTCGTCGTCGCGCGCGAGGCCATCCCCGAGGGCTACGGCGAGCCAGAGATGGGGCCGATCTCGAGCGGCCTCGGCGAGATCTATCAGTTCGAGGTCAAGGGAGAGCCCGCCTGCGCGCCCGGCGGAGTCGACACCGAGGAGTGCTGGAGCCTCATGGAGCTGCGCACCATGCTCGACTGGACCGTCGCGACGAGGCTCCGCGCGGTGCCCGGCATCGTCGAGGTCAACTCCTTCGGTGGGCAGTGGAAGGCGTGGCAGGTCACGCTCGATCCAGACCAGCTCGTGTCCCGGTCGCTGTCCGTGGGCGACGTCGTGGAGGCGCTCCAAGCCAACAACCGCAACGTCGGAGGCGGCTATCTGACCCGGGGCGGGGAGCAGTACCTCGTGCGCGGCGAGGGCCTGGTGCAGTCACCGGACGACCTCGGCCTGGTCGTGCTGACCCACGACGAAGCCGGTACGCCGGTCCGCGTGCGGGACGTGGCGAGGGTCGAGTTCGCGCCGGTGATCCGCCAGGGAGCGGTCACGCGCGACGGGAGGGGTGAGGCGGTCGTGGGCATCGTGATGATGCTGATGGGCGCCAACTCGCGCACGGTCGTGCAGGACGTGAAGGCAGCGACAGCAGAGATCGCCAAGACCCTGCCCGCGGGCGTGACCATCGACACATCGCGTGATCGGTTAAGGCGCACACGCAAGGAAACGGGGGCACTGTCCAACA